>JBAUSF010000287.1:0-17672 GCA_049581565.1 Acidimicrobiales bacterium
TCTCGTGGTCGTACTCGTACTTGTTCTGGCTAAAACGTGGGATCTCAACGATGACGTTGACCGTGTCCATGGTGACCTCCGTCGTGACTCGGGTCAATCGTAGTCACCGCACCGGCACGCCTCGCGAGGCCGCCAGGGGAAAGCCGCTACGCCCGCGCCGTAGACTCGGGCCTCGAGACGAGCGAGGAGACTTCATGGAACGAGTAGGAGTCGTGGGTTGCGGTCTGATGGGCTCGGGCATCGCTGAGGTCACCGCGCGTGCGGGCGCGGAGGTTATGGTTCTCGAGCGAGACGACGACTCGCTCTCGGCCGGTCGTGAGCGGGTCGAGCGTTCCTTGAGCCGCGCCGTGACGTCGGGAAAGATGGCCGAGGAAGAGGCCGAGCGCGTGCGAGGACAGCTCACCTATTCGACCGATTTTTCCTACCTGGCCGATTGTGAGCTCGTCATCGAGGCCGTCGCCGAGATCGAGGAAATCAAGCTCGATGTCTTTCGTCGGATCGACGCCGTCGTCGAGGATCCGACGGCCATTCTCGCGACCAACACGAGCTCTATTCCCATCATCAAGCTCGCGATGGTGACCACGCGCCCCGAGCAGGTCATCGGGATGCACTTCTTCAATCCCGTGCCGGTGCTGCGACTGGTCGAGCTCATCTCTTCGCTCCTCACGAGTTCCGACACCGCCGCCCGCGCGTCGGCGTACGCGACGGATTCGCTCAATAAGAAGGTCATCACGTCCCCGGACCGCGCGGGCTTCGTCGTGAACGCGCTCCTCATCCCCTACCTGCTCTCGGCCATTCGCATGTTGGAGTCGGGATTTGCGAGTGCCGAGGACATCGACACCGGCATGGTGGTGGGTTGTGCTCACCCGATGGGGCCGCTCGCGCTCACCGACCTCATCGGACTCGACACGACACTCGCGGTTGCTGAGTCGCTGTACGAGGAGTTCAAGGAGTCCCACCTCGCCCCCCCGCCGTTGCTCTCGCGCATGACCCAGGCGGGCCTCATGGGCCGAAAGTCGGGCCAGGGCTTCTACTCGTACCGCCAGTAGCCTCGTCGCTATTCGCGAACTCGAATTCCGGCAGCTAGAGTTTCGCGAGGAGACTGTGCAGCGTCGCGGTCGCCTCCTCGTAGTCGATCGAGGGAGCAAAGCGCACGGGTTCGCCGATGCGCACCGTGACCCGGCTCTGCCTCATCGGCCATTTGGCGTGCAGCGGTACGGTGCCCGAAAGCCCGATGGTCTTCATCGGTACGACAGGCACCCCGAGACTCACCGCGAGCAGTCCAATTCCCGACTTGAACTCTTGAAGCTCGCCGTTGGCGCTGAGTCGACCCTCGGGGGCGATGAGGACGTGCCAGCCTCGATCAATGAGTCGCCCGACGTACTCGAGGCTCGGCATGTAGGGCTCGCTGCGCGCAAAGGCGAAGCCCGCAAAGCAGAGCCGTACGATGAAGGCGAGCACCTTGTGGTCGCTCATCACGTCCGCACCGGTTGCGACCGCGAGATGGTCTCGAATCTCGCGTGGCAGTGACTGATAGATCACCGGACCGTCGAAGTCGTCGCTGTGGTTGAAGATGAAGAGCGATGGTTCTGACAACGTGCGCAGCACGTCGTCGCCTTCGACATCGAGCGTGACCCAGTGCTCGACGAATCGCGCGACAACGTGATCACGCAGAGCGTTGCCGACCACCCGCACGTCGCGCCGGTACGGCCAGGTCGGAGGAGGCGACTGAGAACCCGTCGGACTGCTCTCGCTGACCAGCGCGCGAAGCTCGTTCACCGTCATCGCGGGCGTCATCTTCTCGTCGGGAACCGAGACGCCGAGCCGCTCTTCCAGGACCGACGCAAGACTCAGCCGCAGCAGCGAGTCGAGCCCCAGGTCATCGAGGCGATCGTCGTCGTTGACCGCGATCAACGGATCGTCGAGCGTGGTGCGGATCGCGAGAACGAGGGGGTCTTGGCTCTCTACCGCCGTGGTGGTCTCGTGGTGCGTCTCGGCGGGGCCCTCATCGTTCGCCCAGTCCTGCACCGTTCGTCGGTCGACTTTCAACAGACGCGTGCGAGGAAAGTCGGAGTCGGGCCAGCGACGCCAGGAGTCGACGTGCTGGAACGACGCGAGCTTCGAATTGAGCTCGGCGATCCCGCGTTCGACGACGTCGTCGGGTTCATCGGCGATGACGACCGCGACGACGGACTCGTCCCGGTCGCCCGTAACCCCGACGACGCAGAGTTCGCCAAGGCGCGAATCACCGTGCGCGACCATTTCGATGTCTTCAGGAAAGACCTTCATGCCGCTGCTGCGTACAATGGCGAACTTGAGTCGTCCTTCGATCTTGAGATAGCCATCTTCTAGTCGACCGACGTCGCCGGTGCGAAACCAGCCGTCCTCGGTGAAGGCGTCCCTCGTCGCGTCGGGATTGTGCCAGTACTCGCGAAAGACACTCGGACCCCTCGCCTGGATCTCGCCGTCACCTGCAATGCGGAGCTCCACGTTGTCGAGCGCGCGACCCGGCGAATCGAGTCGGCGATCCTCGAGCGAGTTACAGGTGAGAATCGGCGACGTCTCGGTCAGCCCGTAGCCCTGGACCATGCGGATCCCCATCTTCTCCCACGTGGTCGCGATGTCGAGGGGGATCAACGCGCCCCCGGTGATGACCAGATTCAGGTGACCGCCCAGGCGGCGGTGCACGGTATTGAACAGGTCGCGCCGAAGTGCCATTGGCAGATGTGGCGCGAGTGCGAGACCGACGGCGAGCAAGCGCGCCTTTCCCTCCTCCTCGGCGGTTCGCTCAACGTTCTCGAGCATGAGTGCCAGCATTTGGGGAATCGCGACGATCGTCGTGATTTGAAAGTCGATGAGGGCTTCGGCGATGGAGTGAGGGGTGACCTTCGCGACGTAGTACACGCCTGAACCCATCGAGAGCACCGCAAGCGTGCTCGTGAGCTCGTACGTGTGCGAGAGCGGCAACACGGAGAGAAAGCGCCAGTTCGGGTCGACGTCGACGCGCGCGAGCACGCCGTCGATGTTGGCGAGCACGTTCTTCTGGCTCAAGACGACGCCCTTCGGAGCGGCCGTCGTGCCGGATGTAAAGACGATGAGGGCTGGCCACTCGGCGTCCAGCTCGACGTCGGGGGCACTGCTCGGCGACGACGCGATAAGTTGACCGAGGTCGTCGAGTCGCCGCCCCTGGTGGCCCAGCTCCTCCGAGCGGTCGGCGCCGGTAAAGATGAGCGAGGGCTCGGTTTCTGCGATGTAGCGTCGCAACGCTTCGGGCGTGCTCACGACGTCGACGGGCACCGCGGTGGCGCCGAGGAGGAGCGAGCCGAGGAGGAGTTCCACCCAGCGTGGCGAGTTCGTGGCGACGATCATCACTCGATCGCCCCGACCGATCCCCTCGCCCGAGAGGTAGTGCGCCACCTGGTGTACGCGCGCGCTCAGCTCGCGGTAGGTCAACCGGTCAATCTTCAAGAACGATCGACTGGTGAGAGCGCGCCGTTCGCCGAGCTGTTCTAGGTTCGCCACATACTCGCGAAAGGTGGACGCGCTCAAGAGTCGAAGTCCACGAGCACGGCCGCACCCGTGAATCGCTCGTGCTTCAGGTCCGCGAGCGCTCGGTCGGCTTCTCCAAACGGGTACGGGTTCACCGAGACCTTGATCCCTATCATCGCCGCGGCTTCGAGAAAATCACGTCCGTCCTTCCTCGTGTTCGCCGTCACGCTGCGCAACGTCTTTTCTTGAAAGAGATGGCGTTCGTAATTGAGCGACGGCACGTCGCTCAAGTAGATGCCCGCGATGGCGAGGGTACCGCCGCGGTCGAGTGACGAGAGGGCCGTCGGCACGATGGTGCCAACCGGCGCGAAGAGGATGGAGCTGTCGAGCGGCTCGGGAAGTGGATCGACGGTGTCACCCACGCTCTTCGCCCCGAGCGACCGGGCGAGTTCTCTCGCCTCGGGTGCACGAGTTCTCACGTGTACGCTCGCACCCTCGGCGATCGCCACCTGCGCCGTGAGATGGGCCGAACCGCCAAAGCCGTAGATGCCAAGGCGTCCTCCCTCGGGCAGCTGGCTCTGGCGCAGGGCGCGATAGCCAATGATGCCCGCACAGAGCAGAGGCGCCACGTCGACGTCGCCGAACTGTTCGGGGAGCGTGTACACGTAGTCCTCGTTCACGACGACGTACTGCGCGTAGCCACCGTCGACGTCCCACCCGGTGAAGGTCGGCGAAAGACAGAGGTTCTCCTTGTCCGCGAGACAGAAGCGGCATTTCGTGCACGTGCGCGCGAGCCACGCGGCGCCAACCCGCTCGCCCACCGCATACCGGGTGCTCTCGGGTCCGAGCTCGTCGACAACGCCAACGATCTCGTGGCCGGGAATGACGAGCGGGCGGCGCGGCGCGAGGTCACCCTCGACGAGATGAAGGTCGGTGCGACAGACCCCGCACGCGATGACCCGCAGTCGAAGCTGCCCTCGGCCCGGTTCAGGGATCTCGCGCTCGACGGCGACCAGTGGACCCGAATCGACTGGTCCTGGCTTCGAAACGGCCCAGGCGCGCATGGTTGCACTCATTCGAACCTCCTACCTCATCTTCTAGTCGTTTTCGCGGAGAGAAACTTTGGCGAACCTTTTGCACTCCGTGCGCGTCTCTATAGGTATGGGAGCGGATCATTCGTCAAGGGCGGAGGGCGCTATCTCGTGCAAGGCTTTAGCACCATGACCGACCTCGCGGCCTGGCTGGAAGATGGCTATCCCCAGTCCGTCCGCACGGCCTACTTGATTCTTGGCAATCGCCTCGACGCCGAGGACGCCGTGCAGGAAGCCTTCCTCCGTGCGTGGAAGTTTCGCGACGCCCTCCAACAGGAGGCGAGCTTCAAGCCGTGGCTGTACCGGGTCGTGGTCAACGCCTGCAACTCGAAGCTGCGCAAGGAGATCCCCCACCGCGACCACCGAGGCGAGGCCGCCGGGCTCGAGAGCGTGGCCGTAGACGATACGTCGAATCGAATCGAGCTCAGCCACGACGTCAGACGCGCGCTCGGCGACCTGCCCGTGCATCTGCGCGTCGTGATCGTGCTGCGCTACTACGCGGACTTGAGCGAACGCGAAATCGCCGTCGCGATATCGCGCAAGCCCGGCACGGTGAAGTCCCGCCTCAACGAAGCTCGCCGCCGCCTGGCCCTTAATCCTGCGCTGAGCGACGTATCGCCGCGGCACACGTCCCACGACGAGAAGGAAACCGGATGACCATGATCGACGAAGGCATTCTGAGGGACGCGTTGTTCCGCGCGGCCGCAGAGTGTGAAGTTTCAGACCTCGCGAAGGCGGCGATCCTTGGGGCCGCGGCAGTCGACGAGGTCACCCCACGCCGGAGGCTCGTGCCGGACGTAATTCGCGAACCGGGGCGACCACGCACGTTGTTCGCCGTCGCCGCGGTGCTCGTGCTCGTGAGCGCCATCGCGGTGCCGCTCTTTCGAGGTGAGGCGCTGGCGCCCGCGAAGCTGTCAACGACGCCGACGACCGTGCGCGGGGAGGCCAGTCCGGTCGCGCCAAATTCCTTGAGCGTCGGCACCGCGCTCCTGCCCCCAGCTGAAGCGAAGACCCTCACGGGTACCGGGTTTGCCGCCGCTACCACCCAGAAGATCGAGTCGACGGGAACGGTGAATCTCGCCGTCGCTCGAGGTCGAGTCGAATCGACCTTTGCGAAGCTCGCCTCACTCGCGACTCAGCTCCACGGCCTCGTGACCAGCACACAGGCCAACTCCCGTCGCACCTCTGGCTCGTTCGCGTCGGGAACCATCGTCCTGCAGGTACCCGAGCCGTCGTTCGCGCGTTTCGTCGCCGAGGTGGAACGCGCTGGTAGGGCGACGTCGGTGAACACGTCGTCCAACAACGTGACCGGCCAGTACGTTGACCTTCAGGCACGCATCTCGGCTCTCAAGGCGAGTCTCGCCCAGTACCTGAGGATCATGACCAAAGCGACGACGATCGGTGGCATTCTCGCCGTGCAGAACCAGATCGACACCATTCAAACCGAGATCGAACAGGACCAGGGCCAGCTGAAGGTGCTCGCCAATGAGACGACCTACGCCTCCCTGACGGTGAACGTCACCGAGACGAGGCACCACGTGGCGACGACGCGTACCGGTTTTGGCAAGGCCTGGCACGACAGCATCCGTGGCTTCATCGCGGGCTTCGAGTGGATCGTCCGCCTCGCCGGTCCCGCCCTGTTTGCCATCATCGTGCTGGGCGCGCTCTATGAGATCGTGAAGTACACGCGTCGAGCTATCCGCCGACGCCGAATCTAGAGATCCACGCCAACTCTTGGAAAGTTGTCACCCGAGGGTGGGTGAGCAGTCACTGCCATTTCATGTTGCGACCCTATGGTGCGGACGAAACCCCACGGAGGTGGCTGATCATGACTGTTCGTACACTGCGCACACTCGCTACGATCGCGCTCGGGCTCTCGGGCCTCGTCGTAGGAGCGATGAACTCATTCGTCGCGTCGGCGACGACGCCTTCGCTGCAAGCGACTCAGATCCTGACGGGGTCGTCCCTGCATCACACGTATACAACGGCGGGATCGACGGTCTCGCACACCGAGACATTGAGCGATCCCGACGACATCAGCCGCTCGGACAACGATCTCTTCGTCGGCTTTCAAAACGGCGTGGGGCCCCAAGGCGAAGCGAGCTCCGACGGCAACCGTGACAGCACCGTTCTCGAGCTCACGCTGAGCGGCACCGTCGTTGCCCAGTGGGACGTCATGGGCAAGACCGATGGGGTTACGGTTGACCCGGGCCTCGGCGTTCTCGCCACGGTCAACGAGGACGCCAACTCCTCGCTCTATCTGATCAATCCGTCAGCTCCCGCGAGCAGCGCCGTGACCCACTACGCCTACAGCGAGGCGCTGCCCCACAACGGCGGCACCGACGCCATCTCGATTGATCACGGCCAAATACTCATCAGCGCCTCGGCCCCGGGAACGAGCGGCGGCGCCGCCCCCCAGCCGACCTATCCGGCGGTCTACACGGTGACGCTCGACGCGTCGACCAAGGTGGCGACGGTCACGCCCCTCTTCTACGACGAGAGCTCGGCGACCGTCGCGAACGTCGGCCAATCCAAGAACGGACACCGAACCAAGCTCGCACTGACCGACCCGGACTCGAACGAGATCGTTCCGTTTGGGGGGCGCTTTGGCGGAGACTTCATGCTGACGAGCCAAGGCGACGAGGAGCAGATCTACGTGAGCGCGCCGGGAACGTCGCACCAGAGCTTGAGCGTGCTCTCGCTCGGCCAGTCAGTCGACGACACGGCCTGGCCCACTGATTCGTCGGGATCGCTGTTCGCCACCGATTCGACGAACGACGCCGTTGATCTCATCACCGGCAGCTTCACCGTTGGTCAACCGGTGGTCGCCGTCACGCCTTGCGGGGCCAACGGAGCCCCGGCGACCTGTCCGGCGGCTGGTTATCCGGCGAACTACCTCGGGACGATGAACGAACACACGGGCGAGATCACCCGGGTAACGGTGGCGGGTGCCGCCTTCGTCCCCCAGGGTGGTCTCGCCTTCGTAGCCAAATAGCCGGCTCGAGAGCATCCGGAGCCGGCGTTCGCTCGGGGCGCCGCTAGTCCTCTCGGGGCGTGAGCGTCTCTGCCAAGAGCAGGTACAGCTGACGGCGCAGCTCTTTGAGCAGCGCGTCCGCACGTTCCTTTTGCTCGGGCGTGCCCGCTTCTGCAACCTGGTGCACCGCGATGGCCACGTGATGCAGAGCCGAACGCAAGGCCATGTCACCGAGGTCCGCGTCGTGCACCATTGACTCCCACGGCGCCGTGGCCGTGGGGCGAGCCTTCAGCTCCGCACGCCCCTCGTCGGTGAGCGTGAACTGGCGGCGGCCATCGGCGCTCTCGGAGCGCACGAGGCCCTGGTCCTCTAAGAGCTGCAGCGCCGGGTACAGCGAGCCCGGGCTCGGACGCCAGAGGCCCTGGGTCCGCTCGGAGAGCTCCTGCATCATCTCGTAGCCGTGCATCGGCCGCTCCTCGAGCAGCGCGAGGACTGCGTAGCGAACGTCACCGCGCCGTCCGCGCCCTCTGCGCCCTCGAAAGCCGTCGCGTTCGCGACTTTCATCGCTTCGTCCCCCTCGGTGGGGGCCGTGGCGGTGCAGGTCGTGAGCGTGGGCTTCGTACGGACTGGTTTCGCTGTGGTCAGCGCGGCGGCGAGAGGTGTCATCAAAATCTTTGTTTCTCATTGGCTATCCTTTCTCGATAGTTATCGTGTTATCACGATATATCGTTATCAGTCGTTTGTCAAGGGGGCGACAGATAATCTGTAGAACTCCTGATGAAGAACGGTGAGCCTCGCCTCGACGGACGAGTACGTGGTCAGGTGACCGGCTTGCGGACGGCGAACGCCGGCTCGAGGTACGCGGCTGACTCCACCACGTCGGCGAGGATCTCCACCGCGTCGTGCACGTCGACGTAGCGCACGAAGAGCGGCGCGAAACCGAAGCGCGCGATGTCGGGCGCTCGAAAGTCGCCCGTGACACCTCGGGCGATGAGCGCCTGCACGATGCCGTACGCGTCGCCGTGGCGCAGAGAGACCTGGCTGCCGCGGTGGGCGTGCTCGCGCGGGGTCACGATCTCGAACACCCCGGGAAGGCGCGACTCGACGAGCTCGATGAAGAGGTCGGTGAGGGCGAGGCTCTTGCGACGGACTTGCTCCATCGTGACGTGGTCGAAGACGTCGAGTGCGCCGTCGAGGGCCGCGAGCGCAATGATCGACGGCGAGGACGTCACGAAGGCCTGCACGCCCGCGGCGGGTTCGAAGTCGGGCTCGAACGCGAAGGGCCGGGCGTGACCAAGCCAGCCGGGAAGGGGGTTTGCGAGTATGCCCTGCCACGAGGTTCTCACGTAGCAGAAGGCCGGCGCGCCCGGACCGCCGTTCAGGTACTTGTATCCACACCCCGCGGCAAAGTCAACGCCGGCGCCTTCCACGTCGAGCGGCACGGCGCCCGCCGAGTGGGCGAAGTCCCAGAGCATGAGCGCCCCGACCTCGTGAACGCGCTTGGTGATCGAGTAGAGGTCGAGCATCTCGCCGCTTCGAAAATCGACGTGCGTCAGCATCACGAGCGCGACGTCATCGTTCAGCTCGCGAGCGAGTTCCTCGCGCGAGATCGCCTTCACGGTGATCGGTCGCCCGGCGCGTGCCGCCATGGCTCTCACGATGTAGAGATCCGAGTGGAAGTTGTCGCGGTCGGTCAGGATCACGTGGCGGTCCGGACGCTGATCGAGCGCTCCCCCGATGAGCTTCGCGAGCAGGAACGTGAGCGTGTCGGCGACGAGCACTTCGCCGGGCCTGGCGCCGATGAGCGGCGCTACACGATCGCCGAGCCGCGTGGGCATCTCCATCCAGCCCGCGTCGTTCCAGCTCCGAACGAGGCCCCTCGCCCACTCGTCGGTGACGACGTCTGTGACGCGTCGAACGACGCCGCGCGAGACCGGCCCGAGCGAGTTGCCGTCGAGATAGATCTCACCATCGGGGATGGTGAACTGGTCACGCGCACTCGAGAGCTCGTCGGATTCGTCCCTTCGCACGTAGTCGTCGCGGGTCATCACAGTACGGACCTCACTTCCCACAAGATCGGATAGAAACGTTGGTCGAGCGTCGTGTCGAGATAGGCCATGCCGGCGCTGCCGCCCGTGCCCGGCCGCCGGCCGATCTGGCGAGCGGCCATCATCTTGTGCTGAAAGCGCCAGAGTGCGAGGTTCTCGTCGTGATCGACGAGCAGCTCGGCGACCGCGTGCAACGCGCTGAGCTCTGCGCTCTCGTGATGGCGATAGAGCTCGCGCGCGAGGTCGATGAGGTCATCTTGGGCTGACGCGCCCATGCTCGAGCGAAGCGCACGCTCAAACCCGCTCCAGATGTTGGGCGATTCACTCATCTCGCGTAACCACCGGCGCTGCTCGTCGCCGAAGATGTCGTAGCGGAGGACCGCCTCGGAGCCGCCACCGCTCAGGAATTCGATAGCTCGAAATTGGAACGATTGGAAGCCCGACGCCGGGTCGAGCGGATCGCGGAAGGCGAGAAAGCCCTCCGGTGACATGGTGTCGAGCAGCCCGAGGTGGGCGAGCAAGAGTCCTTCGATCTCGATCATCCGGCGCAGGTGCGACACCGCGCGCCAGGGCTCGCGCTCGTGCAGGAATGCCGACGAGCGTTGCAGTTCGTCGATGATGACCTTGAACCAGAGCTCGTAGGACTGGTGCACGACGATAAAGAGCAGCTCGTCACTCGCGTCGTCGGTGAGTGGGACCTGGAGCTTCAAGAGGTCGTCGATGCGCAGGTACGCCGAATAGTCAGTCCCTTTAGCCACGACGAAACCTTACGTCGCGACGTCGAGCGGTCATCGCGTGATTGGCTTGTAGCGCAGTCGGTGGGGCTGGTCGGCGTCGGTCCCGAGGCGCTTGTGGCGGTCGGCTTCGTAGTCCGAGAAGTTGCCCTCGAACCACCGCACGACGGCGTCGCCTTCGAAGGCGAGCACGTGCGTCGAGATGCGGTCTAAGAACCAGCGATCGTGGCTAATCACGACCACGCAGCCCGGAAACGACAGCAAGCCGTCTTCCAGTGCGCGCAGCGTATCGACGTCGAGGTCGTTCGTCGGCTCGTCGAGCAGGAGCACGTTACCGGCGCTGCGCAGCACCTTGGCGAGCTGCACGCGATTCCGTTCGCCGCCGGAGATCTCCCCGACTTTCTTCTGCTGGTCGCTGCCCTTGAAGCCGAAGCTCGCCACGTAGGCGCGCGCGTGGATCTCTCGCGATCCGACAACCATGTGCTCTTGTCCGCCGCTGATCTCGTCGAAGACGCTATTGGCCGCGTCTAACGTGTCGCGCGACTGGTCCACGTAGGCGAACTGAACGGTCGAGCCGATTTCGATCGAACCCGAGTCGGGCTTCTCCTGGCCGACCATCATGCGAAAGAGCGTCGTCTTGCCCGCTCCGTTCGGTCCAATGACCCCGACAATTCCGCCCGGAGGGAGCAAGAAGGTCAGGTCTTCGATGAGCAGGCGATCGTCGTAGCCCTTGGTGAGTTCCGTCGCGTTGACGACCGTGTCGCCGAGGCGCGGACCGGGCGGGATCGCAATCTCGAGGCGATCGGCGCGACGCTCGGCCGACTCTGATTCGGCGACGAGTTGATTGAACGAGTTGACTCGCGCCTTGCCCTTGCTCCGGCGCGCCCGCGGCGAGAGTCGAATCCATTCGAGCTCTCGTTCGAGCGACGCCTGACGGGCCTTGTCGGCCCGTTCTTCGGCGGCGAGGCGGGCCTGCTTCTGCTCAAGCCAGGACGAGTAGTTCCCCTCCCAGGGAATCCCGTGCCCGCGGTCGAGCTCGAGAATCCACTGCGCGGCGTTGTCGAGGAAGTATCGGTCGTGGGTGATCGCGACGACGGTGCCGCTGTACTCCTGGAGCGTGCGCTCGAGCCACGCGACCGATTCGGCGTCCAGGTGATTGGTCGGTTCATCAAGGAGCAGAAGGTCGGGCCTGGAGAGCAGCAACCGACACAGTGCGACGCGACGGCGTTCGCCGCCCGACAAGGTCGTGACTTCGGCGTCAGCCGGGGGCAGGCGAAGCGCGTCCATCGCGATGTCGAGCGTGCGCTCGAGGTCCCACGCGTTGACGGCGTCGATCTTCGTCTGAAGGTCAGCCTGCTCGGTGAGCAGTGCGTCGAAGTCCGCCTCGGGATCGGCCATCGCCGCGCATACCTCGTTGAAGCGTATGAGCAGGTCTCGCTGCTCGGCGACACCATCGGCCACGTTCTCCACGACGTTCTTCTTCGGATCAAGGTGCGGCTCCTGGGACAAATAGCCCACACTGAAGCCCGGAGTCAATCGAGCCTCACCCGTGAAGCCGTCATCAAGGCCGGCCATGATGCGCAGCAACGACGACTTGCCTGAACCGTTTGCACCGATCACGCCAATCTTCGCCCCGGGATAGAAGGAGAGGTTGATCCCGCGCAACACCTCGCGGTCGGGCGGATAGAAACGTCGAAGGTCTCTCATCGTGAATATGTACTGAGCTGCCATGTCTTCCAGTGTGGCCGATCGGCGACCGCCTCGGCTCGTGAGGTCACGATGTGACATCACTTCCGTAGACTCGTGCAATGTCTGACGACACCCTGACGGTGACCTCGACCAGGCGTCACGCTCCCGACTGGCTGATTCTCTCGATTGCCTGCCTTGCCCAGTTCATGGTGGTGCTCGACGTATCAATCGTGAACGTGGCGCTGCCGCGGATGGGACACGACCTGCACTTCTCGTATTCGAGCGCTCAGTGGGTCGTGAACGCCTACGTCCTCACCTTCGCCGGATTCCTGCTGCTCGGCGGTCGGGCCGCCGATTTCTTTGGCCGTCGCCACGTCTATCTCACGGGGATCGCGCTGTTCACCCTTGCGAGCATCGGTGCCGGCTTTGCCCAGACGGGAACCCAGATGGTCACCATTCGCGCGATCCAGGGCATCGGCGGCGCCATTCTTTCTCCCGCCACCCTCACCATCATTGTGACGACCTTCCACGGCGCGCGCCTGCCCAAGGCCATCGGCGCCTGGAGTGCGGTCGCGGGCGCGGGTGGCGCAGTGGGAGGACTGCTCGGCGGCATACTCACCGGGCTCGTCTCGTGGCGCTGGGTCTTTTTCATCAACGTCCCCCTGGGCCTTCTCGCCGGCGTCGTCGCGGCCATGTACCTCCGGGAGATGCGCAACCGCGACGCGACCTCGAAGCTCGATATCACTGGATCGGTGCTCGTCACGGCGGGTCTCGCCTCGATCATCTACGGCGTGGTGAACACGACGACCCACGCCTGGACCTCGTCGACGACCATTGGCTGGCTGGTGGGTGGCGCCGTTGTCCTGCTCGTCTTCCTCTTCTGGGAAGCGAAGGTCGCTTCGCACCCGCTCGTGCCGTTTCGCATGTTCTCCTCGCGCTCGCTCTCGATAGCGAACATCATCATGTTCCTCATCGGCGGGACGTTCTTTGCCATGTGGTACTTCCTCACCTACTACTTCCAGAACGTCCTCAAGTACGGACCGGTGAAGGCTGGCTTCGCGTTCTTTCCGATGGCGATCGGCATCATTCTCGGCGCGCAGATCTCCTCGCGACTCATCTCGAAGGTTGGTGTTCGCCCTCTGCTGCAGATAGGTGCCTCGCTCGCGACGCTCGGTTTCGTGTGGCTCTCGTTCATCCACAGCGACAGCTCGTACTTCACCCGTATCCTTGAGCCGGCGTTCGTGTGCTCATTTTCGATGGGCATCCTCTTCTCGCCACTCGCCGTGTCGGCAACGTCGGGCGTCGATCGGGCTGACTCCGGCCTCGCGTCGGGCGTGCTCAACACGGCCCGTCAGGTCGGAGGGTCACTCGCGCTCGCGATCCTGGCGACCATCGCTACCGACGTCACGACCAAGGCGCTCCACCACGCCTCGATGGCGTCCGCGCTCACGTCTGGCTACCAGCGAGCCTTTCTCATCTCGGGCGCCGTCACCCTCGTCGCCCTTTTGGTCACGACGGCACTGCCGCGAAACGCGGGACGCGCCGCACAGGCGTAACTGCCCTTTATTACAAGAGAAGTGATCCCCGCTCGTCTGGGCGTGCCAACCGTTTCTCTGTCCATATCGGGGCTAGTGTCGCGTTTGACAAAACATCCAAAGGGGTGGTGACGCCGTGTCGGGAGCGCATCGAGTCTGAGGACAATCCAATCGGGATTGACAAACGAACAAAGGGAGATTTTATGGGGAGCATTCGTCGCCTCGCTACTGTGCTCGGATCGGGAGTCTTGATTCTCGGTACGTTGACGCTGAGCGTGGCTTCAACGACGCTGCCGGCTTCGGCCGCAGCCAAGTTCAAGGCCTGCGTGGTCACCGACACCGGTGGCATCAACGACAAATCATTCAATGCATCGGCGTGGGCTGGTCTGAAGGACGCTAAGGCCTCGGACAGCAACATCTCGGTTCAGTACCTGTCGTCGACCTCATCGGCCGACTATGCGCCGAATATCAACAGCTTCATCTCGAAGGGCTGCGGCATCATCGTCACGGTCGGATTCCTGATGGACTCCGCGACGGCGAAGGCTGCTGACGCCCACCCGAGCCAGAAGTTCGCGATTGTCGACGACGCCCCCGTCGTGAAGTCGGGCACCCACGTGCTCGCCCTGCAGTACGAGACGGACCAGGCAGGCTTCCTTGGTGGCATCCTGGCGGCGGGCATGTCCACGACCGGTACGGTGGCTGAGTATGGCGGAGAGAACTTCCCGGCCGTCACGCTCTACATGAACGGGTACGTCGCGGGCGTTCGCTACTACGACAAGACCTATAGCAAGTCCGTGAAGGTACTGGGCTGGACACCCGGCAAGGGCGCATGCTCGCTCGCCGCGTGCAAGGGCTCTGGCACCTTCATCGGTAACTTCACCGACCAGACCGCCGGCAAGACAGACACGACCACGTTCTTCTCCGAAGGCGCGGACGTCGTCTTTCCGGTCGCGGGTTCGGTCGGACTCGGATCTGTCGCTGCGGCGCAAGCGGCTGGCGCTGGTCACTACGTGATGTGGGTTGACAGCAACGGCTGCGTATCAGACGCCTCGGACTGCAAGTACTTCGTTGGCACTGTCGCGAAGGGTGTCGAGCCCTCCGTCGAGGCGGCCGTCCTGGAGGCCGCGAAGGGCACCTTCAAGGCTGGCTCGTACATCGGGACGCTCGCCAACAGCGGCACGCAACTGGAGTACGGCGGCGTCATGATTCCCGCGTCGCTGAAGGCGGACATCGCCAAGGCCAAGGCGGGCATCATTGCCGGCACGATCTCGGTCAACCCGAACAGCTACCCGGCCACTCCCTAGCAACGAAACAGCGCGTTTGCGCTGGCCACGACAAAGACCCGGGGAGATCCCGGGTCTTTGTCGTGGCGTACGATGAGGCCTCATGCAACTTGAATTGCGCGGCATAACGAAACGTTTCGGTTCGTTGACGGCCAACGACCACATCAGCATCACGGTCGAACCAGGTCAGATCCACTCGCTACTCGGAGAGAATGGCGCCGGCAAGACGACGCTCATGAACGTGCTGTTCGGACTGCTCCGTCCCGACGAAGGCGAGATTGTCATCGACGGGGAAGTAGCACGAATCTCGGACTCGGGCGACGCCGTCCGCCGAGGAATTGGCATGGTCCACCAGCACTTCATGCTCGTGCCCGTCTTCACGGTCGCCGAAAACGTCGTGCTCGGCTTCGAGCCGACGAAATCGCTCAATCGCATTGATTACAAACGGGCCACCGATGAGATTCGTGATCTGTCGCGCCAGTTCAAGCTCGACGTCGATCCGGACGCCGTGGTCGAAAACCTCCCCGTCGGCCTTCAACAGCGCGTCGAGATCCTCAAAGCCCTCAGCCACGAGGCCGAGCTCCTCATTCTCGACGAGCCAACCGCCGTTCTCACTCCCCAAGAGATCGACGCGCTCATGGACATCATGCGCTCCCTCGCGGCCGCCGGCAAGTCAATCCTGTTCATCACCCACAAACTGAAGGAAGTAAAGGCGATCGCGGACGTCATCACGGTCATTCGCCAGGGCCGCGTCGTCGGCACCGCCGAACCGACGGCGAGCGAAGCCGAACTCGCCTCGATGATGGTCGGACGCGAGGTGCGCCTCACGGTCGAGAAGTCACCGTACGAACCGGGTCCATCGGTCCTCGAGATTCACGATCTCGTGGTGCGCGACGATCGCGGTCTCATCGCGGTGAATGGCGTCTCGCTCGACGTTCGCGAAGGTGAAGTCTTGGCCCTCGCCGGGGTGCAAGGCAACGGTCAGACCGAGCTCGTCGAGGCTCTCGTCGGCATGCGTCCGGTCGAATCGGGCACGATCACGCTCCACGGCCGAGACATCACCCACTTGACCCCGCGCCAGGCCCTCGACGCCGGACTCGGTCATATTCCAGAAGACCGCCAGCGCGACGGACTTGTTCTCTCGATGTCGGTCGCGGACAATCTGGTGCTCAACACCCCGCGACGGGCGCCGTTCGCGCGCCACGGCACGCGAAACCTGACCGCGGTCCGGGAGAACGCCGTTCGGCTCGTGCACGACTTCGACATCCGCACCACCTCGATCGAGGCTCCGGCGAGCTCGCTCTCGGGCGGCAATCAGCAAAAGGTGATCGTCGCGCGCGAGCTCTCGCGTCCCCTCGAATTTCTTGTCGCCTCCCAGCCCACTCGCGGACTCGACGTCGGATCAATTGAATACGTCCACCGTCAGATCGTCGAGTATCGCAATCGCGGTGCCGGCTCACTCATCGTGAGCTCCGAGCTCGACGAGGTGTACGCGCTCGGCGATCGCATCGCCGTCATGTTCGAGGGAAAGATCAGCGGCGTGGTGGACCCCTCGATCAGCCGCGAATCCATCGGACTGATGATGGCAGGCTCGACGATGGAGGCCGCCGGTGTCTGACCAGGCGCTCGACTCCCAACCGAGCGCCAAGCCTTCGCTCTGGGTTCGCTACACCTCGAGCAGTCCGATCGTGGTCGCCTTCCTCGCGGTCGTGCTCGGCCTCGTCTTTGGCGCCATCGTCATCGCGACGACGACGCCCGCCGTGCTCGACGCCTGGCGCGGAATCTTCCACAGCTGGGACGGCTTTCCCCACGCTCTCAACATCACGTTCGACAACGTGGGGGCGGCCTATCGCGCAATCTTCACCGGATCAGTCGTCGACCCCCAGGGATTCTGGCACTCGCTCACGACGGGCAAGGGGTGGCCGAACACGTTGACGCCGATCTCGGAGACGTTCACCTATGCCACTCCCCTCGTCATCGTGAGCATCGGGGTCGGCATCGCGTTCCAGGCCGGACTCTTCAACATCGGCGCGAACGGCCAGGCCGTCATCGGCGGGATCGCCGGCGCCGTCGTGGGCTCCATGATCAACATGCCAACGGTCATCCACGTGCCGCTCTCGCTCCTCGGCGGCATCGTCGGAGGCATGCTATGCGGCGCGGTGCCAGGAGTGTTGAAAGCCTTTACCGGGGCGCACGAGGTCATCGTCACGCTGATGTTCAACTACGTGACGTACGCGTTCTTGCTCTACGTGGTGCTCTCGACGCCGTTCCAGCAGCCCGGTCAGCAGAATGACATCGGTCGCACGCTCTATCCCTCGGCGATACTCGCGCCGCTGTTCGGCACGAAATCCGGTCTCCGCGTGAGCTACGGCGTGTTCGTCGCCGCGGCCGTCGTGCTCTTTGCGTGGTGGCTGCTCGATCGCTCCTCACTCGGATTCGATTTCCGCGTCACGGGAGCGAACCCGGCGGCGGCGAGGGCGTCGGGCATCAGCGCTCGAACCGTGATCGTCACGGTCTTTCTCATCTCGGGCGGACTGGCCGGACTCGCCGGCTTCGTGCAAGTGGCGAGCACCACGCACTACATCGACGGCGGATTTCTCATCGGCAACGCGGGCATTGGCTTTACCGCGATCACCGTCGCTCTGCTCGGGCGAAACCGACCGATGGGCATTGTCTGGGCGTCACTGCTGTTTGCTGCGCTCGGCGTCGGGGGGCGCAACATGCAGGCCTCGACCGGCATTCCTCTGGACCTCGCCACCGTGATCCAGTCGGCGGTCGTCCTCTTCGTCGCGACGCCGGTGCTCGTGAAGGAGATCTTCCACCTTCGCA
>JBAUSF010000288.1:0-11752 GCA_049581565.1 Acidimicrobiales bacterium
GCGTGAGACGGCGCGCGACGTCGCCTGGCGAGTCGTCGCTTTTTGCGGCCGACGTCGACGAGAGATCAGCGAAAGTCGTCTTGCAGTTCGGCGAGCGCGCCCGCACCTGGGCAGAGTACGTCGTAGGGAAGAGTGTTGAGCCCGACATCGGGAGTCTGATTGAGCTCGTGCAGCTCGTGGGCGGACTCGTTCAGATAGAGCAGGCCCGTCGCGATCTCGCCGCGAGCGTGGCGGTCTCGGATGTACTCTTCGACCGACATCCGGTCACTCGGGTCGTAACCTTCGGGCACGGACCGAAAGTAGAGCACACTTCCGTCGTGCATCGCGACGGCTTTCGCGTCATCGCTCGGTATCTTCTCGCGGATGGGCACGTGGAGCGGGACGTAGTCCGTCTGCACCTCTTTCACCTCGTGGGCGCGGACGAACTTGTAGCTCTTCGTCGAGCTCTCGTGGTCGTTGAAGGTGACGCACGGCGAGATCACGTCAATGAGCGCGAATCCCTGGTGCGCGACCGCGGCCTTCAAGAGCGGGATCAGCTGCTCCTTGTCGCCGGAGAAGCTCCGTGCGAGAAACGTGGCTCCGAGCGAGAGGCCGAGCATGATCGGATCGATCGGCGCCAGGAGATTGGGCTCGCCCTTCTTCGGGGACGAGCCGATGTCGGCCGATGCGGAGAGCTGGCCCTTCGTGAGTCCGTAGACCCCGTTGTTCTCGATGACGTAGACCATGTTGACGTTACGACGCATGGCGTGCATCAAGTGACCGAGACCGATCGAGAGCGAGTCGCCATCACCCGAGATGCCGATGTAGGTGAGCTCGCGGTTGGCGGCGTTCGCGCCGGTCGCGATGGTCGCCATGCGCCCGTGGGCGCTGTTAAAGCCGTGCGCCCCGCGAACGAAGTACGTGGGCGTCTTCGAGGAGCATCCGATACCGCTCAGCTTGGCGATCCGGTTGGGCGGCGTCGAGAGCTCCCAGAACGCGTGGCTGATCGCGGCCGTCACGGAGTCGTGGCCGCAGCCCGCGCACAGCGTCGACATCGCGCCTTCGTAGTCGCGCACGGTGAGGCCGAGCTCGTTCTTCGGCAGCGGGTTGAGCGGAATGAGGGGTTTTACGATCGAGGGCATTAGTGAATCTCCAATTGGGTGAGGACGCTGTCGACGACTTGCTGGGCGCTGAGGGGAAATCCGCCGTAGGCGAGCACGGACGTCATCTTCTCGATCGCGACGCCTGTCTCGATAGAGATGAGGCTGCGTAGCTGGGCGTCGCGGTTCTGCTCGACGACGAAGCAGCGTTCGTGGCCCTCGACGAAGGCGCGCACGTCCTCGACGAAGGGGAATCCTCGTACGCGAAGGAAGTCGGCGACGACGCCGCGTTCGTCGAGCTCGTCGAGCGCTTCGCGCACCGCGAGATCACAGCTCCCGATCGTGATGACCCCCACCGTCGCACCGTCTCGTCGTTCGATGATCGGAGCCGGCACGTGGGTAGCCGCGGCCGCGTGCTTCAGCTTCAATCGGTCGACGACCTCTTGGTACTCATCGGGCACTTCGGTGTAGTAACCGTACTTGTCGTGACCAGATCCGCGAATGAAGTATGCGCCCTTCGAGTCGGAGCCCGGCAGCGTGCGCGGAGTGACGAACTCCTCGTCTTCGTCCGCGTAGCGGAAGAACTCGGCGATCTCTGCGAGGTCGCTGTCGTGCAGCACTCGTCCACGGTCCGGTACGAAGCTGTCGTCCCAGGTGAGCTTCGGCACGACCCAGTCGTTCATGCCGATGTCGAGGTCCGAGAGCATGAAGACGGGCGTCTGGAAGCGCTCGGCCAAGTCGAAGGACTCGACCGCGAACTCGAAGCACTCGTGCGGGTTGGCCGGAAAGAGCAGGATGTGCTTGGTGTCGCCGTGCGAGGCGTACGCGCACATCAAGATGTCGCCCTGCTGGGTTCTCGTCGGCATCCCCGTCGAGGGCCCGACACGCTGGACGTCGATGACGACGGCGGGGATCTCGGTGTAGTAGGCGAGCCCGAGCAGCTCGCTCATGAGCGATATTCCCGGTCCCGAGGTCGAGGTGAAGGCGCGAGCGCCGCTCCAGCCAGCCCCGAGCACCATGCCGATCGACGCGATTTCGTCTTCGGCCTGGATGATGAGGTAGTTGTTCTTGTATGTCGCGGGGGCAGTCGGATCGTCACTCTCGATCTTCACGCGCCGGTACTTGGCACAGAGCTTCGTAAAGTTGTCCATCACGGCCGTCGCCGGCGTGATTGGATACCAGCCCGCGACCGTGGCTCCGGCGTAGAGGCACCCGAGGGCCGCGGCGGTGTTGCCGTCGATGAGGATCGAGTCGGCAGTCTTGTCGAGCGGTTCGAGGTGAAAGGGGAGCGGACAGTCGAAGTGCTCCACGGCGAAGTCGTAGCCCAGTCGCAGTGCCCGCTGGTTGGAGTCTCGAAGGGCGACGTTGCGCGAGAAGGTTTCGTCGAGCAGCGCCGAGACGACATCAAGGTCGATGCCGACGAGGGCGACGACCGCTCCCGCGTAGGCGATGTTCTTCATGAGGATTCGCTCGCGCGGCTTGGCGAAGTTCTCGAGGCACATCGCGGCGAGCGGCACGCCGAGGAAGGTGACGTCCTCTCGTTCCAGGTCCGGGTCGAGCGGCCACGACGAGTCGTAGAGCACGTAGCCGCGCTCGCGCACCTCGGCGATGTCTTGACCGTAGGTCTGGGCGTTCATGGCGACCATGAGGTCGTAGTCGAGGGCTCGTGCGGTGTAGCCCGACGCGTTCACGCGGATCTCGTACCAGGTCGGCAGTCCTTGGATGTTGGAAGGAAAGAGGTTCTTGCCCGAGACGGGGATTCCCATGCGAAAGATGGCCTGGACGAGCAAGCTGTTGGCGCTCGCCGATCCCGTCCCGTTCACGTTCGCCAACTTGATCGAGAAATCGTTGACCTGGCTGCGAACCTTGGTCCTCGCGGTCATCGTCATAGTGCTGCTCCATTTCCACCAAAGCCCACCGAGACGGGTATGAAGTTCTTCGAGCCCGCGTAGGGGATCTTGAGGTCAAAGAGCTCCATATCCCACGCGGCCGTCGGGCAGCGTTCCGCGCAGAGCCCGCAGTGCACGCAGACGTTCTCGTCTTTCACCATGACGCGTCCGGTCTGGGGAAGCGGGTCCGAGACGAAGAGCTCCTGGGACAGATTGACCGCCGGTGCGAGGAGTCGTCCGCGCAGGTCCGCCTCGTCGCCATTGCTCGTGATCGTGAGGCACTGCACCGGACAGATGTCGAGGCAGGCGTCACACTCGATGCAGAGCGGCGCCGAGAACGCGGTCTGGACGTCACAGTTGAGACAGCGCTGGACCTCGCGAGCGGTCTGCTCGGCCGAGAATCCGAGCTCGACCTCCAGATCGAGCGACTCGAAGCGCTTCGTGAGCTCGACGTGGGTCATCTTCTGACGCGTCGACTGGTTGTAGTCGTTGTTGTAGGTCCACTCGCTCATGCCCATCTTCTGGCTGATGAGGTTCATGCCCATCGCGGGGCGTTCGGTGAGAGAGACCTGCTGGCAGTGGTTGTCGATCGAGATCGCCGCCTCGTGGCCGTGCGCGACGGCCCAGATGATGTTCTTCGGGCCCCAGGCCGCATCACCGCCGAAGAAGACGCCCGGGACGCTCGACTGCATCGTCTGCTCGTCGACGAGCGGCATATCCCATTCGCCAAAGGTCATTCCGAGGTCGCGCTCGATCCAGGGGAAGGCGTTCTCCTGGCCAATGGCGAGGATCACGTCGTCACAGGGCATGACGACGGTGTCGATGGTTGTCGAGCGCCGGGCCTTCTCGTCCCACTCGAGGATCTCGAACTCCATGCCGACGAGGCGACCGTCCTCCAAGACGAAGCGCGTGGGAGCGTGGTTCACGATGATCCCGACGCCTTCTTCTTCGGCGTCGTCGAGCTCCCAGGGCGAGGCCTTGAAGAATTCGCGCGGGCGCCGGGCCATGACCTTGATGTCGGTACCGCCGAGACGACGCGACGTGCGACAGCAGTCCATTGCCGTGTTGCCCACGCCGATAATGAGGACGCGCTCGCCGATCGAGTCGAGGTGACCGAAGGCGACCGACTCGAGCCAGTCGATGCCGATGTGGATGTGCGTCTCGTCGCCCGTCTCGTCGTGACGACCGGGCAGGTCGAGCTCTTTGCCGCGCGGCGCGCCGACGCCGACGAACACCGCGTCGAAACCTTCGTCGAGGAGTTCCCGCAGGCTCGTCACGGGGGAGTTGTAACGGATGTCGACGCCCATGTCGAGGATCATTCCCGTCTCTTCGTCGAGCACCTCTTCGGGGAGTCGGAACGATGGGATGTTCGAACGCATCAGCCCACCGGGCTTGTCGAACTGCTCGAAGATCGTGACCTCATAGCCGAGCGGCATCAGATCGTTCGCGACGGTGAGTGACGAGGGGCCGGCCCCGATGCAGGCGACTCGCTTGCCATTCTTCTGGTCGGGGATGACGGGAAGGCGACTGGTGACATCCCCGCGCAGGTCGCTCGCGACTCGCTTGAGGCGACAGATTGCGACGGGAGAACCGTCAACCCGCGAGCGCCGACAGGCGGGCTCGCAGGGCCGGTCGCACGTCCGGCCCAGAATCCCCGGAAACACGTTCGACTCGCGATTCAACATATAGGCGTCGTCGAACTGCTCTTGAGCGATCAGTCGGATGTAGCCGGGAACGTTCGTATGCGCGGGACAGGCCCACTGGCAGTCGACGACCTTATGAAAGTAGTCAGGAGTCGAAGTGTCCGTAGGCTCCACGTGGGTGCTCCCTTCGACCAGAGGTAAAGCAGCTTCGTTTCGGAGCATGCGGTGCTGGTCTCCTCGACTTACTGTAGTTCTTGAGAAATGCCGCTCAACCCGGGCCAAAGGTCCCTAGTCGCGATTCTCGAACGAACATGGCGCGGCGCGTGACGGGTGTCTCCTATGGTGCAGCGGTGGCCAAGCTTTCGTCGTCGAGCGATCTCGAGCGCCTTATGGACGCGGCGCGCACGCCGGGGTGGAGCTTCGCGATCGCCCGTCCGGGCGAGGCAATGGCGACACGGGACTCCGGCGAGATCGGACTGCCCTGGGTGGTGCTCGCGGTGACGCGCGGAGCCGTGACGCAAATCTCGCTCTACCATCCCGGCGACGATCTCGACGTAGAAGGTGAGGTCATCGGCGAGGTCGCTGGGAACCCACGAGAGCGCGGGCGCCAACTTCGAACGATTCTCGGCGATCTCGAACTTTCCTAGTTACGGCCACGCCGGGCCGCTCCTTCCCTCCTCGAGGAGAGAGAAGAAGGAGTGGAGATCGCTGCTTCGCGCCTCGTCGTCTCGAAGTTCGCAGAGCGCGTACTCGACCGGTTGGATGGTGCCGCCCTCGAACGTTGCCGCGACGTTGGTGCAGTCCGATGTTCGATACGTGAGCCACTGCGCTTCGACCGTGACGAACTGTCGGCGTTGGTGCATCGTCGCGATCGCCACGAGGACCACCTGCACCTGATCGTTGAGGCGCCGATCGGCCGCGAGGAGCTGACCTTCGGCGCAGCCTTCGAGACCGATCGTCGTGTCGTGGCGACAGGGGAGCGGCGTGAAGGGCTCGCGGATCACGGGGGCCTTCGGCGAGGTTCCCAACGCACCCGACGGCGGGGTCGACGTCGCGAACTGCACGGTCGAGACGACGGTGGCGAACATCACGGTGACGACGGTCAGCGCGATCGCCCGACGGCTCCGCACAGGTGTTAGAACCAGTGCCACTGCGAAAGCGGCCAGATCTTCATGAACACCTTGCCAATGATGTCCGAGCGCGGGACCGTTCCCCACGTTCGGCTATCGCAGGAGCCGGCATGGTTGTCGCCCATCATGAAGTAGTGATTCTTCGGAACGGTGACGTTGCCGATGGGCGTCGTCCCAAGGGGCACGTAGTGCGACCAGTTCTGGTCGAGGGGCTTGCCATTCACGTAGATCGTGTTGCCCTTCGAGGTGAGGTGGTCGCCAGGCACTCCGATGACGCGCTTGACGAGATCGGCCACCGGGTCGCCGCAGTCCGTGCGGACGTCGGGAGGCGCCTTGAAGACCACGATGTCGCCAATGTTGATGGTGCCAAATTCGACGCTCAGCTTGTTGACGATGATGTGATTGCCCTTCCACAGCGTCGGGTTCATCGAGCCCGAAGGAATGAAGTACGTCTGGAAGACGTACGTACGGATCACCAGCGAGGCGCTCGCCACGACGACGATCGCGATGAGCCACTCGAGCGCGACGCGTCGTCGTGACCGGGCTTTGGGCACGTCGGCGGGCGGAACGTTCGCGTCGAGGGCCACTCACCAAGAGTAGGGCGGTCGCGTCAACAACGGCCCTACAGTCTTCTCTCTAGTCGAGCTCGTCACTCTCGCCACGCGGTAGAACCGGTACGGCGATCTCACCGTCGAGCATCTCTTCGAGGCCCTTCGCCTCTTCAACGTCGAGGGCCGTCGGCGCATCGTGGCCCACGGTGCGCCCGAGCAGGGACGTGATCACCCCGGCGAGGGCCGCCATTGACGCGGCGAAGATCCACAGGTGGCGAAAGTTGGTGAGCGCTGCAGCGGTGCTGTTCGGCGCGCCGAGGATCACGACGAGAATCGCGACCCCGAGCGCGCCGCCGATCTGGCGGGCGGTCTGGTTGACGGCGCTGCCAACCGAGTAGCGAGTGGCTTCGAGGCTTGAGACGGCGGCGGCGCTGATAACGGGGAACGTGAGTCCGATGCCAAGACCCACGACCAGCGTGCCCGGCAGCCAGACCTTCAGGTATTCCGCGTTCGCGTGGACGCGCCACACGTACCAGACGAGGCCGAGCGTGAAGACCGTGAAGCCAACCGTGAGGACGCGGCGAAAGCCGTACCGCCCGGCGAGCTTGCCGGCCGGCCCCGATACGACCGCGACCACGAGAGGGCCGGGCGTGATCGCGAGTCCGGCGCGCAAGATCGAGTAGTGCCACACGCTCGTGAGGAACAAGATGTTCCCGAGGAGCATCGCGAAGAACCCCATCGAATAGAGCAGTGCGGCGCCGTTGGCGACACTGAACGAACGAGCTCGAAAGAGCGTGAGGTCGAGCACCGGTTCCGCGTGGCGCAGTGAGCGAACGAGAAACAGGGTCAGCAGAACTGCTCCGAGCGCAAAGCCGACGACGATGCGCGCGCTCGTCCAGCCCCACGACGGTCCTTCGGAGATGGCGAGGACGGCGAGCGCGAGCGCGCCACTGAGCAAGACAACGCCGGGGTAATCGGGACTCGACGTCGATCCCGATCCGCTCGCGTTCGAAAGAACTCGTCGACCGACCAACCACGCGACGACCCCGACGGGCAGATTGACGAAGAAGGCGGCTCGCCAACCAAAGCCGGTGATCAGCAGCGCGCCAAGTGAAGGGCCCGTTGCGACGGCGAGCGCGCCGATGCCACCCCAGAGTGCGACCACTTGGGAGCGACGTTCCTTCGAATACGCGCCGAGCAACAGCCCGAGCGACGAGGGCAGCATCGCCGCGGCCCCGACGCCCTGGACGACTCGCCCCGCGATGAGGGTCTCAACGCTGGGCGCGACGCCGCAGAGCAGCGATCCGAGACAGAACACGCCGAGCCCGAAGAAGAAGACTCGACGGCTTCCGAGTCGGTCGGCCGTTCGTCCCGCGACGACGAGCAGCGATCCGAACACGATCGCGTAGCCGGTGAGCACCCACGAGAGCGTGGCTCTCGTGTCGTGAGTGAAAGCGCGTTCGAGTGCGGGAAAGGCGACGTTCACAATCGAAAGATCGAGCGATCCCATGAACGCGCCGAGTGCGGTGACGATAAAGACGACGCGCCGACGTCTCACGGCGATACCATCGGCGCTCGTGCTGCTGTCCGTTAGTTGTGTCATGGAACGCACCATACACGGTTGCGTAGTATGATGCAACTGAGTAAGGTGGATTCATGGAAAGAAAGAGCTTTTCCCAGATGGACTGTTCGGTCGCCCAATGCCTTGAAGTCGTGGGCGAGTGGTGGACCATGCTCATCGTTCGCGACTGCTTCATGGGCGTCACCCGCTTCGAAGACTTTCAGCGGCGCCTCGGCATCTCGAGGAACATCTTGAACGAGCGCTTGAACGGCTTGGTCGACTCGGGCGTGCTCGAGCGAGTCCCCTATAGCGAGCATCCGCCGCGCTTCGACTACAAGCTCACCAAGAAGGGCCGCGATCTCTGGCCGGTGTTGACGGCAATGCGTCAGTGGGGTGACCAGTACGCGTCACCACAGGGTGCACCGATCGAGCTCGTCCACCGTTCGTGCGGCCAGTTGACCCACGCGGAGATGACCTGCGCGTGGTGCGGAGAGAAGCTCACGGCTCACAACGTGCGCGCGGTCCCAGGCTCCGGTCGCGACGGTCACGCCCTCTTGGGCGTCGGCGATTAGGGCGAGGTCTTCCTCGGCGCGAAGTTTCCCTGTTCCGCGCCGACGACCTTGCCGATGTTGGAGACGTGCAGGTGGATCTCGTCAAGGAGATCGGTGGCGTCCTTGATCGCCTGGGTCAGCACCGTGTTCTCTTGGATGAGCAGTTTGATGTCGTCGGTGTTGGTGGCGGTGTGCACCGCCACTTCCGAAGAGATCGCGTCGGCTCGCTTTGCGGCGATGAGTAGTGCCGCCGCCTGGACACCAGCCATCATCGAAAGAAAGAGGTTGAGGAGGATGTAGGGATAGGGGTCAAAGGCCTTGTGATGAAGCACATGTTCGAACAGCACCGTGTTGACGACCGCCCACAAGATCATCACCGCGAAGAAGCCAAAGACGAATCCCCACGAACCCATCACGTTGCGCATGCGATCGGCGGCCCGTTCTCCTCTCGAGAGCTGATCGCCGGTGCGGACGCCGGGGTGGTGGTGCCATTTGGTTTGCCAGGGCTGGGAACTCATCGTTCCATCGTGACACGGCTCCGCACGCTCGACGCGCTGCGCCGTTAAAAGTTTGGCTCGAAGTGGACGCGCAGCGGCATTTCGCTCGCGCCGTTAACAGGCTTCACGCTGAGCACCTGGTGGATTTCGAGGCGGTGACGCTCGAAGCCAACGGCCGAGCCCGCCATGTAGAGACGCCAGACGCGAGCGCGTTCGATACCCACCTCGTCAGCCGCTTCGTCGAATCGCTTGACGAGGTTGTCGACCCAGCGACGCAGCGTCATCGCGTAATGTTCGCGCAAACTCTCGAGGTGGCGGACCTCAAAGCCGCGAGCTTGGAATAGCGAGACGAGCGTGCCGACCTCGTGCAGCTCGCCGTCGGGAAAGACGTAGCGATCGATGAACGGGCTCGCCGTCTTAGAGGGCCCGCGCATGCCAAGTGCGATCTGCAGCTGGCGGCTCAGCTCGGAGGACTTGGTGGGCTCGTGATCGTCGTCGAAGGAGACCGGCCGGCCGATCGCGTGATTGAGGAACCGTCCTCCAGGACGCAGCCGGTTCCAGATGAGCTGGGTGTAGCCGGGCAGCAGACGGCGGCCCACGTGCTCGGACATGCCGATCGAGCACACCGCGTCGAAGGGGCCGTCGGTCACGTCACGGTAGTCCTGGACTCGAAACTCGACCAGCTCACTCACCCCCGCGAGGCTCGCCTGTTCGGTGGCGTAGCGCTGCTGGGGCTCGGACAGCGTGACGCCAAGGACGCGCGCCCCGTAGTGACGCGCCGCGTGAATGCCCATCGCGCCCCACCCGCAGCCGATGTCGAGGAGCCGGTCACCGGGCTGGAGATTGAGCTTGCGGGCAACGAGATCGACTTTTCGGGCCTGGGCCAGCTCGAGGGTGTCCTCGGGCGAAGCGAACACCGCGCACGAATAGGTCATGGACGGGCCGAGGACCATCTCGTAGAAGCGGTTTGACACGTCGTAGTGGTGGGTCACCGCCTGGCGATCACGCGACTTCGAGTGCATGACGCCACGGGGGCGAGCTTCAATCGAGGGTGGGGCGAGCGGCCGCAGCGACGACGTGCCGACGACCGAGAGCAGCGCGCGCAGGTGACTCGCGTTGAGCAGGTGGCGAAGCGGCGGGATCGTCAGCTCGAAGAGCGGATCGAGGTCGCCGTCGACGTCGATGTCACCTGCGACGTAGGCCCGAGCGAGACCGAGCTCGCCGGGGCGAGTCAAGAAGCGCCCCACCGCGTCGCGAGTGAGGATCCTTACGGTGACGTTATTGGCGCTCGACTTCACCGTTGGTTCAACGACGCTGCCGTCATAGGCTTCGACCCGAAACGGGAGCTGGTTGTCAAAGACGCTGGCAACAAAGGTGGCTACGTTCATGGCTCTCCCTCACTCCGGGCTGGCCCTCATGTTTTACCAGGAACTTTGTCCGATTTGCCACTGAAGTATGAGGGGCGTGTTGCTTCGTGAGAACTCGCTCGGCGAGGCGGTGTTGTCAGCACGTTCCACATCGCAGTCGTGTGCGCGGCTGTGAAAAATACCGTTGAGTACAATGCCGTTATCAGCCGAAACGTGACCAGTTACTTCAACTGCAACGCCGTTTCGCGGAGGTGACATGAATAATCTCGGCATTGTCCTGTCCGTCGTTGCAGCGATCCTCGTGCTGCTCGTGATCGTGATCATCAGCAAGTCGGTTCGCATCGTCCAGCAGGGCTACGAAGGCGTCGTCACTCGATTCGGCGAATTCAAGGACATCAAGAACCCCGGCCTTACCTTTATCGTCCCCTTCATCGAGGTGATGAAGATCATCGACGTGCGCGAAACCCCGCGAACCGGTGACCGCCAGCAGGTGATCACGCGCGACAACGTGGCCGTGATCGTCAACGCGACGATCTTCAGCCAGGTCGTCGACGTGCGCCTCGCGCTCTTTACCAACTCCGACTACCTCGTGAGCGTCGACAACTTGGCGCGCACCTCGGTGCGTGCAGTCTTCGGTTCGATCACGCTCGACGACGCCTTCTCCCAGCGCGAGCGAATCGGCACGTTGCTGCAGACCCAGATGGAAGAGGCGACGGACAAATGGGGCGTGCGCATCAACCGCGTCGAAGTGCTCGAGATCACCCCACCCGATCAGATCCTTCAGGCGATGGCGCTCCAGAAGCAAGCCGATCAGGAAAAGCGCGCGCGCATCCTCGAGTCTGAGGGCCAACAGCAGTCGGCCGTCAACGTCGCCGACGGTCAACGCCAAGCCGCGATCAAAGAGGCCGAGGGTGCCCAGCAGTCAGCAATCCTTCGCGCCGAGGGCGCACGCCAGGCCCAGATCCTCGAAGCCGAGGGCCGCGCACAAGCCATCGCGCTCGTCTATGCGGCCATCAAGGGTCAAACGCCCGATCCGACGCTGGTGGCGATCTTGCAGCTCGACACCCTGTCGAAGTTCGCCGAGAGCCCGAACACGAAGCTCATCATTCCCGCCGAGAGCTCGGCGCTGCTCGGTGCCGCTCAGGCCATCAGGAGTGTCATCGACGGCGTGCCGAGCACGCCGGCGACCTAGCTCTTCAGACGCGCTCGACCCAGAGCGTTGTGCCGTAGGTCTTTCGCACGATGACTTGGGCGCCGTCGGGGATCGTCTCGCTTGACGCGGTGACGGCTCGCCACAGCTCACCCTTGATCTTCACGCGACCCGGGTGACCCTCGTCGCCGACGGCGTCTTCGACAAATCCGGTCAGGTTCGTCATCGTGGACGAGGCGGGCGCCGACAGATCAATCACGCCCTTTCGATGGAATCGGTGCAGCGCGGCGGGTCGAAGGGCTCCGACGAGGATGGCCGAGATGACGAGCCACAG
>JBAUSF010000289.1:0-7506 GCA_049581565.1 Acidimicrobiales bacterium
ACGGTATCGCTCCTGGTGTCACCTCGACCCCGCAACTCGAAGTTGACGCGAAGGCTGCGGGCACCAGCGTCGATGAGATAGAAGCTCTCTATGCTCAAAACATACCTCTGGGGCGCGTCGCACGGCCGAACGAAATCGCGGAGTGCGTAGCGTTTTTGGCGGACCGCCGATTGGGTGCCATGGTCGGGACCATTCTGCAGGTGAACGGTGGAGAGGTGCGGAGCAGGGCATGAGTGATTCACCACTGGCCGTCGGGCAGACCGACGGCCTGGAAGTTCCACGATTCGCCGGCCTCACAACGTTCGCCCGCTTGCCGCGGCGCGAGGACGTTGCTCGCTACGACGTAGCCATCGTTGGGATCCCCTTCGATTCTGGCGTGACGTACCGGCCCGGTGCACGCTTTGGGCCAGCACACATCCGTCAGTCTTCGCGGCTGCTGCGACCATACAACCCGTCGCTCAATATCCAACCTTTCAAGCATCAGCAGGTCGTCGACGTAGGCGACATCGTCTGCAATCCCTTCGACATCGAAGAGGCGATCTCTCAGATTGAAGCGAGCGTGATCGACCTGACGAGAGAAGGCCAACGTCTCGTAGCGCTCGGCGGGGACCACACGATCTCATTGCCACTCCTTCGCGCCATGAGGAAACTCCACGGACCGGTCGCCCTCGTTCACTTCGATGCGCACCTGGATACGTGGCCGACGTATTTCGGAGCTCCCTATACCCACGGAACGCCCTTCAGGAGAGCTGCCGAAGAGGGCCTCTTCGTTCCACAGCACAGTGCCCACGTGGGAATTCGAGGATCGCTCTACGGTACCGACGACCTCGGCGAAGATGCGGCGATGGGCTTTCGGATGTTCAACTGCCTCGAAGTCGACCGGCTGGGCATCCCCGCCATTGTGGAGCGACTGCGTGATCAGGTCGGCGATCTACCCACGTATCTCTCAATCGATATTGACGTACTGGACCCGGCGTTCGCCCCTGGCACGGGGACCCCCGAGACCGCCGGTCTCAGTAGCCGTGAGTTGATGGCGTTGGTGCGTGGGTTTCTCGGTGCCGATGTCGTTGGCGGCGACGTGGTCGAAGTCTCTCCCCCCTACGACCATGCCGAGATCACCGGCATCGCTGCGGCCAATTTGGCGTATGAATACGTGGCGCTCTTCGAGGCGGCCCGTCTGCGATGAGCGACGAATACTGCTCCACGTGGCCCGTTGGCACTACGGCTGCTGCAGCGTTTTGCTTTGACCTCGATGCAGAATCGGCGGTTCTCTCGTTCGCCCCTAGTGCGTCGTCTCGGATGAGCGTAATGACGCACCAGTCGTACGGTCCTCTTGTCGGCGTGCCCCGACTCTTAAAGTTGCTCGAACGATTGGGGATCAAGGCAACGTTCTTCGTTCCGGGCTACACCGCGCTGCGTTATCCCGACACCGTGCGAACCATCGCAGCCGACGGACATGAGATCGCCCATCACGGCTTTCTTCACGAACCACTGGGTGAGGCCGACGAAGCCTCCGAGATCAAGCATTTGGAAAGCGGGCTGGCTGCGCTCGAAGAAGTCGCGGGCGTCAGACCAGTCGGCTATCGGGCACCGATGTGGGAACTCAACTACCGGTCCCCCGGCCTCTTGGCTGAATGAGGCTTCCTCTATGACTCGAGCCTCATGGACGGCGACAGCCCCTACGAGCTGCATGCCGGCGAAGACTCGAGCAGCATCGTTGAGATCCCGATTCACTGGGCACTTGATGATTGGGAGCAGTACTGCTATCTGCCGAGCCTCTTTGACCAGGGACTGATCGAGAGCCCGAAGAAGTGCCGCGAGATGTGGTCGCTCGAGTTTGAAGCAACTACGCGCGAAGGCGGCTGCTTCGTACTGACGGCCCATCCTTTCCTGTCAGGGCGGCCATCACGCGCCGCCTCGCTGTCCCAAGTGATGGAGCAAGCCGTCAATACGCCTCAGGTGTGGGTCGCCACCATGGGAGAGATTGCGCGACACGTTCGCGCTCAGGGCCTCGAGCCACGTCGAATTACCCAACCTGAGGTTTGAGGATGCTTCCAGGAGAGCCAAGATCCGCAGCGCCACGAAACTAGTCCGACTTGCAACGTCGCGAAACTCCTAAAATGAGAGACGAACCGCGTTGATCGCATCCTGAGGCGGCCAAACAGGCCTCATTCTTGCTTTCGATTGCGCACTCAACCGTCAGTCGAGGTCTTCTCACAACTCATACTGACGTTGTGCGAGAACCGCAAAACTTAGTCATCGACAGCGACAGCACTGCATCCTTACCGGCTGACGCCCGCCTGCAACGCTCCGTCGATTAAGAGCTCGGTACCAGAACAGAATGAGGACTCCTCACTCAAGAAGAAGAGCACTGCATTGGCGACGTCCTCGGGATGACCGAAGCGGCCGAGCGGCGGTGCAACCCACTGCGTCGGGTCGTCGCCCACATCGGGATCATCGACGGGTCCAATGTGGCGCATCCCAGGAAGCGTGGCACCGGACAGACGCAGTTGCAGCGGACTCCGCCGGGGGCGAGATCGAGCGCGAGCAGGCGACTCATCATTACCAGTGCCGCCTTCGATACGGGATACGCGTCAATGCCCTGTTCTCCTCGTAGCCCCGCGTCTGAAGCAATCTTGACGACGCCACCCTTCCGTTCAGTGAGATAGGGCTCTGCGGCCTGGACGTAGGCAAGCACGGCGTGCAAGTTAACCCTCATCAGCCGGTCAAACTCAGCCAAGGGCGTAGAGAGCAGCGGTGCAATCAGTGCAACCCCGGCATTGTTCACGAGGGCGTCAAGACCGCCCAGCAGCGCTACCGATTCCTCGACCGACGAGCGAATTGCTCCGTCGTCTTCGGCGTCAGCAGGCACAAACCACGCCTCCCCCAGTAGCTGGAGTTGGGCGGCGGCAGCGTCGCCGCGAGCACGATCTCGACTGGTGACAACGACGCGAAATCCACGTCGCAACATCGCCTCCACGATTCCGAGACCGATTCCTGATGTCCCGCCTGTAACGAGGGCGAGCTTGCCCCAAATGATCCTGGAGCAACGTCGACGCTGGATTCGCCCCCGACTCGACTATCGAACTCCAATAATGATTGATACTGTTCAGCTCTTAATCGAACTTCTCGAATCGAATCGAGTGAGCATCAACGCCGAGCGCCGTCAGTTCATTGCGCGTCTGTTCCACCATGTCAGATGGGCCACAAACATATGTGTGACGTACCATGCTGGGATGGATGAGCTCGGAGAGCATGGCTCGATCCAGGCGACGATGATGACGAGCCCGATGATCAACCGTATCGCGAGTGAAGGTGTAGGTGACATCCAACCACGGGTATCGTCGCTCAAGACTCGCAAGTTCGTCGAAGTACATCGACAGTTTGGCGTTGCGGGAGGAAATGAGAAGCCGAACGGGTACGTCGTTGCCGACTTCTGCGCCGTAGCGAATCATGCTCACGAAGGGAACCACGCCGCTTCCCGCGCCAATCAGCAAGAGCGGCAAGCGGTCCTCCTCTGTCCAGGTAAAGCGACCGTACGGTCCGCGAACTCGAATCTCGTCACCAACCGAGATCGAGCGCACGAGGCGCGGCGAGACAAGCCCACCTGGCTCCTCGCGCACACCAATCTCGATGACGGACGATTCGGGTACCGGCGAGGACGAGAGCGAATAGGCGCGCTGGACCGGCGTCGGGCGCCCGGGCAACGCCATCTGCACGTTGTAGTACTGACCGGGCAGATAGCCCCGCGACTCTGGCAGCTCAAGGCGGAGCGCCACGTCGACAGCGTTCATCCTCTCCACTGCGACGACGCACGCCTGCTGCCACTGTGGCGCGCTCACGCTACGCGGTGTCCGATTCTCCGGCATGGGCCTCCGCGAATCGCCCGCAGTTTCAACGAGCTAGACGTAACTACGATGAGACGGCGTACCCCTGCTCGACACCAAGGAGGGATCATCGTTCACTCTCGCGTCGACGCGAGACTTTCGAGGCCAACCACTGCGGGGAAGAGCACGTTGTTCTCCCGGTGGATGTGAAGGTGGGTGTCACACTCGAGTTCCGCCAAGCCGTCGTAGAGGGCGCGATAGCTGGCGCAGCCGTTGGCGGGTGTCTCGTAGCCGGCGGTCAGCATACGCAGCCTCGACAGCAGCTCGCCCGCCTGGTCGTGTTCGAGCATCATCACCGAGATCGGGGCGTCGAGCGACGCACCAAATGCCGTCGCGCCACCCGTTTCCGCAGCCATCATGCGAATCATCGGGAACAAGACGCGCTCCTCTTTTTCGAGATGTGGCGAAAGGTCGGAGCACAGCTCCTCAAAGGTCCGTCGCACATCGACGAGCTCCGGGTGGTCTGTCGCGTGCTTGGCCGACACCTTCTCCGCCAGGACGCTCAACCGCACCAACTCGGTGTGAAGGTACGCGTGGTGAGTCGCTTCGATGGCGTCGACGAGTTCGACGACTCCCATGTGCCCCCAGTCGAGGTCGGGACCGGGGTCGGTCGCCCGCAGCGCATCCATCACCGCGGTGAGGTCGATTCCTGATTGCTCGCAGGCGCGAGCAACCGACCGGCGACCCTTGCAGCAATAATCCAAACCAAATGATTCGAACACTCGAACCGCCGCAGGACGTGAGCGCGCCACGTGTGCGAGGGTCTCTTCTGAGTTGATTTCCATGGTTCTATCCTTTTCTCTTGGGTCTACTTCGTCATCACGAGGACGCCGACTGCGCTCGCGGCAACGACCGCGAGTCCCATCAGCGTCTGGCGAATCCCGATGATCACGGGTCGAGCAGTCGTGCTCCGAGCCGTGAGACGCTGTGCGAGTATCACCGCGACGACGGCCACTCCCCCGGCGACGAGCGGGTGACACACCAGCGTCGCCACGACCACCAGCGCCAGGGCCGCCGAGTCCGACACCGCGCAGATGACCGGCGCCTGGTGTCGCCCGTGGAGCCGAGCGATCATCGATCGGACGTGGGGAATCGACGTCACCGCCCGCGCACCGAGAACGAGCCAACAGCCAATGGCCAGTCCAGCGCTCCCCCCCGCGGCGAGCACCGTCATCGTCGCCACCGAGCAGATCCCGACCGAACCGGCCAGTTCGGGGAGCAGTCGCCGCCCGCGCGAGCGCATCTCGAACCAGAATGCCGTGAGGACCATTGGAGCCGCGACCAGTGCGGGGACCCAGAATTGACCGTGCGATAGCGCCACCGCGGCGGCGGCGAGAGCGATCAGCAGGGCCAACTCGACGGCGAACAGTCGATGGGCCAGTTTCGTACGCTCGAGTGTGCGGCTCCGATGGAGGTCGACCAAGGCGATGCGAAGTGGCGTCCTCGCCAAGAAGCTCATCCCCGCGGCCAACGCTAAGAAGAGACCTGATGCGCTCCACGCAACGAGTAGTCCGAGGAGACAGGGTTCGAGGGTGAGGCCCCACCCACCGTGCTCTCGGGGAAGCGCCACGGTGTGAAGCAGAGATCTCTCTCTCGGCTCGAGGCGCTGGGTGCCGGGGGCGCTCATTTCGTGGTCTCGCGCGTGCATCCACGGAGCGAGGCGCGAGGTCGGAGGATCGGTCCGTTGAGAACGAGGAGCACTCGCTTCGCTGCGTTCGACTCGACCCGTCGACTACCCGGAGCTCGACGAGCCGAAGTCATCGACGCGTCGGTTCCAACGCGAGGCTCGACAGTGAGATCGACGACAATCGGTTCAGGAGGTCAGCTCGAGCCTTGGACCACGGCACGTGGAGCGAGCAGATGCCCTTGTCGCTACACGGCCGATCCTGCAGGACGCACCTTCCGGTGTCGGTGGGACCCTCGACGGCCTCGATCACATCCAGGACGCTCACGGCTTCGGGGTCCAACGTTGCCCAATAGCCCCCTTGCGGACCGGGCTCGGATTGAACCCATCCACGCTGGACCAGCGCGAACATCGCATGGGCCAAGAAACCCGACGTCGCCCCCACCGACTCAGCCACGTCTGACGCCTTCGACTTCTTTCCATTTGCAATGAGAAACAGCAGCGCCCTCGTCGCCACGTCCGATCTGCGCGTAATTTCTAATCGCATACTACGTGAGTATACATTACCGATCCCGCAGCGCAAGCCCTGTTCTGGAGAGCACAGTCGAACGCTCACGCGGAGCACCTAGGACACCGCAGGTTCCTTTGAGATCACCTCGAACGCCGGCAAGCTCCCTTGCTTTTGCCTAGCGACGCCCGCGACTCAGCTGCTTGTCGTCCAACTTCTCCCAGCCTCGACGCGTCTTTCGAGAAGCTCCGTACGCGTCGCGACTCCGGTAGACAACGTAGGGTCGCACCACGTACCCGAGCGGTGCAGCGAGCACGTGCACCAGACGTGTGTAAGGCCACACGCCGATCAGCAACGTGGCGAACAAGGCGTGCAGCTCGAAGCTCCACGGCGCACCAACCATGGGCGCGACGCTTGGATGGAAGGTGAGCACGTCGCGGAACCACACGGCGACCGAATTGCGGTAGTTGTAGCCGCCTGCGAAGCCTCCAAGCCCGAACAGGTTCACGCCGATCGTGTTGACGAGTCCGAGCGCGATGACGATCCCGAGCAATGGGTACATCAATTTGTCACTCGCGCTGGTGACGCGAAACACCGACGGCGTCGTTCGACGACGGTAGATGAGCAGCGCCAGTCCGACCACGGTCGCGACGCCAGCGATCGTCCCGAGCACCACCGCGACGAGGTGATAGGTGTGCTCGGATACCCCGATGGCGTTCGTCCATCTCTCGGGCACGAGCAGTCCTACGAGGTGTCCCCCGAGTACCCCGAGCACGCCGAAATGAAAGAGCGGCGAGGCGAGTCGGAGGAGCTTGCTCTCGTAGAGCTGGGACGACCGGCTAGTCCAGCCGAACTTGTCGTAGTGATAGCGCCAGAAGTGGCCGACCACAAATGACGTCCAACAAATGTAGGGGAAGATGATCCACAGGAAAACGTTCATGCTCTCTCTCTCGTCCTGATCGTCACGGCTTGAGCCACCGGTGCCTGCGCCGCGTCGTCGTCCCTCGAAATCTCCACGCCGTAGGGGTTAAAGGCGTCGGGGGCGTCGATCCCGACGAGCTCTGACGGTGGTCCGTCGACGACGAGTCGGCGCGCCTCCTCTGCGGCGCGGCTCTCGGGCGGCAACAGCAGATCGATCGCGCCCACGACGCGCGCGTAGGGAGAGTGCATCTCGCCGAGCGCTTCGAGAAGCACCAGTATTCCCGCCCGGTGCTCGTTCAAGAGCTGTATCGCCATCTCGTCTCCGCTTGAGGCGAACTCCAACACCGCGGGCAAATAGTCGGGCAGTTCCCCGGGGACAACGCACTGGCCGGCCAAACGATACGCCTCCTGGAACCGCCACAGCGCCATGCCCCTGCGGCGGGTGTCGCCGTTCAGGTAGTAGCTCAAGTAGAGACAGCAACGGCGCTGGAGGTCAAAGGTCGCGACGTACTCGCGCTGCGCGTCGAGGAGGCTCAGTGCCGACAGGTCATCGCACAGCTCCACGT
>JBAUSF010000290.1:0-2664 GCA_049581565.1 Acidimicrobiales bacterium
TGGTGGGTTCGCTACCGGGCCGATCGTCCGATGGTCGAGCGAAAGATCGCTCACTTTGTAGTTCGGGCCTGGGGCGGACGACGAGCGCGCACCCGCGGATTGGCCCGTGTCGCTACCGATCTCGACACGAGAGCTGGTGCCATCAACCTCGCGCGACTGGCGGTGCTTGGGCTCGCGTTCGAAAGAGGTGGTTGGAGCATCGCGGGGACCTGAGATTCCTCGGTTGTTGCCACCAAATCTCACCCGAAACGTGCATCGATCGCGCACTCGATGCATTGAATTGCGTCACTTTTCAACCGTTGCGTCCTCGATGCACCAATCAACGTCGCATTGACTCACCGCGAGCTGAGAAATGCCCTTACTTCAGCGCCGTCCTAGGAGAGCCACATTCCTCCCTCGTTCACACTGCGGCCCTCGAGAGCTCGCCTCTGCGACGCGACTCAGAAAATGCCGACGTTCGATTCTTTGGCGTCAGCCGTTCTCTCCGTCCTTGCTCGCCTTCGCGTGGGCAGCTCCGGCGGCCTGGGGCGTGCGGTCAGGAGCCATGGTAACCCCTCCCTCGCCCGTCGGTTCATCCCGCCCGGCAATCTTGTAGACCATAGATCCATCCACGGTCTCGTTCTCCACCAGTAGTGCGACGAGCGCGTCGATGGCGTCACGGTGATCGGTCAAGATCCCGATCGCACGCTGCTCGGCCTCGCGGAGCATCCGTGCGACTTCGGCGTCAAGGACCGTCTGGGTCTGTTCGGAAAATGGTCGGCTCGAGACCGCGCTGCCCCCTTCGCCGAGGAACATCGACCCGCCCGATGGGTACCCGACAGGACCAAAGGCCGATGACAGGCCGAACTCGCGCACCATCTTCGTTGCGAGGTCGGTGGCCTTGGCCAGGTCGTTCGACGCGCCGGTCGATCCCTGGCCGAGCACGACGAGTTCGCTTGCCCTCCCACCGAGCAAGACCGCAAGCGTGTCGTAGAGGTAATCCTCGCCGAGAAGGTGACGCTCGACGAGGGGCAACTGTTCGGTGACACCAAGCGCTTGACCGGCCGGCAGGATTGTTACTTTGGCGATCGGATCAGCCTTGTCGCAGTAGGCGGCGACGAGTGCGTGTCCCGCCTCGTGGACCGCAACGGCGTGCTGCTCCTCAGGGATCAGCACGTTCGAGCCCTCCCGTTGCCCGAGGATCACCCGGTCTCTGGCTTCATCAAAGTCCTTGGCGCTCAGCACGTCGCGATCCGCCCGCACGGCAATGATCGCCGCCTCGTTGACGAGGTTCGCGAGGTCGGCGCCCGAGAAACCGGGCGTCCCCCTCGCCACGACTTCGAGACTGACGTCGGGGGCGAACTGCTTTCCGCGGGCGTGCACCTGCAAGATGGCGAGCCGTTCGGGGAGGGTGGGAAGCGGGATGATGACCTGTCGGTCAAAACGACCGGGTCGCAACAACGCCGGGTCGAGCACCTCGGGCCGGTTCGTCGCCGCGAGTACGACGATGCCCGTCGCCGGATCGAATCCGTCCATCTCGGCGAGCAGCTGGTTGAGCGTCTGCTCGCGTTCGTCGTTCGCAACCGCCATCGCGCCACCGCGACGCTGGCCAATGGCGTCGATCTCGTCGACGAAGATGATCGCGGGCGCACGCTTTCGAGCCTCGGCGAAGAGGTCGCGCACTCGTGCGGCGCCCACCCCGACGAACATCTCGACGAAGCTTGACCCCGTCACCGAGAAGAACGGAACGTGTGCCTCACCGGCGACGGCACGCGCGAGGAGGGTCTTGCCGGTGCCGGGCGGGCCGATCATCAACACGCCTCGCGGGGCCATGGCGCCTGCTTTCGCGTAGCGCTCGGGGCGCTGGAGAAAGTCAACGACTTCGCGGATCTCGAGCTTCGGGCCTTCGTAACCGGCGACGTCGGCAAAGGTTGTCTTCGGCCGCTCTTCGTCGAAGACTTTCGCCTTGGAGCGACCGACTCCGATAGCTCCCTGCAGCCCTCCTCCCTTTGACATCCGCCACCAGATGTAGCCAAAGATCAGAAACGGAGAGAGCAGGATGATCCATGACAGCACTTCAGTCCCAAATGACGTACCCGACGTCTCCGCGGTGATCTGCACTCCCTCTTTTCGCAGTTCGCCGAGGAACGACGCACCGGCCTCGGTGGGAACGACCGTCGTATAGCTCGTGCCATTCGAGAGGGTACCGCTCGCGGTGCCGGTCGAGCTCAGCGTGACGGTCTTCACCTTGTGTGCCGCCACATCATTGAGAAACTTCGAGTAGTTGAGGGTCACCGGTGTCTTCGAGCTCGTCGCCGGGACGATGAAGAACAAGACAATGAACATGATCAGTGCAACAAGCCAGAGGTAGTGGCGCCACGCGGGTGGGACCGGCGGGGCCGTCGGCGTGCCCGAGTCTTGTGTAGACGGTGAGTTAGCCGGTTTGGTCACGATCGGCCCCCCACCGCTTCCTACGACGATGATCGCACGTAGTTGATCCTGCGTGCGTCCGCCCCTGGGTCATGATCATTCCCACGTATCACAGAATGCCATCTTCTCGCGCCACGCGTTTGGGGGACGCTGTCGCCGAGCGTCCGCGACCGTCGTCGACCATACGTGGCATAGCGTCAAGGGTCCCTCGAAATCGCCGGGCGGCCCCATAACAAGGGCCAGCGGTCACTACGC
>JBAUSF010000291.1:0-8661 GCA_049581565.1 Acidimicrobiales bacterium
CGTGTCAGCCGAGCTCTCACAAAGGGCGGCCCTCGGTCTCGGCTGCACCAGCCAGGTAGCCCCCTACGAGGTCGGGCTCATCGGGGTCGTCGTTTCGACCATTCGCGATCGCGCCGATAGAGCGCCACCAGTTCGTCCGACCGCTCTCGATAGAACGCGGCATCGCCCGATGGTTGAAACAACGTTCCCGTCTTCAGACCCGCCACGTCGCCGAGCTGACGACGTTCGAGCGCGATGGAGGCGAGCAGCGCCGCGCCTCGAAGCTGAGCGACGAGCGGCTCGGGAACTTGTTCAACGTCGCGATCGAGGACGTCGGCGTAGAGCTGGCACCAGAGAGTCGACTGCGCGCCGCCACCGAGCAGGCGAAGCGGCGAGAGCGATCGGCCGGCAAACTTCTCGACGTAGCGAAAGAGCCATGCGCTATTGGCGGCGACGCCCTCCATGACGGCGCGCACGAGGTCCGAAGTCGTCGTCGTCACCGCGAGGTTGGTAAATCCTGCACGAATCTTCTTGTTGTCCATCGGTGATCGTTCACCGGCGAGCCACGGCGTGAAGAGGACGCCGCGCGCTCCAGGCGGCGACGACGCGGCGAGCGTCGTCATCTCGTCAAAGCTCGAGCGCTCGCCCGCTGAAACAAGCACGTCGCGCAGCCACTCGAGCGCCCTCGCGCCGGTGTTTTGGCTGTTGATGATGGCGTAGGAGTCGTTTGTGAGTCCCGGTATGGAGGCGATCGAGTGAGATACGTCCGTCTTCTTTTTCGCGACCGGACAGCTGATCCACGACGTCGTCGAGAGTGCGAGATGGGTGTCGTAGAGCTCGACGGCGCCCGAGCCGATCGCGGCGGCGTGGAGATCGGGCACGCCCGTGATGACGAGCGCGTCGCGAGAGATCCCGAGTGCTGAGGCGACGTCGAGGGTGACCGGCCCGACCACCGAACCAAACGGCACGAGAGGCGGCAACTTCGACACGTCGAGTCCAACGCTCGCTACGAGACGCTCGTCGTAGGAATAGCGATCGAGGTGCCGGTTGTCGGTGAGCCACCACGCGAGTCGCGAGGCGTGGGTCGCTGTCGCGACGCCGCTGAAGCGCATCGTGAGAAAGTCGATCGGTTCCATGAACCATCGCGAACGTGCAACCACGTCGGGGTATTCGCGCATGAGGTACAAGACCTGTCCGACCGGATCGTCACCGGCCGTCGACGGCGCGCCCCCCGTCTTTCGAATGAAGGGCAGGACCTTTCGCGCGTTGTAGCCCTGAAACGATCCGCCGAGTGCTGTTCGCGCGTAGCGCCCACCCCTCGTGTCGAGCCACGTGAGGCACGGTGCGGTTGCTCGTCCCTCGGCGTCAACGGGCACGGTGCACGCGTACATGCCGGTGACGGCAACCGCGCGCACGCGAGACGCGCTTCCTTCGTCGGCAGCGAGCACGCGCTTCGCTGACTCCATGATCATCGACCACCACTGTTCGGCGTCCTGGGTCGCGGCGCCGTCCTCGCCGAACTGGGTCACGACGTGGCGAACCTCGTGGCGAAGGACGTCACCGTCGAGGGACACAAGGGCGACCTTCGGTCCGCCGCTGCCCAAATCAATGCTGAGGCAGAGCTCGGCGTCGGGCATCAGGACGGAACGGCGGACTGCTTATCCATCATGTCGGCCATGAAGAACTTGATGATGGCGTCCGACTCTTCGCTCGGGCCTCCCGCGACGCCGCCGTAGATCGCACCTGACTTGGCCGGTTCGCCTCGGTGAGACAGCGCATACTCGACGGCCTCTGCGAGATCCCGCCGCCACCTCTCGACGACACCCGATTGGGTCTGGGGACGGGTGACGGCCATGTGCAGGGCGTTGGGATACTGCTGACCATTCATACGCCAGCCGCGAAGGCGCAAGAAGTCATTCACCAGGTAGATGTCGTAGTCGTCCGCGGTGAACGAGAAGAGAAAGCTGGGCTTTCCCATCAGGCGCAGCGACGGGTGCTCGTGAACGACCGCCTGCATGGCGGCCGACGTCGCAAAGATCTGCTCCGCGTATCGGCGGTAGCCGGCGCGACCGAGGTGGACCATGGCGGCCCACGTGGCGGCGAGCAGTCCACCCGAACGCGACCCGTCCATTCCCGGCGAGCAGTACTTCCCGCCCGACCAGTCGGTCAAGTAGAAGTACTGGTCATTGCGAAGCGTCTTATCGGCAAAGCAGAGGACGCTCGTACCCTTGAGGGCGTACCCGTACTTGTGCGTGTCGACGGAGATCGTCGTGACACCGGGCACCGCGAAGTCAAAGGGCTCGATGTCGTAACCGAGCTCTCGTCCAAAGGGCAGGATGAAGCCGCCGAGGCACCCGTCGACGTGCAGACCGACCTCGTGCTCGAGGGCGATCTGACCGAGCTCGGCAATCGGGTCGATCGTTCCGTAGCCGTAGTTGCAGGCCGACCCGATCAGCGCGACGGTGTTCTGGTCGATGTGCGAGGCAACCCATTCGACATCAACCTGGGTCGTCACTGGGTCTACCGGTGCGACGAGCACCTCAACGCCAAAGAGGTGGCCGGCCTTGGCGAACGCGGGGTGGGCAGTCTCGGGCTTGATGATGTTCGGACGACCGGACTTGGGGTGGTGTTCGCGGTACGCGAGCACCGCGTGCGCGATCGAACCCGACCCCCCTGAGGTCACGAGTCCTACGGGGGTCGTGTCGGTGAGGTGGCGCGCGCCAAGGAGATCAAGCGTCATGGCAATGATCTCGGCTTCGAATTTGGTGTTGCTCGGGCAGATATCGCGCTGGAGCGAGTTGACGTAGGAGAAGTGGGAGAAGGCCTCATTCAAGAAGTCGTAGTGGTCGTGGTCCCCGCAGTACATCGTGCCCGAAACCTGACCCGTCTCCCACGCAGGGTCTTCTGCTTCGGACATGGTCACGAGCATCGCGAGTACCGCGTCCTTCTCCATACCTTCTTCTGGAAGCGTCCGATGAACCTCGAACTTGTCTTCGTACGGAAACCCGCTCATGGCCCTCCTCAGATGCGATCTACCGAGCGTAAACGAGGACGGAAGGCGCCCCGAGGCTCGAGGTCAGTCTTGGACGGCGGCCTTGACGACGCTGCCGACGGCCTCGGCGACTGCGCCCATCACAATCGGGTTGAACACGGTGGGCACGATGTAGTCGGCCGACAGCTCGCTGTCCTTCACGACGCCCGCGATCGCTCGCCCGGCGGCGATCTCGATCTCTTCGGTGATCCGCGACGCCCCCGCGTCGAGGAGCCCACGGAAGATGCCTGGGACGGCGAGCACGTTGTTGATCTGGTTCGGCTCGTCACTGCGGCCCGTTGCCACGATCGCCGCGTGGCGACGCGCGACGACCGGGTCGATCTCGGGATCGGGGTTGGCCAGGGCGAAGATGATCGCATCGTTCGCCATCACCTTTACGTGTTCTTCGCCGACGAGATTCGGACCCGAGACGCCAATGAACACGTCGGCCCCCATCATCGCGTCGCTCAGCGAGCCCCTGCGCTTCTCACTATTGGTGTGCCGGGCGAGCCAGCGACGGGCGTCGTCCAGACGTTCGTCGTTCTCGTCGAGGATGCCGGAGCGATTGACTCCGATGATGTCGCCGACGCCGACGGTAAGGAGCAGCTTGCTGATGGCAACGCCGGCCGCACCCACGCCGAGCACCACGACGCGAATGTCGCTCATCTGCTTTTTCACGACGCGCAGTGCGTTGAGGAGGGCCGCGTAGACGACCGTCGCGGTGCCGTGCTGATCGTCGTGGAAGACAGGAATGTCGAGCAGCTCACGAAGGCGCGATTCGATCTCGAAGCACCGCGGAGCGGAGATGTCCTCCAAGTTGATGCCGCCGTAGACGGGAGCGAGGCATTGGACGATGCGAACAATCTCGTCAGTGTCCTGGGTGTCAAGACAGACCGGCCAGGCGTCGATATTGGCGAAGCGCTTGAACAAGAGCGCCTTACCCTCCATGACCGGCAGCGCGGCGAGTGGTCCGATGTTGCCGAGCCCGAGCACGGCCGTACCGTCGGTGACGACCGCAACCGAATTGCGCTTGATGGTGAGCTTGCGTGCGAGCGAGTGGTCCTTGTCGATGGCGCTGCAGATACGAGCGACTCCGGGCGTGTAGGCCATCGAGAGATCGTCGCGAGTCTTGAGGGGAACCTTCGGCTCCATGGCGATCGTTCCGCCCAGGTGCATGAGAAACGTCCGGTCGCTCATCGCGTGCACGTGTGCGCCCTTCACGGACTCGACCGCTGATTCGATCAGCTCGGCGTGATGCTCATCGGTCGAGTTGCAGGTGACGTCGATCACCATGCGTCCCTCGATCGGCTCGACGACGTCGAGGGCGGTGACGAGCCCGCCCACCTCACTTACCGCCGCGGCAATAGCCGGAATGTCCGAGGCGCTGTTAAGAGCAACCCTCATCGTGATTGAATACGAAGCACTCGGGATACTCATAGCCTTTTTATGCCTTTCGAGTTGTCTTTTCGACCTTACCTCTGGCGTTGAGATGGCACAAAACGAGTGGGGTCCGCACCGAGATCATGTAACGTCCGATTGAGCCCACTTCGGGCGACCGAGAGGAGCAAGAGTGTCCGATCAGCAGCCCCGTTACGGCGAGCCGGGGGGCCCGCAGTTCCCTATTACCACGGCTCTGCAGTTCCCCGACCGGGCTATCGACAAGAGCCTCGGCATGGTCTTTGGCGTCGTCGTTCGTTCGATGGGACTCGCACGCGGCGTAGGTGCCGCGGTGAAATCGCTCGCCGGCGGCGAGGTAAAGCAGTACACGCGCCTCGTGGAAGACAGCCGACGCCACGCCCTTGATCGGATGATCGAAAACGCGATGCTGCTCGGGGCCGACGGCATCGTGTCAATGCGCTTCGACTCCTCGGAGATGGGCCAGTCACTGACCGAGATCGTCGCTTACGGCACCGCCGTCACCCTGAGCAGTCACAGCTAGACCATGGGTGCGGTCATCGGAATCGTTCTCGTTGTTGTCATCGTCTGCTTCTTCATCAGTTTCTTCGTTCGTCGCCACGGCGAGTCTGACCGCCCACAACCCGATTGGCGCCGCACGGACGAGCTCTTCAACGACCCTTCCACGAATCGAGTCATGAGGGTCTGGCTCGATCCACTCGGCGAGCGGCACTACGTGCCAGAGGGAAAATAGATACGCGAAAGAGAGTGAGACATGAACGTGAATGAGTTGCTGGGTAGGATCTCGGACCATCTCTCGGTTGGTCGAGCCTTCGGTCCGGCGTACGAGAAGGACGGGACCCTCGTCATTCCTGTCGCCCTCGTCGCCGGCGGAGGTGGTGGAGGGGGAGGCGAAGGCGGTGCTCCTGCGCGTGACCGTTCGGCTACCGAGGAGCAGAACGAGTCCGGCGACGACCGACATTCGGTGACAGGTTCCGGCGGGGGTTTCGGCGGTGTCGTTCTCCCCGTCGGGGTGTACGTCGTGAGCGGCGAGAACGTTCGCTGGAAGCCCGCGGTGAACGCCACGATGATTGCACTTGCCGCCATCGGCCTATTGCGAGTTCTCGCGCGATCAAGGGCGGTGAACCAGCAACGTCGGGGCCGGTGATGTGTTCGCTTGGTGGGTCAATAGGCTCGTGATCGCTGGGTTCTCATCGTCGCCACGCTCTTCCGCTCGTCACGATCAATGAAGCGTGCGGCCACTGATCTTTAGGCTTTTCGGTCATCAAAGGCAACTTGGCTAGAGTGCATGAAATTATGGCTAACGCCTCGAACGCCGCCTATGACGGAGCATCCACGCGTGCGGAAACCCACGCGCGTCATGAACTGCCCCAAGGCCCTCCGTATCCTTTCGACTCCGCACTCCATTTATCGAGATACTCATGGGCAGTAGAGAATGTGATCCAGAGGGGCGACACGGCCGTTGATCTCGGATGCGGCACGGGCTTTGGCACGGCGCTGATCAGTAACTTCTGCAGCCATGTGACGGGAGTGGATCTCGATCCGGGAGTTGCGAAGCTGAGCGAGCGATGGGGGACGAAGAATGTCTCCTACTACTGTGACAACGCATGCTCGCCCGACCTGTTGGACAGGGTTCCCGTTCGCAACGCCGACGTCATCCTCTCAATGGAAACCATTGAGCATCTCGAGGACTACTTCACCTACATCGAGAACGCAATTGAGATGATGAGCCCGCAGGGCGTCTTTGCGGTGGGTACGCCCAATCGAACGATGACCTACGAGCGCTACCCCGATCGCCGCCACATGGATGTCTCACACATGCAGGAGTTCTCGGCCATCTCGTTGGGACGTACTCTCGGTTGGTACTTCGAATCGGTAGACGTCTATTACCAGTATCTACCGAACTTCTGGAATACGTTTCAGGCGGATCGTCGGCTCTACGAATTGGATGAAGTCTCCTTTAGCAAGGTCACTCAGCACCCCGAGCTCGCAACCGAAGCGTTCGGAGTCTTAGCCGTGTGTCGCAATCCGAGGGACGATTCGTAGCGTCCCACGCACGGTGAATTCTCACCGTTGAAGGTCATCGCCTTCACTCTCGTCGTGAGTCACATAATCGTCCCGCGGGCTCAAACGAGCGCCGCTTCACAACGGAGTGAAAATCAGGAATTACTCGACGAAGTGCTCGAGTTCTGACCCTCAATAGCCTTGCGCAACAAATGCGCGAGGGTTGCGCGCTCTTCCTGGTTCAACGCCCCGAGGATCTCGTCTTCCAGCGATTGTTGCGCGGTTTCTGCCTGTTGAAGGGCTTTTCGGCCCTGGTCAGTCATCGAGACAATGTGGCGACGACGGTCGGAGGGATCGCGCCGTCGCTCGATGAGATCGCTCGACTCAAGGTCGTTCAAGAGCAACACGCAGTAGTTCGCGTCGATGCAAAGGCCTTCGACGAGCGACTGCTGAGTCGTTTCGTCGTAGTCACGCAAGTACGAAAGAACGCCAAGCTCCTTCAGGGTTTGACCAAGCAGATCCGGAGTGCTGCGTCGGTTAATGAGTCGTGACAACTGCGTGAGCAGCAGGATCGGTCCAGTGGACAAACTTTCATCCATCGAAGATAATGGTAGCGAGGTAACGATATTCATGCTATCATGATTATATCGCTCAATTGATGATAAAGACTCATTGCTGAGTGTTCCCCACCTTACCTCCTAAGGACTCCCCCCATGACAGATACTTTTACCGCTTTACCAGGAACTTCATCAAGACGCCGCTGGATTGCCCTCATCGTGGTCTGCCTCGCCATGCTCATGAACGCGCTCGACTCCTCGATTGTGAATGTCGCGCTGCCTTCAATCCAGCACGATCTCCACTTCTCCCAGGCGAATCTGACCTGGGTCGTGGACGCCTATCTCATCGCCTTTGGCAGCTTTCTCCTCCTCGCGGGACGCCTCGGTGACCTCCTCGGTAGAAAGAAGGTCTTCCTCAGCGGCGTGGCGCTCTTTACCGCGTCTTCGCTCGTCTGCTCGCTCGCGCAAAGCCAGGCGACGCTCATCACTGCCCGTTTCTTTCAGGGAATGGGCGGCGCTATCTCCACCTCCGTCATCGTCGCGATCATCGTCACCGAGTTCTCGGGTGCTCGTGAGCGCGCGAAGGCAATGAGTGCCTACATGTTCGTAGCGGTCGGCGGCGGCTCGATCGGACTCCTCGTTGGAGGCCTCCTGACCCAAGCGGTCAACTGGCACTGGATCTTTGTGATCAATGTGCCGATCGGCATCACGACGTTGATCCTCGGCTCCCTGTTGATCAAAGAGAACGAGGGACTCGGCGTCCGCGAAGGTCTCGACATGAAGGGCTCGCTCCTCATGACCTCGTCGCTCATCATCGGCATCTACGCAATCGTGACCGCATCAACCAAGGGATGGCTCTCAACGCACACCCTCGGATTCGGTGCGGCGTCTGTCGTCTTGATGACCGCATTCTTCTACCTCGAGTCTCGCATCGCCAAGCCCATCTTGCCGCTTCGAATCTTGAAGCTGCGCAGCCTCACCACGTCGAGCGTCGTGCGGGGACTCTCCTTCACTGCGATGTACGCGGTCTTCTTCTTTGGCGCCCTCTACCTCGAGCGCGTGAAGGGATACGACCCGCTGCGCACGGGCATCGCATTCCTCCCGTTGACCCTCGTGATGGCCGTGATGTCGCTCGGCCTGACGAGTCGACTCCTCGCGCGATTTGGCGCGATGCGCCTGCTCATTCCCGGGATGACCGCCGTCATCCTCGGTCTGCTCGTGTTGGCGCGGGCTGACAGTCACGCCGTGTATGCGACGTCGATCTTGCCCGCCTTCCTGCTGCTGGGTGTTGGCATGAGCATCTCGGCGGTGCCGCTTCTCACAATCGCGATGGCCGACGTTCCCCGAAGCGACGCAGGTATTGCTTCGGGCGTCGTCAACGTCTCGATGTGGCTCGCTTCCTCGACGGGTCTCGCCGTCTTTGGCACGTTGGCCGCAAACCGATCGACGTCGCTCCTCGGAACGGGAGCTCCGACCACTGAGGCCCTCGTCTCTGGGTATCACGAGACGTTCTTCATTGGTGCCGTACTCGCCGCCCTGGCGTTGCTCGTGACCGTGGTCGTCCTTCGCGGTGCCGCGCGTGCGTCAGGACCTGCTCCGTCGGGCGCATCTGTCGCCGAGGACGCCGAGCTGGGTCAGTTCGAAATAGTCGCCGAGTTCTAGTTCGCCGACGTG
>JBAUSF010000292.1:0-2962 GCA_049581565.1 Acidimicrobiales bacterium
GGTGCGATTGCCGACGTTTTGGATCGGCGAAAGCTCCTCGCTATCACCGCGGTCCTCATAGCGTTGTCGACTGTCGGACTGGCGGTCAACTGCATCGGCAACCACCCGGCACTCTGGGTGCTTTACCTAAGCTCGGCGATGACCTGGGGACTGAACGGTGTCGACCAACCAACGCGTAACGCTGTACTCATTACATTGGTGGATCGTAAGTCGTATGTGCCAGCGACGGCCCTACGTCAGTTCATCTCCCAGGCGTCCCAGGTTGGAGGTCCCGCCCTCGCTGGTGTCCTGATCGCCATCTTTTCGCGCAACCTCGGCATCGTCTACTGGATCGACGTCGCGGCGACGGGGGCTGCCCTCTGCTTCGTCCTTCGGCTTTCACCGCTACCGCGTACCGAGGGTACGAAATTCAACTTCAAGGCCGTCGCCGAAGGCTTTCGGTTCCTCAGGGGCCGCCAAGTCATCCAGGCCTGCTTCATCACCGATATCAACGCGACGTTGCTCGGTCTTCCCACTTCGCTGTACCCGTATATGGCGGCGGTGCATTTTCACGGCGGCGCGATGACCTTCGGCCTTCTGACGGCGTCGCCGGGCATGGGCGCGGTCGTTGGAGGCATACTGAGCGGCTGGACTCAGCACGTGAAGTTTCCCGGTCGGGCAGTACTCATCGCGGTTGTCTTCTGGGGAGCTGCCATTACGTGCTTCGGCGTCACGCCGTGGCTCTGGCTGGCGGTGATCTCGCTCGCGATTGCCGGGTGGGCAAATGCCGTCTCTGGGGTAATGCGCAACACCATCATTCAGATGGAGACTCCTGACCAACTTCGAGGACGAATATCCGGTCTGGCGAGCATCTCAGTACAGGTGGGCAAACTCGGTAACGTCGAGGCGGGGCTCGTGGCCGCAGTTACAAATGCCGAATTCTCAATCGTCTCGGGTGGACTTGGCTGCATACTGGGCGTGATCGCGGTCGCTAAGACGATGCCAAACTTCGCCCATTATCGACTGAGTCACCGCGAGCAACTGCCCGAGCCCGAGGCGACGTAGATCGAGAGCTAGGGAAGTCCGATGGTGATGAGACGCTCCTGGCTCATCTCGCGAATGGCGTATCGGGGACCCTCGGTACCTAAACCGCTGGCCTTTGAACCCGAGAAGGGCATGAGATCGATTCGGCTGCTCGAGGTGGCGTTGATGTGTACAGAACCAAAGTCCAGGACCTCGGCGGCTCGAAGTCCCCGTTCGATGTCACGGGTGAAGATGCCTGCGGCGAGCCCGTAGGGCGTGCCGTTGGCGTCCGCGAGCGCCGCCTCGAAGTCGGCGAATCGTTGAAGAATCACAACCGGTCCAAAAATCTCACGGTTCATCAGGCGGCTCGTCGCAACCACGTCGCCAAGGACGGTCGGACCAATCGCTACTCCATCCCCCTTTGTCTCGAAGATAACTTTTGAACCGTCGGCGATCGATTCGGCAACCCACGACGTAACGCGCTCTGTCTCTTCGGGTGAGATGAGGGGTCCGACGAAGGTCTTCTCGTCTCGTGGGTCGCCCACTTGACGCTGGCTCAGGACGTGGACGAATCGCTCCGCGACTTCGTCGTAGCAACCGTCTTGGACGTAGAGGCGCTGGATCGACGTGCAGACTTGACCCGCTTTGCGGAATGCTCCGTCGACGCACATGGGCACCGCACGCCCGAGATTGGCGTCGTCACAAATGAGCGTGCTCGCGATGCTGCCCATCTCAAGCTGGCTCGCTCGGATGCCGATGGCGCCACGAATGTGGGCGCCGACCTCAGTGCTGCCGGTAAAGGCGTAGAAGTCAGGTATCGGGCTGTCCAAGAGCGCCTGACCGACGGTCTCTCCCTTGCCCGGCAGGAACGCAATCAACTCCGGAGGGAAGCCAACCTCGAGCAAGAGTTCAATCAGGAGTTGCGCGGTGAAGGGCGTCAGCTCAGCGGGCTTTAGCGCGATGGCATTGCCGGCGCCGAGTGCCGGCGCGACTTTGTGCAGGACCGTGTTGAGCGGTGACTTGAAGGGCGTGATCGCGCACACCACGCCGAGAGGATGAAACGTGGTGTAACCGATACGCCCCGCACCGGCGGGTGAACCTTCGAAGGGAATCATCTCGCCAACGAGGCGCTTCGTCTCTTCGGCAGTAAGGATGAGTGTCTGGATCGCCCTTTTTGTCTCGAGTCGGGCGTCGCTAATCGTGAAGCCGGTGTCGTCAACGATGCTTGCGGCGAAGGCGTCGCTTCGAGTCTCAAGCGCATGCGCAGCGGCAACGAGTAGTTGCGAGCGCTCGTAGACAGAAAGTTTGCTTGATCGCTGACCGGCTTCGAGCGCTTCGAGCGCCTCGGCCACGACGCGTGCTGGCGTCTCGTGAACCTCGCCCAATTTGTCGCCCGAGTACTTGTCGATCATGGGGACCACGGCGTCGCCGCCACGCCAGGCCGAACCATAGAAGGGAAGAACTGTCCTCATTGCGCCTCCCCTCGTATTGTCCGACATTTTTGAGTTTACCCAGTGTTTTGGCCCCTGGCAAGGCCCTGGACGCGAACTGCGCAGTTGTGTTGTCGCGGTGCGATCTGATGCCAGCGGCGACGCGTCGTAGTTCCGCACGTCCTCGTAACGTGATCGCCAGGTGAGACCCCTTCGGAGTCACCGGGTGTTGCGGAGGCCCTCGGGAAGGAGGATGAACTGGGCCCGTCATCTTGAACATAACCGTCGATTCCGTGAAAGACAAGCGAGGCGGTGAGGTAAGGCCATATGGTGATGTTGGGTGAGGCCATGGCGGACGAGCGATACTTAGCAGTTAGCGGATTCACGAACGGCGCGCTCTACAACGCGGCCCGGCCCGACTACCCATTGGGCGCGCTCAAGTATTTCGTTTCGACCTTCCGCCTCAACAAGACGACACGCGTCCTCGACCTCGGAGCTGGCACCGGTATCTTTACCCGTCAGATTCTGCC
>JBAUSF010000293.1:0-2115 GCA_049581565.1 Acidimicrobiales bacterium
TCGCTCTGGCGCCGATCGACGACCTCGACTCGCGGCCAACCGCCCGCGATGTTCGCGTCCTTGTGGTACTCCCCTCGATCGAGCAGGGACGGTGACGGGATCATCGACGTCGCCCAGAAGGGGGCCCCGTCACGTCGGCATCGTTCGCGAAGCAGTGCTGTCGCCGCCCAGGTCGGCGCCGCACTCGAGCGATACGCCTCGTCGTCGCCGTCAATCACGACGGCCCCCGCGACCCGCAACACCGGGGCGAGCGCCGCGCTCCGTGAGCCGACGATGACCGGCCAACCCGCGCGGGCCCGTTCCCATTCGTCGCTCGACGCAACGGGACATCCACGCTGTTCGAGCCTGCCTCGAAGTCGGCTCGCCCAGCCCTCGGTCGGCACGAGGACGAGGAGCGATCCCTCGTGTTCTCGTGTGGCGTCGTAGGCGCTCAGCACGAGGGCGAGCGGATCGGTCGTGGGAGCGAGTTGAATCACACCGGGCCCGAATGCGACCTCGGGAGCGGACACGTGCAAGGTCGTGGCACGCGGCGCCGCCGGCAGTGACGACACGATTCGCGTGCTCGACGCGGCCAAGAGAAATCGGGACCACGTGCCGTACCAGCGCTCGCTCGCCCACTTGAGGAGCGCGAGCTCCGAAGGCGGCGGTCCGAATCCGAGCCACTTCTTCACCGTCTTCAACTCGGCCGTCGGCGCTACCTCGTCGACGATCCAGGCCCTCACCGAGCGGTGGTGAAAGTCCACGCGTACGCGATCTCCGAGGCCAACATCGGGGGCAGCGTCATCGAGGAGGTAGTCAAACGGTCGATCGACCGCGGCGACTTCGGTGATGACGCGGACCGCGCGCGCCACTAGGCGAGCGACAGTTCCCGGCGCAGGTCGTCGATGCGAGGCGTCTGCTCCCACGTGAAGCCCTGGTCGTTACGGCCGAAGTGGCCGTAGGCCGCGGTGCGCTGGTAGATCGGACGACGCAGGTCGAGGTCGCGAATGATCGCGGCCGGGCGGAGATCAAAGAGCGCGTCGACGGCCTTGGCGATGCTTTGGCGTTCGACCCGCTCGGTCCCGAAGGTCTCAACGAGCACCGAAACGGGACGGGCCACCCCGATGGCGTAGGCCACTTGGACCTCGCAGCGCTCTGCCGCACCCGAGGCCACCACGTGCTTGGCGACCCAGCGCGCGGCGTAGGCCGCCGAACGGTCGACCTTGGAGGGGTCCTTTCCCGAAAATGCGCCCCCGCCGTGGCGCGCCATGCCGCCGTACGTATCAACCATGATCTTTCGTCCCGTGAGGCCGGCGTCGGCGTGCGGACCACCGAGCACGAAATTGCCCGAGGGGTTCACGAACACGCGCATCGAGCTCGTGTCGAGGTCACTCGGCAGCATGGGCTTGATGACGTGCTCGAGGACGTCGTGCTGGATCGTGGCGTGATCGTATCCGCCCTCGTGTTGGGTCGAGACGAGGACGGTGTCGATCCCGACCGGCCGGCCGTCCTCGTAGGCGATCGTCACCTGGGTCTTGCCGTCGGGTCGAAGGTAGGGCACCTGGCCAGATCGGCGCACCTGACTGAGTCGCATCGAGAGCCGGTGGGCCAGCCAGATGGGAAGCGGCATGAAATCGTCGTTGTCGTTGCAGGCGTAGCCGAACATCATCCCCTGGTCCCCTGCGCCCAGAGCGTTCAGCTGGTCCTCGCCGCCCGAGCCGTCGCGGTGCTCGAGCGCAACGTCGACGCCGCCCGCGATATCGGGGCTCTGCTTATCGAGTGAGACGAGCACCGCGCAGTTGCGCCCGTCGAAGCCCTTCGCACCGTCGTCGTAGCCGATCTCGAGGATCGTGTGGCGAGCCGTCGCCGAAATGTCAACGACCGCGCTGGTCGTGATCTCGCCCGCCACCACGCAGAGCCCCGTCGTGAGGAGCGTTTCGCAGGCGACTCGAGCAAAGGGGTCCTGGGCGAGAATGGCGTCAAGCACACTGTCGGAGACCTGGTCGGCAATCTTGTCGGGGTGTCCTTCAGTTACCGACTCCGAGGTGAAGAGGGTGCGATCGCTCATGAATCTCCTTGTGATAACAATGCAGCCACCCTAGCCAAGATCTCCCAGGAAACCGCTTCTTTCGACCG
>JBAUSF010000294.1:0-11132 GCA_049581565.1 Acidimicrobiales bacterium
TGAGCTCGACGGCATGATCAATCTGGTGGGCCGCTCACTTGACACGTCCCGGCGTTTCGACGCAGCGAAGGTCGTCGCCACGCTCCGTGCCGTGGGTTCGAGGTCGCTTGGCGCCATGGTCGAACACCTCGTCGAACTCGCGCAGTACGCGGGCTCACGAATCGAAGGGGAACCGACCCTTCAGTTGGTCGCCCCTCCCGCCGCGGTGATGTGCGTCTTTCGCGCCACCCACGCGAGCGACGACGACCTCCGACTCGTCCAACAACGCCTGCTCGCGCGCGGCGAGATGGTGCTCGGTCGTACCGTGCTGAAGGGCTCGGCCGCGCTCAAGTTCACGTTCATGAATCCCCTCGCCACCCGCGACGACGTTGACGGCCTCATCTCCCTCGTGGTTCGCGAACTGCGAGCCGTCACCCAGGAGAGCCCGATCGCGCCCTAGAGGTCTTTGGAACCTGTGACCGTCCGCAACGAACGCCGAGCTACGGGCGAATCTTCGCAAGCGCGAGACGTACGTCCGCCGTAAACCCTCGCGCGTTGATCGAACCCGTGGAGATCTCGCCCAGCTCGAGGAGGACGTCCCCCTTGCTCGCGTAGACCACGTAACCGGTGACGGCCACCCGATCGACCACGGCAGACAGCGAAAACGCGCGCAACGGGACCGAGAAGTTGCCGAGAGTCAACGACTTGATCCGCTCGGACGTGACGGTACCTTTCTTTGTCGTTGCCACATGACAGTTGGCCACGATCGCAACGGCGCTCGCGTAGGCCTTGGTGGGATTGGAGGATTCGACCAGCTTCTCGGCAAGAAGCGTCTTGGAGAATCTCTTGACGAGAAACTCGCGCGTGGCGCCCCTGGCGGCCTCGAAGCTCGATTCGGGGCAGCCCGCGAGTAGCGCGGCACTCACGAAGTACCGAGACCACGAAGGAAGCTCTGTCGGCGAGACCAGCTGCTTCGAGAGCGTCGACGCCGAGGCGCCGATCGCTCCCGAACACAGCACGGCGACCGCCAGGGGGGCAACAAACAGCCGCTTCACTGAAGGAACGCTAGCCAGCTTGCACATCCGAGCACAATGGGAACGCGCGCCGCAGAGGCCTCATCTGCGGGGATAAATCGAGCCCCTGACTGGCGTTTGCAAACGAGTTCCAAAGTTGTGCTCGATGTGTGGCGAGCAACTGGCCCGTCACCTTGCGAATGAAGTCCCGCCGCGAGCGGCGCCGGAAGATCAGCTCGCGATGAGAGCGTCCGTCAACTGGTCAATACCAGCGAGGCTCTTTTCTTGGTCTTCGCTCAGACCGCATCGACGAGCGAGCGAAGCCGGCGAGACGTAGCTCACGTTCGTATCGTTTCCGTCCGCCCAGACGAGCACCTTGAGCGGCAGCTCGAGTGCGGCGAGCGGCACCGCGTCCATGACCGGCGTACCGACCAACGGGCTGCCGAAGAGCACGAGCGTCGTCGCCCTCAAGTCGAGACCGACGCGAAGCGCCTCGTGGCGCTGGTCGATCACGGCAAAGAGCCTCAATCCCTTCGCGTCGATCAGCCGCACGAAGCGTGCGACCGTGTCCTCGACCGAGCGGGGGCTTCGTTTCGTCACGACCTCCGCGCCATCGTGCGGGAGAGACATCTCAACGCCGAGCCTTCAGCGCCACTTCGATCACGCCCGCGACGCTGATGGACATCCGCTCGCGCAGCGCCTCGAGGCGTTCGTGCACAATCTCCTCGGCCCTGTCGGGAAAGCTCTCAATGAAGTCCGCCATCGGCGACGGCCCGCCGCAGAGCACCACCTTTTGGGTGAGCGTTGTGCCGAGCTGGTGCTCGTCGAGAAGAAAGCTCCACTGCGAGACGGGATTGTCGAGCGATCCAACCGTCCATTCGAAACGACGCGCCGTCTCGAGCGCCGTGATCGTCGAGATGGTCGTCCAGCGCCGGTCCTCTCGCTGCTGATCACCCTCGAAGGTCGAACCGAGCCGGGCGTCTCCTTCGTAATTGAGTCGAACGGCCTGTAGCTCGCTCGAATAGTCCACGAGCAGCGTCGGATCCGAGACGAACGGCCACAACTCGTCGCCCGACAGGTCACACAGTTGGGACGTGAAGGCATTGGGACGGAGGACGCGAAGTTCCACGTTCGGACCATACTCGTGGACAATCTACGGTGTCCCCCAGACCGAGAGCGCATCGACCAACATTTGGTTGGCGACCGGGTCGCAGACGGAGCGACGCGACGCCGGTTAGTCAGGAATCTGCGTGGTGAGACAAAAGGGATGCCCGGCGGGATCGAGAAATACCAGATAGCTCTCGGGCGAGGGCTGCACCTCGCACCTCTTCGCTCCGAGGTCGATCATCTCGCGCTCGGCGGCGGCCAGGTCCCTCACGGCGAGATCGAGATGAATCTGCTTCGGCGTGGCGTCCGCCGGCCAGGTCGGCGGCCGGTAGTCGTCAACGACGACCGCCGTCAGCCACACGGAGTCGAGCTTCACCGCGACGAACGTGTCGCTGCGAAGGGCCACCTCGCCGCCGAGCGCTCCGGCCCAGAAGTCGGCCAGCGCGTGGGGGTCAGCGCAGTCGAGCGATACCGAACCGAGTCGAATGTTTGCCGTCACGACAGGGCAGTGTAGTCAGCGCGAGGCGCTACGCGCCCTCGCGCAGATCGAGCCCCAGATCGAGTACTCGGGCCGAATGAGTGAGCGCCCCCACCGCGACGTAATCGACGCCGGTCTCGGCAATCGCCCGCACGTTGTCGAGCGTGATGCCGCCGCTCGCCTCGAGCTTCACCGCGGGCGAGACCGCCGCGAGATGGACGGCCCGCTGGATGACCTCGATCTCCATGTTGTCGAGCAGGATGAGCGCACACCCGACGCCGAGCGCCTCACGAACTTGGTCGAGCGTGTCGCACTCCACCTCGAGCACGATATCGGGTCGGGCGCGACGGACGTCGGCCACGGCCGACGCAATGCTCCCCGTCGCCGCCACGTGGTTGTCCTTGATGAGCGCCACGTCGCCGAGACCCATTCGATGGTTCACGCCCCCACCGCAGCGCACCGCGTACTTCTCGAGCTGACGCAGCCCGGGCAACGTCTTTCTCGTGTCGCGCACCTGGCAGCCAGTGCCGTCGATCGCGCGCACCCAGGCGTTGGTCGCCGTGGCGACTCCTGAAAGGTGCGTCATGAAGTTGAGCATCGTCCGCTCGGCGACGAGCAGCGCACGAAGCGGTCCCGAGGTGCTCAGAATCACGTCGCCCGAGTCAACCAGATCAGCGTCACGGCGACTTGCCCTCACCCCCGCCAGGGGGAAGCCGACCGCCTCGAGCACGACACGCGCGACGTTCACCCCGCATACGACGCCCGCCTCGCGGGCGACGAGATCAGCTGCCGCGACGCGCTCGGCCCGGATCGTCGCCTCGGTCGTGACGTCGGAGCCGTAACGCAGGTCCTCGTCGAGGGCGATCTCGACCAGGCGGCCAACCTCGTGCGCGTCGAGCTCCTCGGCCTTCAACGACGCGGCAAGCTCCGGCTTCACGCGCGCGCCAGGACGCCCGCGTGCGCCACCACCTCGCCGTCGATGACGCGCATGATGAGCGGTTGCCCCCATTCGGGATCGGTGCGGTCAAAATCAGTGCGCCGGTGGCAGCCGCGACTCTCTTCACGCAGCAGCGCGGCGGTGGCGAGCAGCATCGAGGCAGTGTGCACGTTGGTCGCCTCGAGGGTGGCGAGATCCAATGGGTCGGCTCCGCTCGAGGCCGTTCCGTCGAGTCTCGCCAGCACGCGCTCGAGGCCCTCGCGCTCGCGAAGCACACTGGCGTAGAGCGACATGTCGACCGCGAGCGCGTTACGCGACTCCGGGTCGACCCCGCGGCCCGTCTCGACGTACGCCGCCGGACTCGTCGACCGCGAGCGTGCCGCCCGAGAAGTGCCGCCGAGCGCACCCGCGCGGCGACCGCTGATGCACGCTTCGGTGAGCGAATTCGAAGCGAGGCGGTTCGCGCCGTGAACGCCCGTCGCGGCGACCTCGCCCACCGCGAAGAGTCCCGGTATCGAGGTCGTGCCGTCGAGATCTGCCCGAACACCACCGCAGGCGTAGTGCGCGCCGGGCGCGATGGGTATCGGATCCGTCGACGGCTCGACGCCGAGGGAGCGGCAGATTGAGACGGTCGTTGGGAACTCCGCGTCGAGCCGCGCGGCGCCGATATCGCGGGCGTCGAGCCAGAGGTGCGAAGTCGAGGGGTTCGCCAACGTGTGGCGAACCATGGCGTGGGCCACCACGTCACGGGGCGCGAGATCGCAGAGCGGGTGCACCCCACGCATCACGGGACGACCGTCGTCGTCGATGATCACGGCACCTGCGCCACGAAGGGCTTCGGTGATGAGTGGCGACTGACCGCGTTGTCCCTCCACGTAGAGGACGGTTGGGTGGAACTGGACGAACTCGACGTTCATCAGCTCTGCTCCCGCCCGAGCCGCCATCGCGAGACCGTCGCCGGTGACCTCGGCGGGATTGGTGGTCGAAGCGAAGGCCTGTCCGTAACCGCCCGTCGCGAGGACGACCGCCGGTGAACTGATGACCCCGACGCTCAGCGAGCCGGTCGGACCGACACGCCCGGCCGCGAGCCCCGCCACCCGGCCACTGTCGTCAAGGACGAGATCGATCGCCACCGTGTTCTCCATGACGTTCACGTCGACCCGACGTACCGCCGCCTTCAGCACGCGGTGAAGCTCCTCACCGATCGCGTCGCCGCCCGCGTGAACGATTCGTCGATGCGAATGACCACCTTCGAGACCGAGCACACCGTCGTCAAAGCGGGCGCCGAGTCGTTCGAGCACGTCCACGACACTCGGCGCCTCGGTGACGAGCTCGTTGACGCGAGCACCGTCCCCGAGTCCGGCGCCAGCCACGAGCGTGTCGCTCGCGTGCGAGGCGAAGGAGTCTGCCGGGTCGGTCACGACGGCGAGACCGCCCTGGGCGAGCGGCGTCGACCCGCTCGTCAGCTCACCCTTGGCGAGGACGACGACGTGTCGGCCGGTCCTCGCGGCCGTGAGCGCCGCGCTGAGTCCCGCCGCGCCGGTGCCCACAACGACGAGGTCAGCCTCGACGTGCCACGACGCACTCGTCGACGGCAGAAAGCGCGGCGAGGGAAGGCTCATTCGCCCGCCATCGAAGGGCTCCCCACGGCGATCATGGCGTCAACCGCGCGCCGCGCGCGGCGCGCAATCTCAGGCGCCACGGTTACCTCCGTCGTTCCTTTGCGCAAGCAGTTGAGCAGCACGTCAGGAGTGGTCATCTTCATGTACGCGCACTGCGCTCTTTCGTTGACGGGCTCCCAGCGAACCGACGGATTGGCTCGACGTAGCTGGTGCAGCATGCCGGTCTCGGTCGCGACGAGTACCGACGCTGCCTTGGTGTCGCGCGCACGATCGAGCATCCCGCCCGTCGACAGCACGTAGGTTCGCTCGGCCGGTAGATCACCGGTCCCGGTGAGCCAGAGTGCGGGAGTCGCGCAGCCGCACTCGGGGTGGATGAAGAGGTCCGACTCGGGCGAAGCAGCCGCCTTCTCACGAAGCTCGGTTGGACTGATGCCCGCGTGGACGTGGCACTCGCCCATCCAGATGTGCATGTTCGTGCGCTTGGTCGCGCGCTGCACGTGGGCACCGAGAAACTGGTCGGGAAGAAAGAGCACCTCGCGATCGGCGGGAATTCCGGCGACGATCTCCACGGCGTTGGCGGACGTGCAGCAGAGGTCCGACTCCGCCTTCACCTCAGCGCTCGTGTTCACGTAGGCGACCACCACGGCGCCAGGATGCTCGAGCTTCCACGCGCGCAGCTGCGCGGCATCAATACTGTCGGCGAGCGAACAACCCGCTCGCGGTTCGGGTATGAGGACCGTGCGGTCGGGCGCGAGAATCTTCGCGGTTTCGGCCATGAAGTAGACACCCGCGAAGACGATGGTCGACGCGTCGCTCGAGGCCGCGATGCGCGACAGCGCGAGTGAATCGCCCACGTGATCGGCGACGTCCTGGATAGCGGGAAGCTGGTAGTTATGAGCGAGGATGATCGCGTTGCGCCGACGAGCGAGGGACCTCACCTCGTTCGACCACTCGGCGGCGACTAGAGGGCTTGACTCGATCTGGGTAGTGCTCAACGTTCGACCTCACTCCGTGGGTAGTTCACGTGGCCGCCACGCCGCGCTACCGCGCCGCTCACTCGACGGGAGGTTTTCGCCTAATAGGCGAAAACCTTGGAGGCAGGTTACCATTCAGCGTGAGCCTCAGTCAAGACATGGGTCCGACACCCAGTGAGCGACGTAGCCGCTTTCGCCACGAAGTGCTGGCTGCCGTCTTTCAAGTGCGCGGGGGGCGCCTGCACTCGCTCTTCTGGCGCCGGGCGCGCGAGCCCTTCGAGGGCACCTGGGCGCTTCCCGGCGGGCCGCTCGGTGAAAACGAGCGTCTCGGGTCCTCGCTCAGCCGACACCTCGCGACCAAGGTGGACCTCACGGACATTGCCTACCTGGAGCAGCTGGAAACTCGCAGCGACGTAGACCGCGACCCTCGAGAGCGGACCATCGCAACCGCCTATCTCGCGCTCGTCTCTTCCGACCTCAACCCCTCACTGCCCAGCGACACCGAGTGGTTCCCCGTCGACGAACTCCCGCCCACGGCCTTTGATCACGCGTCGATCATCCAGTCGGGCCGCGAGCGACTGCGCGCGAAGCTCACGTACACGAACCTGGGTTACGCGCTCGCTCCGGACGTCTTCAGCATCGCCGAGCTGCGCGCGATCTACGCGGCGTGTCTCGGGCATGCGGTCACCGCCACGAACCTTCAGCGAGTCCTCTCGCGTCGCAACATCATCGAGACGACCAGCGCCCTCGCGACACCGTCGGCGTCGGGCGGCCGACCAGCCGCCCTGTATCGCTTCACCGAGCGCACCCTGCTCGTGACCGACCCCTTCGCGGTCTTTCGTCCGCCCTCGAGACGAGCGTAGGTTGATCGGGTGAGGGAACCGGGATCGCCGCTCGCTTCAGGACGCGACTCGGACATCTTTGAGTACGGCGAGGGGCTCGTGCTGCGCCGCTCGCGCGGCGGACGGTCGATGGCGACCGAAGCAAAGGTCATGGAGTACGTGCGCGAGCACGGTTTCCCCGCGCCGAAAGTGCACGAGCTGAGCGACGACGGCACCGAACTCGTGATGGATCGCGTCAACGGACCGACCATGCTCGAGGTGCTGGGCACCCGCCCCTGGGCCATCCGCCGTCAGGCGTTCGTGCTCGGAACACTCCACAGGTCCCTGCACGATATCGAGGGCCCCGAATGGGTTCGCCCTTCGCCGATCGGCGTCGGTACCGAGCTCTTGCACCTCGACCTGCATCCCGGCAACATCATCATCAGTGAGGTCGGCCCCGTCGTCATCGACTGGGCGAACGCCGCGCGCGGCGACGCCAACGCGGACGCCGCACTGACGTGGCTGTTGATGTCAGCGGGATCGGTCGAAACGAGCTCGGCGAAGTCGGCACTCTTGGAAATCGGCCGGTCCGTGTTGATTCGATCGTTCCTAAAGCGATTCGATCGCGCGAAGGTCGCGGCACAGCTCCCCGCCGTCGTCGCCTGGAAGCTCACCGATCCGCACATGAGCGAGGTCGAACAAGAGGCGATGAGAGTCCTCCTCGCAAAGGAGCTCTTCTCGCATTAGGTCAGCCCCTCGTCGGCGCCCGCCAGAACGGTCGTGGAAGGGGCGATGAGGCGTGGATGATCCGTTCGAGATGGCGAGCGGCGTCGATCACGGTCCATTCGCTCCCACTGCGCCCGACGATCGCGAGCCCCACCGGTAGCCCATCGATGAGGCCCATAGGCAAGGAGAGGATGGGCCACCCGGCGATCGCCGGCGGCGTCGTCACGGGACTCGAAGGCCCCGGATGTCCGCCGACGGTGAGGTCGCTCTTCCAGCTCGGCCCGCACGCGGGCGCGATGAGCACGTCGGCGCCTTCGAGACCGGGATTAAGGCACGTCTCGATCGCCCAACTGAGATTTCTCCGGCGAGCCTCTTCGTAGTTGGACCCCGCACGTCCACCCGTCTCGATCGCTTCGACAAAGTGCTCGTGACCGAACCAGATCTGTTCGACGTCGCGATGCTCGTCCTCGAATCGAATCACGTCGGCGAGCGAGCGCACACCCTCTCCCGGTCGCGTCGCAAGATACCCGCCGAGGTCGTCCAAGAGCTCGCTCAAGAGGACCGCGAGCTCGTCGCGCTCCTCTCCCTCGCCCGGCTCGGCGACATCGCGTTCGGTGATCGAGAGCCCATCAGCCCTGAATTCGCTAACGAGGTCGTCGAAGAGCTGATCGGTCTTTGGATGTCCGGTCCGCCAGTTCTTCGCCACGGCAATCGAAAGGGGCGACCCACTTCGTTCGGGGGTCACATGGCCGAGCACTGCGTAGAGCAACGCAACGTCCTCGACGCTGCGAGCCATGGGCCCGGGGCTGTCCTGGCTCGCGCTGATCGGAACCACGTGGGTCGTCGGCACCACGCCCACGGTGGGCTTCAGCCCGACGACGCCGTTCGCCGACGAGGGCGACACGATCGAGCCGTCGGTCTCCGTGCCGACCGCGAGTGGCGCGAACCCCGCCGCGAGCGCAGCTCCCGAGCCCGACGAAGATCCCCCCGCCGAGCGATCGAGCGCCCAGGGGTTGGCGACGAGTCCCGCCGTGGCGCAGTAGCCGCTCGTCGAGCGCGGCGAGCGGATGTTGGCCCACTGGCTGAGGTTGGTGCTCGCGAGCACGATCGCGCCCGCGTCCTTCAGCCGCGTGACGAGCGGCGCCTCTCTACTCGCTCGTCCAATGAGGGCCGTCGAACCCGCGAGGCCCGGCAGGCCGGGCGCTTCAATGTTGTCCTTGATCACGATCGGCACGCCGTGCAGCGGACCGCGAAGGTGCCCCGCCGCACGTTCGTCATCGCGCGCCCGTGCGACGGCCCGTGCGTTGATGCTCACCGCAGTGATGGAGTTGAGCGCCATATGGCTGTCGGGCGCGTCGAGCTGGCTGATGCGTTCGATGAGGGTGTCGACGAAATCGAGCGAAGTGAGTCCGCCCGCGGCGAGACGTTGGAGGACCTCGTGAGCGGTGAGGTGGGCCAGCGTGGCGCTTGGCGAATGAGGATCGGTCACGGCCCAACATTACGAGAACATGACCGTGAGAGGATGGCTCGCGTATGGACGATGCGGTGCTCGCTACGAAGCTGGGCGTGCGCGACGGCGACGTCGTGGCGCTCGTTCGTGCGCCGAGGGACTTCTCGTGGAGAGCGCCGGCGAGCGCACGAGTCACGCACCGCGTTTCGGGACACGTCGACGTCGTGCTCGCGTTCTTCACGAAGAGCGCGGTGCTCGAGGATCGGATCGAACGGCTCGCTCACGCGATCTTTCCGAGCGGTTCTCTCTGGATCGCGTGGCCAAAGCGCGCCTCGGGGGTTACGACCGACATGACCGATCACGCCGCGCGGGCGCTCGCTCTACCGCTAGGTCTCGTCGACAACAAGGTCTGCGCGATCGACGAGACCTGGACCGGGCTTCGTTTCGTGTGGCGCCGATCGCGACGGAGCTAGCTGCGACTCATCAGCGTCGCGAGGCCCTCACCCGCGAGATCGCGGTGAGCATCGCGGCGCCCCGACATCGCGAGCACGATCGCGATCATCGGACCGGTCACTTCGGGCCCATCACCGTGCGCCCAGTTCGCGTCGACCGCCCTCAGCTTCAGTCCCGCGATCCGCCGCTTCGCCCCGATGATGAGATTGGAGTCCTTCCAGCTGTTCGCGACCTCGACGAGCGCCGCTTCGGGGTAGTCGTAGTGCAGCTTCAGCGGGCGACGGATGTCGGCACCGTGGACCACGATCTCACCAAGCATGGCACTAGCAGGCCCGGGCGGATGGTTCGTGGTCGTCGTGCGAGCTTGCAGTCGACGCACCAGGTCCGTCGGTCCCGCCGCACCGTTCTTCTTCGCCTGACTGGTCGTGAACCGGTCGAATTTGAACCCCGCTTTGGCGAGATCGCTCACGAAACCAAAGGGTGTCTGCTCGGCACCGCCGACCACGTGGCCGGCAACGTCTTGGACCGACCATCCCTCGCAGAGCGACGGCGTCGCCCACTGCTGAGTCGTCAAGCCGATCCACGTATCAATCAGATTCGCCCGCTCGGTGTGAATGTGATGCCAGAGTTCAGTGGACTTCACGACCGCTCCATCCCGTACTCGAACGGCGTCATGTGGTGCCGTTAGAGAGGACTCTAACCACTTCGAATCGGGCGCGCCGGGGAACAACTGCCGCAAGGAATCGACGCGCGCACGAAGTGCCGACGATCGAAGTTGGTCTGCTCATCAACCATCACGGCCACCAGCGCCTCCATCGAATCACGCGGGCTGCCTTGAGCCGCACGTCGGTAGTAACGTCGCGCGTAGAGACCGCGCCGCGGGTCGGCGCCGGCGAGGAGGTCGCCGTGAGGAAGCCGTGGATCGTAGGGATGCTCGCCGCATCGCTCGGCCTCTCGGCGTGCGGCGCGAGCGCCACCATTCATTCGGCCATCTCTTCGCTCGGGTCGAGCGCCGACGTGCAGATCCACCTGACCGCCACAGCGTCGGGTCCCGGCACCGCCGAGGCGGCCAGCGTGCTGGGCGCCCTGTCGGTGGACATGGACTACACCAACCCGACGGGAGCTCCGCTTTCATCGAGTACCGAGGTCGACTCCGACATCACGGTCAACATCGGAACCCAGACGCTCGCCGAGATTCGAGAGTTGAGCGGCGACGTCTACGTGCTCGTCAACGTCTCGGTGCTCTCGAGCCTCCCTTCGGTGAACCTGCCCACATCAGAGTTGACTGCTCTCCAGTTGCTGCTTGGTGGGCGGTGGTTCGAGTTTCCGCAGAGCTTCATCGACTCCTACGCCCCGCCCGCGTCCACCACGGCGAGTACGACGGCGAACGAGACGGCTGCTGCAAAGAAGATCATCGACGCGCTGACCTCGCTCGTGGACAAGACGCCCTACACCACCCTGCCGTCGGGAGGCTTCTCCCAGACGGGATCGCTCGAAAGCGTCGTCGAGGCCGTTGTGCCGACGATCGAGAGCTTCACTGGCACCACGACCAACCCGGGCACCGTTCAGGGC
>JBAUSF010000295.1:0-12067 GCA_049581565.1 Acidimicrobiales bacterium
CGATTGACGTGGACGCAGGCGGTTACGACGCCGATGAAACTCACACTGAAGTTCGACGTCACCATCGACGGTGACACCATGACGGGCACCTCAAAGGCCGGAATCCTGCCCGCATCTTCGGTCAACGGAAGTCGTGCCTCAGCGCGCTGAGCCAGGGTGTTGAGCATCGCCGGTACGTTGAGAGATCCGTTACCATCCTCTGGGATGCGACAGGATGTGCTGAGGTACCGTTGCTCGATGACCTACGAGTACACCGAGATTTATACGCCGATCGGTAAGAAGGGCTGGCGTGACCTTGGTACCGCACTGAACGAATTACCCGCTGAGGGATGGGAACTTTTCATGGCTGTCCCGATCATCTCCCTGACTGCTGTGTTACCCGGAATCTCGGGGAGCAAAACGACCGCCATCGTTCACTACTTCCGTCGCGAGAAGCCCTGAATCCTCGAGTCCGTCTGCGTTCGCATTCCTGAAAGCGTGCCCCTCGGAGCGAGGCACCAGTCATGGGCGATCGACGGCGTCGACTGAATTGGAATCTTCGGCGATACTGGGTCCATGGCTGACCGGAACGTGCTTGGTGGAACGTTGGAGCAGTGCGGCACCGATCCCCTCACCGGTTTCTACCGAGATGGGTGTTGCACGACCGGGCCCGAGGATCTCGGGAGCCACACGATCTGCGCCGTGGTGACGGCCGAGTTTCTTGAGCATCAGCGAAGAATTGGCAACGATCTGACTACGCCGATGCTGCAGTACGGGTTTCCGGGACTCGTACCCGGCGATCGGTGGTGTGTCACGGCGGTGAACTGGCTCCGTTCCCATCGCGACGGGGCGGCTGCCTACGTGGTCCTGGCCTCGACGAATGAACGCGTCCTCGAGATCGTTCCTCTCGAAGCCCTGCGTGAGCACGCCGTCGACGTCCCCGCCGGACCCGACGATCTCCACGCGTGAGTGGCGATCGAGCAAGCGCGGGAAAACCGCGCAGATGAATCATCTGTATTTTGGTGATGGACAACACGAGTATTACAACTGCGTTTTGTGTTGAGTGCCAGTGAGCAAAGATTTGGGCATGACCTTTCGTAAGTTGACCGGTGGGCTCGCAGTGATCGTTCTGCTGCTGGGTGCAATGGTCTCGATCACGGGTGGTGCGACACCGCGAACGATCAGCGCGGCGAATCCGTGCGGTGACGCGGGGGCGACGAGCTACAGCCATGTGGTGTACATCATGCTGGAGAACGTTGGCTACTCAATAGTCGGATCGCCCAACGCCCCCTACTTCAACCGACTTGCCTCGGAGTGCGGGCTCGCCACGAACTACATTGCGATTTCGCATCCGAGCCTGCCCAACTACATTGCACTGACGTCGGGGTCTACGCAGGGAATCGCCGACGACGGCGAACCGAGTCAACATCCACTTGGGGTTCCCAGCATCTTCTCTCAACTCGGGTCGGGGTGGCGTTCACTTGTCGAATCCATGCCCGAAGCGTGCGACCATGTCACGAGTGGCGACTACGCCGCGCGACACAACCCTGCGGTGTACTACACGACGATTGCGGCGTCCTGTCGTCGTAATGATCTTCCACTGACACTTCCGTTGAATCTGAGCGCCCGTTTCACGATGATCGTGCCCAACATCTGCGATGACATGCACAGCTGCTCGGTGAACGTGGGTGATTCGTGGCTCAAGCGGTTCGTCCCGCTGATTCTGTCGAGCTCCCAGTATCAATCGCGTTCGCTGGTCCTCTTCATAACGTTTGACGAAAACGATTCAGCGGCGTCTAACCAGGTACCGACACTCGTCATTGCCCCGTCGACCCCCGCGGGGGCGCGTGTCGGAGTCAGGTTGACTCACGACTCACTGCTGCGAACGACCGAGGCGCTGCTGCATCTCCGACTCCTCGGAGGGGCGAAAACGGCGTCGTCGATGGTCGCTCCCTTCCACCTCTGACGAAACGAAGGCCGTCGTGGCGTCAGATCAGGGAATGGGATTCTAAGAGTTGGTGACGGCATCTCCGCACCGTGACCGTCCTATCGTCGGGGTGTGCTTTTCCCTCCCCGTCAAGTTTGAGGTCCCCGCTGTTGATCTACCGCAGTCGGAGAATCATTCGCGACGGCGCCGTACGAGTGCTACTCGGCGCGGCGCTCGTCGTCGCATTTGTCGACGTCGCAGCTCCAACCGGCGCAGCGCCTGTGTTTAATCCCGCGAGCGTCGCTCAAGCCATTGCGATGGACGAGGACGGTCTCAACATCTTCACCATAAACGGCGCTCAGTATGGCGTCTATACGCCGGTCCACGTTCTTACGTTCAACGACGCTCAGTACTCGGTGAAAATAGGCCTCGCCAATCACGCCATCGACGGAGGCGAGCAGACCGTCGGCGCAATGTGTCAGGACACCGCGGACTGCGTCGCGGCCGTCAACGGTGACTTCTTTGACGTGTCGGGCTCAGGACACCTCGATCCCGGCGACGAAGTTGGGGGGATCATTCGCAACTGTGTGCTCCTCCATACCCCAGAGATCGCCCACGAGCAAGTCAACGTCAATGCCGGATCAGTCAGCAACGGCCTCAACTGGGAGAGCAACGTCGACGTAAACGGAACAACGGTGCCGATCACCGCTATCAATCAAGAGCTGCCGATGTCGTACGTCAACGTGAATGTTCCCCTGGCCGGGAACTTGCTCTACACGTCTCTCTACGACCTTCCAACTCCGACGGCGCCAGGACGCGTGGCCTACGAATTCACTCAGGTCGGTATCCCCACGAGTCCAACGACGATCAACACGACGGCCGAGCTCCAACTAGTTGCAAAGACGTCCAAGGCCCTCAAGGTGCCCGCCGGCCGCGTCGTCATCTCGGCTCCGATGGGAGCAGCCCTCGCGACGCTGCAGGTCGGCGATACCGTCACGCTCACGACAACCTCCACGGCCGGGTGCAACAACATCGGAGGGCACCCGATCCTTTTCGATAACGGCGTGGTCGGGCCGATCAATCGGGCAGATACCTATATGGCTTTGCCGAGCGCTCGTACGGTGATCGGGTGGACGTCATCTGGCGAGACCGTCATCATGACGGTCGGCGGTGTCGACGCGAAGTCCGGCGCCACGATGTATCAACTGGTCACCATGCTCCTCTCGCTCGGGGTCACGACGGCCCTCGACCTCGACGGCGGAGGGTCGACGACTCTCTACGCCAACGGTCACGTCGTCTATCCCACCGCGAGGACCGAGCGCGCCGTGTCGACCAGCCTGCTCGTCGTGCGGAGCCCGTAGCGAGAGCCGCCTACCCGTTCGACGAGCAGCGACCGGAGTCTGGTGGTGGCGCTCAAGAGAGTTTCGCTGATCGAGTTGCGTGCCTGGGCGGAGATTCGTACTCATAGGTAGCACGAATCGTGCGTGATTCTCTCGTACCATCTCCGGTACGAAGGGGGTGCAGTGCGTCGACGATGGTGGAGTGCCGTCTCGGGAGCGGCGGTCATCTTGCTGCTGGGTGCCGTCGCAACACCCGCGGGCACCGACAACGGCCCGCCCACGAGCTCGGTGCCGTCGACGAGCACGACCACCTCGACGTCGGTGCCAACTAGTTCGACGACGACCACGGCCCCGACGCCGACGCACAATCCGGACAACCCGTTCACCGAACGGACGATGGCGCTGTACCTGAAGGGTCGCTCCGGGCTCGTCACCGCTGCCGTCTACAACGTCGCGACCGGTGCCACCTACACGTATCACAACGGCTACCACGACCGTACGGCTTCAATGGTGAAGATTGACATCCTCGCCGATTTGCTCTACGAATCACAAGAGAGCGGGACGCCACTCACCGCCAAAGAGCAGTCGCTCGCGACGAGCATGATCGAGGCCTCGAACGACGCCGCAGCGACCAAGCTCTGGGCCCGGATCGGTGGACGAGACGCGATCGACACTTTCAACGCCTTGATTGGTTTCAAGTACACCGCGCCGAGCTGGTCGTGGGGCGACATCTCCACGACGCCGCTCGATCAGCTGCAACTGCTCAAAGTGATCGCGCTGCCGAATCAGATCCTCGACACGGCGTCACGGGAGTACGAGATGGAACTCATGGAGAACGTCATCGGGGGCCAGCGCTTCGGGCTCGGCTGGGGTTCACCGGAAAGGGCGAGCGTCTGGCTGAAGGACGGCTGGTACAACGAGATCCCGACCGGGTGGCAAGTGAACAGCACGGGGTTTGTCGAGTACCAGGGGAGGTTCTACCTCGCGACGATCATGACGGCAAGCGACCCCGACGAGACCTACGGCATTGACACCGTGACGACGATCGCGAGCGACATCTGGAAGTACTTGCTACCTCGGGCCGCCAGCCCCGCGTGAGGGGCCCGTCACCGCAACGGCTCACTGGCACAGCGTTTCTTCGCTGCGAGTGATCGCGAGTTCTTCGTTGGCGCGATCGAGCGTCCGAGTCGAGATTGCGTACACACTTCCCGCGACAACGAGTCCGATGATCCACGAGATATCCACGCCTCGAAGCCACGTGGCGCCGGGGCTCTCGTAGACGTTCGGAATGAACATAAACGGTATCTCGACCCCGACGCCGATCACGTAGGCGAGAATCCCTCGCATCCCCCAACGTCCGTAGACGCCCATCGGCGTGAAGAGATCGGTGACCGCGAATCGTCCGTGGCGCACGAAGTAGAAGTCCACGAGGTTGACGCTCGTCCATGGCGCAAGGAGGTACAGCATCAATATCAACCAGTCGTTCAAGACCGTGGTCGCGTTCGTGAGCGCCGCTCCGAGGATGAACCACGCCACAGCGAGACCGACGACGGTGACGACGCGAATCGCTCGGCGCGAGTTGACTGGTCGCACGGAGTCCATGATCGTGATGATCGAGAGCATGCCGCTGTAGGCGCTAATGCCCATCGCCGCGACGAGGGCCGCGACCGCGACGAGGGCGAGGACCGTGCCGAGGTGGGAGAGCGCGGCATTGCCGGCGAGATCGATGCCGGTGAGGGCGTCGCTCACGCGCAAACGTGTCGCCATCCACGCTCCGACGGGAATGAGCCAGATGGGAGAGCCCACGGCACCGAGGAAGACGGCCGTCGTGAGCCTGCGTCGCGAGGTATCACGGGCCAGGTAGCGCGAGTAGTCCGACACGCACGGCGCGTAGGTGATGTTGTACGAGGCGGCGACGGTGAACATCGAAAAGAAGCCGACGGCGCTGAAGCCGCCCGCGGCCGGACCGTGTCCGCCGGCGGCGCCGAGCACGATCGCGAGCGTGAGGACAATCCAGAGAGGCAGCGAGACCCAGAACACCGTGAGGACGACCTTGTGGATCCAGTCGTGACCGTAGATCGCGAGCGACGCGGCCACAATGCTCACCACAACGGCGACGGCGCTCGCGTTCCATCCAAAGATGTCAAAGAGTCCCTGCTTGATGATGACGACGGTGACGACGTTGAAACCGACGAAGGTGAGCGTCGTGGCGATGACCGGCACGATCACACCGGAGTAGCCAAACTGCGCGCGCGACTGGATCATCTGGGGAAGTCCGAGCGTGGGGCCTTGGGCGGCGTGGGCGGCCATGAACATCGCCCCGAACAGAATGCCCGCGATCCCCGCGAGAGAGGTCCACAGACCGTTCAGTCCGACGACCGGGCCGAAGAAGGCGAGTGCGAGCGTGAAGGGCTGGAAGTTCCCGAGGAACCAGAAGGGGCCTTGTCGCCAGACCTTCCCATGCCACTCCGAGTCGGGTACGCGCTGAAGATGGCGATCCTCGATAACGCTCACGGATGCTCCTTGTCCGTGACGCCGGCGGAGTCAAAGGTCGCCATCTCCGAGAGAATCTTCGCCGCAGCCTGGACGAGCGGAACGGCGAGCGCGGCGCCGCTGCCCTCGCCGAGTCGAAGTCCCAGATCGATCACGGGGTGGAGGCCGAGGTGGACGAGTCCGGCGCTCGCTCCCGGTTCGCTCGAGCGATGCCCCGCGATGAGGTAGCCGGTGACGTCGGGCGCAAAGGCGCGTGCGACGAGTGCGGCGGCGACCGCGATGACGCCGTCAATCACAACGGGCACCTTCGCCGCGGCGCCCGCCACGATAAAGCCCGCGAGGGCCGCGATCTCGAGTCCGCCGACTTCGGCGAGTATGTCGAGTGGCGTGGCGTCGCGCGAGAGCCGGGCGAGTGCCGACTCGATGACGTGCGTCTTCACGGTGAGCATCTCGTCGTCGATTCCCGTGCCTCGTCCCGTCACTTCGCTCGGATTCGACCCGGTGAAGGCCGCGATAAGGGCAGCCGACGGGGTCGTGTTGCCAATGCCCATATCACCCGTTACGAGCAGGCGCGCGCCGTCGCTGATGGCGCCGCGAGCCACTTCTGCCCCCACCCAGAGTGCAGCGAGCGCTTCGTCATGGCTCATAGCGGCACTTTCTGCGAGGTTCGCCGTGCCCCTGCGGACGTTCCGTCGTACGAGCCCCGCTGCGTCGCCGGGAATCGGCGTCGCGACGCCCACGTCGACAACGACAACCGAAGCACCGACGTGTCGGGCGAGCACGTTGATCGCAGCGCCACCGGCACAGAAGTTGGCGACCATTTGGGCCGTCACTTCCGAGGGCCAGGACGTCACGCCCGCGCGAACCACACCGTGATCGCCGGCAAAGACGGCGATGGTGACGGGTTCTGGCGCCGGCGGCGGGCAGGCGCCCGCGATTGCGGCGAGCTGCACGCTGAGTGATTCGAGGAATCCGAGCGACCCTTGCGGCTTGGTCAACCGGTCCTGCAGGGCACGCGCGTCCGTTGCGGCGGTGGCGTCGGTCGGCGTCACGCGGCCCGCGAGCTCGATGAAGTTGTTCTCGGTCATGTCAGTCCCTTCTCAGGGTCTCGAGCGCCTCAGCGAGGCGAGCGAGACCGGCTTCATTCGGTACGGCGATGCGGGCGATCCCCTCGAGACCGAAGCTGGCACAGTCGCGCACGACGATCCCCCTCGGGGCGAGCACCTCACGCAGTCCCGGATAGTTGACGAGCACCCAGTTCGCGTCAGAGGGATGCACGATGATCTCGTGTGCGTGAAGAATGTCGCGCAACTGTTCGCGCAGCGCCCGGATGCGCACGACGCAATCCGCGAGGTCGAGTGCCGCGAGAAGGTCGGGAAGAGCCTCGGTCGCGAGGCCGTTGAGTGGCCACTCTGCTTGTTGGCGCCGACAGCTCACGATGAAGGAGGGGTCGGCGAGCACGTAGCCGACACGAAGTCCGGGACATGCGAGCACTTTCGTCAGTGATCCCACGACGATTGCGTCGTCACCCCTCGTCCACTCGCCCGTCGCGAGCGCGTAGAACGCCTCATCCCAGACGGCGGCCGCTTCCTCGGGTCGTGCGAGGAGTCCCGACGGACTGTGCGGGTTCGAGCGCCAGCGCGGTCCGGTGCCGCGCGGGTGCAGCGAGAACTCGGGCTCGAACACCGAACCTCCGACAAGACCCTTCACGAGGGTGATGGCTTCGGCGCCTCCGTTGGTAAGGAGCAAGCGGTCAGGGTCGACGTGCATCGCGCTCGCGAGCGCGTCGTGTGCCCTCGCTGGATCGGGGTAGCGACCGAGGGCGTCGAGGTGCATCTGAACGAGTGGACGCGGATCGGGTGCGATGGGATTGAGTGACTGGGAGAGGTCGAGCACCGACGCGGGATCGAGCCCGAGGGCCCGAGCGACTCGCTCACCGTCCCCGCCGTGGGCGCCCGCAGGAGGGAACGTCATCATCGACGCCACCACTGCACGAGGCCTATCACGCCGAGCGTGATGGCTAGTGACGTCGTAACGTCACGACTGAGCCGCACCGCGTCGCTGATATCCGAGGCGCAAGCGGGGCGACCGCTGCCGAGCATCGGTCGATCCTCGACGCGCTCGCCGTAGCGGTTTCGCCCACCGAGGCGCACGCCGAGCGCGCCGGCGAACGCAGCCTCGATGACGCCGGCGTTCGGCGAAGGGTGCGCGAACGCCTGGGAGGTGACGGCCCGGGACACCTCCCGAGCGCTGCTCGGTCGCACGAGCGCCACGAGCACGGCTGCCGCGCGAGCCGGTAGCCAGTTGGCGACGTCGTCGAGTCGAGCACTCGCCCAGCCGTAGTGCTCGTATCGCGCGGAGTGATGGCCGACCATTGCGTCCATTGTGTTGACGGCGCGATAGGCGAGCGCGCCGGGGGCGCCCGCGACGGCCGCCCATAGCACGGGCGCGACAATGGCGTCGACGGTGTTCTCGGCGACCGACTCGACGACCGCTCTCGCGATCTCCTCGCTGCGGAGTCCGCTCGGGTCGCGACCGACGAGGTTCGGCAAGAGGGCTCGCGCAGCGTCGAGATCGTCGTGCGAGAGCGCGATCGCGATCTCGTCGGCAGCACGCCAGAGCGAGCGTCCGCCGACGGCGAGCCCCGTTGCCCACGCGGTCGAGCGAACCGACGCACCGGCGATCACGCCGACCAGCGCGCCGGTGAACGCGTACAGGACGCCCGGCGATCTCGCGTCCCCGTAGCGGCGTTGCTCGAAGGCATTCATGATGCGGCCGAAGTGCGCGACGGGGTGCCATTCGTTCGACGGCTCCTCAACGAGGCGGTCGAGCACAATGCCGGTTGCCGCCGCGAGCGGTCGTGGCGTCAAAACGCGCGTCATCGCACCGCCAAAACCAGGAGGCCGATGGTCTCTCCGATGACGCCGGCCGCGCCGAGCACGTCACCGGTGTAGCCGCCGATGCGCCGTCGTGAGAAGAGCGCGACGAGCACGATGCCAAGAAGCTCTGCCGCGAGGGCGACGAGCCCGCGCGCGCCTCGTCCGACCACGACGAGCGCGACCGAGAGCGCGACGCCCACGACAACGGATCCCCGCACGACAATGCGGTGAACTCCCGAGCCCGCGCCGAGAAAGCTCGTGACCAGCCCGTCGGAACGAGCGTAGGGCAGCGCCTCGGTGACCGCGACCATGGCGGTGCGCGACGCGCACCACAGTCCCGCAATGACGAGTGGCGTGGGTCGAAGTGTGGCGAAGGCGCCAAAACGGAGTAGGAGGACCGCGCCCACGATGAGCGCCCCGAAGGCGCCGATCAAGGGGTCAGCCATCGCGGCCAGACGCCGCTCTCGTGTGAGCGGGGCGAGCAGACCGTCGCCCGCGTCGGCCAGTCCGTCAAAGTGCAAGAGTCCAGTGAGGGCAAGATCGACCGCTACGGCGACGGCTCCTGCGAGGAGCGCCACCCATATCTTTGCCGCGAGCCACCAGAGTCCTCCGACGGCAAAGCCAATCAGTGCGCCGACAAGAGAGAACCACGCGAGCGTCGTGTCGGTCGGAGTGGCGGCTCGGCCGAAGGGAGTCAGGAATGCAACGGCGCGTCTCATGATTCGTCCTGGGGAAGCGTGAGGACTCGGCCGGCGACGACCAGCAGCACGTCATCGCACGCGTGTGCGATGGCCTGGTTGAGTGTCCCGAGAGCGTCGCGGAATTCGCGCCCGAGTGGCGACTGCGGGTGAACGCCCAGTCCGACCTCCTCGGAGACGATGATGGTGTCACCGTCACGCTCACCCAGTGCCACGACGAGCGCGCCGACGTCGGCGTCCATACCGGGCAGCGCCGCGAGCCAGGGCCCGAGGGAATCGACGAGCACGGTGCCCGTCGTTGCGGTGAGCACGCCTGCGAGGTCACCGTCGCATTCGATCGTGGACCAGCTAGCGGGACGGCGTTCGCGATGCAGGGCGATCCGCGCCTCGAGGTCCTCGTCGCCGTTTCGCCGAACGGTCGCGACGTACGTGACGGGACTACCGCCGCGCGACGCGAGGCGCTCGGCGACAGCAGACTTGCCCGAGCGGGCGCCTCCGAGAACGAGGGTCTTCACTCGTCCCACGCTTTCGCGCCGGCGAATACTGCGTCGTGGACGGCGCGAGCGATGCGCGAGCCCCACGGTGAGCGGGGCCCTCCAAAACGCTCGCTATCGCCGTCGAGCGGACAGAAGAGCGTCACCGCGTCAGACGGAGTGCCCGTCGCCGCGAAGCCCGCTTCGAAGAGGGCTTGACTCTTCGCTTCGGTGGCGGTGACGACGGCGTTCACGAGTGCGGCGTCACTGAGGCGAACCGGCACGAAGATGACGGCGTTGATGGTGCCGACTCGCGCCGTCGTTCCAGGTTCCTCGTTCGCGGCCCACGTCGGGTGCGACAGACCGACGGTCGCCTCGGTGCTGACTCCGTCGATCGCGGCGCGAGTGCGAGCCTCCACGTTCGCGGCCGTGAGCATGCCGATACCCGACCCGCTGAGCGAAAGCGTGCGGGCGAGCTCATCCACGTGGGACTCGATGTCGTCGCGGTCGTAGTCGGTGCGCACCTGGGCGTTGAGTGCCCAGTGCCGCTCACCCATTCCTCCGCCAACGGTGGCACTAGAGATTGCGAGCATCGCAACGTCCAGCCGGTAGACGAGGACGTCGAGATCCATGCCGTCTTCCGCTCTCGAACCGAGGTTCGCGAACATCAGTACTCGATTCCCTTCTTCGCCCGAATGCCCTGCTCGTACGCGTGCTTGATCATCTTCATCTCGGTCACGGTGTCGGCGAGCTCGATCACCTCGGCGGGGGCGTTTCTCCCCGTGATGATGACGTTGGTCGTCGCCGCTCGGTTGGAGATGGCGTGCACGACGTCCGCGACGTCGACCCACCCGTAGGAGACGGCGTAGGTGACCTCGTCTAGGATGACGAGGTCGTACTCGCCACTGGCGAGTTTTTCCTTCGCCAGCTGCCACGCCGCACGACCCTTGGCGATCGTCTCGTCGAGATCGGTCGACTCCCAGGTGAAGCCATCACCCATCGCGTGCCATTCGATATTCAAGTGCCCGGCGAGCTTCTTCTCGCCGACCTGCCACGTGCCGCTCTTCACGAACTGGACGACGACGACGCGCCAGCCCCGCGCCCAGGCCCGTCCCATAACACCGAAGGCCGCCGAGGATTTACCCTTTCCGTCGCCGGTATTGACGATGACGATCGAGTCGGCGCGCACGAGCTTCTCCGGTACCGCGGGAACGTCACGCTGTGGGTCGACCATGAGGTTCCTTTGGGTGGGTTCTGCGCGGCACGACAATGAGTTCGCCGTCGTCGGTTCGAAGGACGCGCACGCTGGTGCCGAAGTGGACGTCGAGCGAACCCTCCTCCAGCACGTCGTCGGCGTCGCCAGAGGCGACGATCACGCCACCTGCGAGCAGCGCGAGCTGGTCGGCGAACTGCGCTGCGAGCGTGAGGTCGTGCATGGCACTGATCACCGTGAGGCCGCGCTCGACGCGCAGTTCGTCGACGAGCTCGAGCGCTTCCACGCGTCGCCCGAGATCAAGCGCGCTCGTGGGTTCGTCGAGCAGCAGCACTGGCGCCTCCTGGGCGAGGGCGCGCGCGAGGACGAGACGTTGCAGCTCGCCGCCCGACATCGTCGAAAGATGGCGCGTCGCCATCGCGGCGAGAGAGAGGCGCGCCAAGAACTCGAATGAGCGTTCGCGGTCGAGAGGACCTTCGGCACCGAAGTACCCGAGGTGGGGCATGCGACCGAGGGCCACGTAGTCAATGGCTCGCATCTCTGGCGGGAACTCGGGCTTTTGGGGCACGTAGGCGACGAGCTGGGCGAAGTGACGACGCGACAGGGCAGTCGTCGTTCGTCCCTCGACGCGGATGACGCCTTCGAAGTCGACCAGCCGGGCGAGGGCCTTCAGCAGCGAGGTCTTGCCGGCGCCGTTCGCACCAATGAGACCGAGCCAGCGTCCGCGCTCGAGGGTGAGGTCGACACCGTTGAGCGCGGTCGCTTCGACGTAGCGCACGACAAGGTCGCGCAACTCGACGATCGGTGGCGCCAGGTCGACCTCTCGCGCGACCATCGTTAGAGCACCCCTTGATGCGCACGACGCGAACGCAAGACGAAGATGAAGAACGGTCCACCAACGAAGGCGGTGATGACCCCGAGGGGAACCTCCGCGGGGGACTCGATGGTGCGTGCGACGAGGTCGGCGAGGATGAGAAACGCGGCGCCGCCGACGATGGAGACGGGCAGCACCACGCGATAGCTCGCGTTCGTCGTGAGTCGCACGAGGTGGGGCACGATGATGCC
>JBAUSF010000296.1:0-7207 GCA_049581565.1 Acidimicrobiales bacterium
CCAGTCACGGCTCGGCTCGTCGATTGATGGATCGGGTGAGAGAGCGCGGCACCGTTCTGGTCGCACTCAGCGAGCCGCGTGCGCCGTGGCCGTTGCCGGCGGATCTCTTCTTCCGGGTCACGCAGGCCGAGTGGGTTACCTCGTCGCGACTCGATGCGCGCTATCTCACCGTGCACGTGAGCGGTCGTGGCGCACTCGTGCGCGGTGCAGAGCACGTGGTGGTAGTTCCAAATCGACACGGCGCTGCGGAGGCGAAGTGATGGAGCAGCTCGTCGCCGTGTGGGTTGAGTCACTCGCGATCGAACAGCCTGACGGCTCGACGTTGCGCGACACGTTGTTGCTCCTCGACGCGCTCGAGGCGATGTGCCCCTTCACCGAGGTGGTTCGCCTCGGGCTGTACGTACTACCCCTGCGCGGACCGAGTCGCTTCTTTGGTGGCGACGAGGTGGTGCTGTCCATGGTGCGCCAGTGCGTGCTCGAGGTGGTGGGTGCGGAACCCAAGCTCGGGGTCGCCGAGGGACTGTTCTGCGCGGAACTCGCGGCGCATCGAGAGGTTGTCGTGCCGCGTGGCTCGAGCGACGCGTTTCGCCGAGCCCAGCCTCTTGAGGTGCTCGGGCGAAAGGACCTGACGACCACGTGCCAGCGTCTCGGGCTGCACACGCTCGGCGCCTTCGCGGACCTCGCGCCTGCGCGAGTTGGCGAGCGCTTCAACAAGCACGCGCTCTATCTGCACCGGGTAGCGCGCGGCGAGATCTCCGAGCTCGACGCTCAACGTGATCGCCAGCTTGCGCGCCGTCTCGCCCAGATGCGCGGCGAAGAGATGCTCTTCGAAGAGCAGCAGGGATTCTTCGGTCAGCGCGGTGCCGAGGACGATCGAGCAGAAGCCGCCGTGCACCGCGTGCGCCGACGCCTCGGAGCCGAGTCCATCGTGGTGGCGAAGCTTCACGGCGGACGCGGGCCCGAAGATCGAGCCACCCTCGTGCCCTGGGGTTCGCCAAGCGCGAACGAGCGCGACGTGGCGCCCTGGCCCGGACGGCTCGCGGCGCCGTCGCCCGCGACCACCCTCGCTCATCCGGTGCCGCTGCAGCTGCGTGACGGGGCGAATCGAGCCGTTGCCCTGAACGCGCGCGGCGTACTGAGCGCGGAGCCGACCGCCGTCATCTTCTCCTCGCCGCTGCGCCGTGAGATCATCTGGTTCGCCGGCCCCTGGCCAATCGTCGAGCGCTGGTGGTCGCGGCGTCGGCGGCGCGCGCACCTCCAGATGGTGCTCGCGAGCGGCGAGGCGTTGCTCGTGGTCGCCGAGTCGAGTCGGTGGTGGCTCGTTGGAATCTATGACTGATGGCGACCTACGGAGAGCTGCACGCACATTCGGGCTTTAGCTTCTTAGACGGTGCGAGCGATCCTGAAGAGCTCGTTGTCGAAGCGACGCGCCTAGGGCTCTCGGGGCTCGCGCTCTGCGATCACCATGGCCTTTACGGCGTGGTGCGCTTCGCCGAAGCCGCGCGCGCCCTCGGGCTCGCGAGCGTCTTTGGCACCGAAGTCACCCTTGAGGGGTCTGACGATCGCGTTGGCGTGTCGGACCCCTCGGGTGATCACCTGGTGCTGCTCGCACGCTCGCCCGCGGGCTACGCGGGGCTGTCGCGAATGCTCGCGCTCGCGCACCTCGAGCGCGGCGAGAAGGGTGCGCCGCGCTTCACGCTCGACCAGGTCGCGGGCGCGGCGAACGAGTGGCTGGTTCTGACGGGATGTCGCAAGGGACCTCTCACGCGTGCACTCATCGACGAGGGTCCGCGCGCCGCCCAGCGCCGCCTCGCCCAGCTGATCGAGCGTTTCGGACGCGAGAACGTGGTGGTAGAGATCTGGGACCACGGCCAGCCCGACGACGTTGCGCGCAACGACGCGCTGGCCGAGCTCGCGGTGCACGCCGACGTGGCGATCGTCGCGACGAACAACGTGCACTACGCCACCCCGCGCGACTTCCCGCGCGCGAGCGTGCTGGCGGCGATTCGTGCCCGGCGCAGCCTCGAAGAGATGGAGGGTTGGCTCAGCGCGTCGCCGCTCGCGCACCTGCGAAGCGACGCCGAGCAGCGTCGCCGTTTCGCGCGCTGGCCCGGGGTCGTCGACCGGGCGGGCGAGCTCGCGGGGGACCTCGCCTTCGATCTGCGCCTCGTTGCTCCGAATCTGCCCGCGTTCGCGACACCCGCGGAGCACGACGAGCAGTCGTACCTAGAAGAGCTGGTGGCCCGAGGAGCCACGCAGCGCTACGGCCCGCGCGACCACGAGCGCGTGGTGGGCGCCTGGCGCCAGATCGACCACGAGCTGTCGGTCATCAGAACGCTCGGCTTTGCCGGCTACTTCCTCACCGTCTGGGACATCACCGAGTTCTGTCGCACGCACGACATCTACTGTCAGGGTCGAGGTTCGGCGGCGAACTCGGCGGTCTGCTACTCGCTCGGCATCACCAACGCCGACGCCGTGGCGCTCAACTTGTTCTTCGAACGCTTCCTCTCGCCGGCCCGTGACGGGCCTCCCGACATCGACGTCGATATCGAGTCGGGCCGGCGCGAAGAGGTGATCCAGTACGTCTACGAGCGCTACGGGCGTCACCACGCCGCCCAGGTGGCGGCCGTGATCACCTACCGCTCGCGCTCGGCGTTGCGCGACGTCGCTCGCGCCCTCGGTCACAGCGAAGAGGAGGCCAACTACATCCGCGACCACGTCGATCGAGAGACGATGACCTCAAAGGACCCCGCGGTCTCCGAGCTCCTTACGACGATGGCCACCGAGCTCCTCGACCGGCCACGTCACCTCGGCATCCACTCTGCGGGCATGGTGCTCTGTGACCGGCCCGTGCTCGAGGTCTGCCCCGTCGAGTGGGGGCGCATGCCCGGGCGCAGCGTGCTGCAGTGGGATAAGGACGACTGTGCGGCGATCGGGCTCGTCAAGTTCGATCTCCTGGGACTCGGCATGCTCGAGGCGCTGCACCGCGCGGTCGACACCGTCGAGGCCTTTCACGGTGTCACGGTGGACCTCGCGGGGCTGCCCCAAGAGGACGCGGTCTACGACCTCCTGTGCGAGGCCGACACCGTCGGGGTCTTTCAGGTGGAGTCGCGCGCCCAGATGGCGACGCTGCCGCGCGTCGAGCCACGATGCTTCTACGACCTCGTGATTGAAGTGGCCCTCATCCGTCCCGGTCCGATCCAGGGTCGGGCGGTGAACCCCTATATCCGACGGCGTCGCGGCGACGAGACGGTGACCTATCTGCACCCTCGCCTCGAGCCGATACTGCGGCGCACGCTCGGCGTGCCGCTCTTTCAAGAGCAGCTGATGGAGATGGCCGTCGCCGTCGCGGGTTTCTCGCCGGCCGAATCCGACGAGCTTCGCCAAGCCATGGCCGCGAAGCGCTCGGAGCTTCGCATGATGAAGCTCAAGAGCCGTTTCTACGCCGGCATGGCGGCAAACGGCATCACCGGGGACGCGGCCGATCAGCTCTTCGACGCGCTCGCAGCCTTTGCGAACTTCGGCTTTCCCGAATCGCACTCGGTCTCTTTCGCCCACCTCGTCTACTGCTCGGCGTGGATCAAAGTGCACTATCCGGCCGCGTTTCTCGTCTCGCTCCTGAACGCTCAGCCCATGGGCTTCTGGTCGCCCCAGAGTCTCGTCGCAGACGCTCAGCGCCACGGCGTCGACGTCCTTCGTCCCGACGTCAACGCTTCGAAGGTGGGTGCCGGCCTCGAAGGCTCGCCCGAACAGCCCTCTGTCCGTCTCGGACTCGGCGACGTGCGCGGGGTCGGAGCCGAACTCGCCGAGCGAATCGTCGCGGGCGCACCCTGGCACGACAGCGCCGATCTCGTGCGTCGGGCGGGCCTTCAACTCCACCACCTCGAGTCACTCGCCGCCGCCGGTGCGCTCGACGGATTTGGCGAGAGTCGTCGGGCGCTCACCTGGTCGGCCGGGGCCGCCGCGCAGGATCTCGCCGACCGGTTGCCCGGTGTCGTGACCGGCGCGGTCGCCCCGGCGCTACCGAGCGCCAGTGAGTTCGAACGCGTCGCGGACGACCTGTGGTCGATGGGACTCACGCCCGAGGCGACGGCGATGGAGCTTGTGCGTCCCGAGCTCAACGCGCGAGGGGTGACCCGCGCGAGCTCGCTCTCTTCTGTTGAGGCGACGCGCGTCGCCGTGGCCGGTGTGGTCACCCATCGCCAGCACCCCGAGACCGCGAACGGGGCGGTCTTCGTCAACCTCGAAGACGAGACCGGACACGTGAACGTGATCTTTACGAAGGGTGCGTGGACGCGCTGGAAGAAGGTGGCCGGTCTCTCCCCGGCGCTCGTGATTCGCGGCTCGCTCGAACGTGGCCAGGGGATCGTGACGCTCGTCGCGGAGTTCGTAGAGCCCCTCACCCTCGCCGCGAGCGCGCCCTCGCGCGACTGGCGTTGAGCTATTCCGAGACGCCCTCTCGAAACAGGTCAAGCAACTCTTCCTGGGAGTGCACGCCCGTCTTCTTGAACATGTCGGCGAGGTGGTTGCGAACGGTGCTCTGGCTAAGAAACAGCTCATCAGCAATGCGCGGCACCCGTTCGCCGCGCAGCAGGCGAGTGAACACCTCCCACTGTCGCGGTGAGAACTCGGCCACCCCGGGCAACGTATAGGGGTCGGCGAACCGGGACGAACTCGCGAGCACCTCGGCGCCTTCGAATTCGCGCGCGATGCGCCAGAGCCGACGCTCAAGGTTGGCGATCCGCTCGGCCTGAGCCCGAGTCTCGGCCTGATCGCGTCGGGCCTCGACAGTGATCGCGACGGCATTGGCAATGTTCGCGAGCACGTCGCAGTAGGGACAGAAAGCCTCGGCGTCGTTCACGTCGATGAGCACCACACCAAACAGACGAGAGGTCGTACGCAGCACCAAGACCGAGGCGCCGGACCTATCTTCGATGCCGACAACGTCGAACGAGTTTGGCTTCGCGGCAAAGCGCGCGCACTCCTGGGCGATCCAGTCGAATCGCTCGTCGGCGGGAATGACCGTGCCAGGGAGACAGACGTGCACATCCCTGACCCCGGGGACTTGGAGCACGGCGCAGCGCGCGAACGCCGAGATGCGCTTCTCGTCGGGCAGGCAGTTGATGACGATCTGAATGAGGTAGAGGCGGGCAAGGACGTCCTCTTGGGAGAGCTCGGCAGGTCTTCCCGCTCGCAGCTCTTCCGGCTCGATGTAACACGGGTTGTGCATGATCTGTCCGCGCACGATGATGAGCGGATGCACGGAGAGGACGTTAAAGAGCGTCTCCCCGTCAAACTGCTCCGTGTCGTACTGGCACATCGCGGTCATTGGCGTCGACCGGACGAGCATGTTGACGTCCGATTCGAACTCAACGAGGCGTTCTGCACCGGGCACGTCGCGCAGGGCCCAGCCCAACTCGCCGCTCACCCGACATCCCGACGCGCCGTCGTCGGCGCTCTCCTTGTAAAGCTTCTGCAGGGTTTCGATCATCGCTTCGGGCACAAAGACCCCGGTAGGGAAGTACGCGTCCTCGACAGTCGTGATGCGTAGGCGCGCCAACTGCTCGCGCGATAGTGACGCCGCGCTGCGCTCGTCGATCGCCCGTTCGAGGAGCTCGGTAACGAGCGCGTCCGCGAAGTACGAGACGTCCTCGTTCTCCTGGAGCCCCGCTCGCACGTAGGGGTACACGACGCTCCGGCGATCGACCTCGTCAATGAACATGTGGCAGATGTGAATCCCCGGCGGGTAGCGCTCGGGAGTGAACCCCAGGTTCACCAAAGCAGTGTGCTCTGCCATGTTCACTCCTACCCGGGCGCCTGAAGGCTCCTCGCTCACCCGATCAGTGGAGACCGCCTGCCCGTACCCGCCGAATTAGGTGAACAATCGTGAGGCTAACAGTTGAGCGGCGAAACGGCACCGCCAGCGCAGGCCGCGAGGCTATGGGACGAAGGCGAACTCAGGGCGCTCGCCACGCTGGATCTCCTCACGCACGAGAATCTGTGCGAGCGGCAGGTCTTCGGCGTGGGTGACCCCGATGCAGCGTGACGTCGTCTTCATGACGTCAAAGCGAAGCGGCGTGTGGTGAAGGATCTGTCCGACGAAGGTCGAGAGCTGGATCTCCTTCTCTTCAGTGAAGTCGTGACGGTCAAGGGTGTCGCGCATGAGCGGGAAAATGGATGGCTGGAAACCCCACAGGTTCATCGAAACGATCGTCGAGGGGTGCAGGTGCGACGGTTCGAGCCCGTCGTCGGCGACGTAGCCGTCGAGGGTCGCCGAGACGTTTCGCCGCTCGACTATTTCGGTGAGGTGTCCATTTACGACGATGCAGGTACCGCGGGAGACGGGCAGCTCGCCGACGAGGGCTCGTTCGAGCTCGAAGCCGACGAGGCAGTTGTTGGCGCTCGATGAGAGGTGCTCACCGAGAAGGCGAAACGATTCGCGGCCGTAGAGGTCGTCGGCGTTGGAGACCGCAAAGGGACGAGTCACGTCAAGCGAGGACTCGGCTGCGAGCACCGCATCCACGGTGCCGCGCAGCGTGGTCTGGTACGCGAAGCTGACGTGGCGGCTCTTTGGCCAATGAGCGGCCACGTGATCGACGATCTCGGGACCGGTATCGGGGTTGATCACGATGACGATGTCGTCAAACCCAGCCGCGTAGGCGTCGGACGCGATGAGGTCGATGACCCCTTCACCGTGCATGCCCACCGGCGCGAGCTGTTTCACGCCGCCGTAGCGACGCGCACGCCCGGCAGCGAGGATGACCAGAGAGGGTCCGCTCATTTGGACCACCTAACGACCGCCGAGGCCCACGTCATACCTGCACCGAACCCAGTGAGCAGTGCGTAGTCGCCCTTGTGGATGCGGTCGTTCTTGCGCGCGTCGTCAAAGGCCAACGGGATCGACGCGCTCGACGTGTTGCCGTAGTGGTCGAGCGAGATGATGGCGCGGTCCATGTCGATGTTGAGGCGCTGACAGGCTGCTTGAATGATTCGGATATTGGCTTGGTGGGGTATGACGAGGCTGAGCTCGTCGGCCGTTACGTTCGCCATCGCGAGAGCCTTTTGCGCAGAGTCCACGACCACGCGCACGGCGCGGCGAAAGACCTCCTTGCCGTCCATCTGGAAGAAGCCCTCGTGCTCGCAGGTAAGGAGGTCCGCGTCGGCGCCGTCGGCGCCGAGGCAGAACGACAGCAAGTCGTTCTCGGTC
>JBAUSF010000297.1:0-1820 GCA_049581565.1 Acidimicrobiales bacterium
ATGCCCAATTGCTGCCGTATCTCAACGGGGATCACAATGCGCCCATTGTCATTGATTCTAGTTGTGACAATTTCTCTGTTGATGACATTATCTACCATACGCAAAGAATATGTCATATAGACGGAAAATGTCAAATATCGTTCAATGACATATCGCCGAACTCTTCCGCTGCCTGGCTCCAAACTGCGATAACTTCGCTAACCCCGCTCCAATAAAATAGCTCCATGCGCACTGAACTTTCCTTTGCACCCATCTCTGGCACTGCCTCTGAACTACTCGCTGTTCTCGCCGCCGATACTCAAGCTGCCAAGGGCCCCGACGCCAAGCCCCAGCTCACGCTGCTAACCGCCGATCCCGCGGTGCAGTCCGCCGCGGCCGCCGTGCTGGCCACCGGCGAATACAAAGCGGGAGCCAATGAGACCCTGCTGCTCCACGCCCCCGCCGGACTCGGCGCTAAGCGGCTCCTCATCGTCGGTCTCGGCAAACTCGCAAAAGCCACCATCCACTCTGTGCGAGACGCCGCTGGAACCGCCGTCCGCTTTGCCAAGCCGCGCGGCATTCGCGAGCTTGTCTTTGCACTGCCCTCGTCCGAGAATCTTCCGCTTGCTGCAGCCGCCACGGCAGCCGGCGAGGGCGCCTTCATCGGCGACTTCGATCCCGATACCTACCGCAGCGACCGCAAAGACCAGACCATTCAGTCCTTCACCCTCGCCGCTCCCGCCGACGCCGACCGCATAGTTCTTGAATCGGCCTTTGCTGAAGGAATCATCGTCGGCGAAAGCCAGAACTTTGCCCGCTCGCTCGTTAACGAGCCCGGCAACAAGCTCACGCCCACCGTGCTCGGCCGGCGCGCAGCCCTCATGGCACAGGAGGTTGGCCTTCAGTGCGAAGTCCACTCCACCGAAAAACTGCATGAGCTCAAGATGGGAGCTTTTTGGAGCGTTTCACAGGGCTCACCAGAGCCGCCTGCCCTCATCGTTCTCCGCTACACACCCCAGGGTGTCACCGACGGTCCAGTGCTTGGCCTTGTCGGCAAAGGCATCACCTTCGATACCGGCGGCATCTCCATCAAGCCCGCCGACAACATGGAGAAGATGAAATACGACATGGCCGGCGGCGCCGCCATGATCGCAGCCATGCGCGCCATTGCGCTGCTCAAGCCCAAAGTGCGCGTCATCGCTATCGTATGCGCGGCAGAGAACATGCCCTCCGGCACGGCCCAAAAACCCGGCGATGTGCAGATTGCTATGTCAGGCAAGACCATCGAGATCATCAACACCGACGCCGAAGGCCGCCTCGTCCTCGCAGACGGCCTCGCCTACGCCCGACAGCTCGGCGCTACTCACCTCATTGACGCCGCTACTCTCACTGGCGCAGTCTCTGTTGCTCTCGGTAAGGCTACAGCCGGCGTTTTCTCTAACGATGATCCAACCTACGCCCAGTTCAACAATGCTGTCGCCATCTCCGGTGAAAAGTTTTGGCGCCTTCCAATTGGCGACGAATATGCCGACTTGATCAAATCCGACATCGCCGACATCAAGAACACCGGTGGACGCTACGGCGGAGCCAGCACCGCTGCCGAATTCCTCCATGCGTTTGCCGAAGACACTCCCTGGATCCATCTCGACATCGCCGGTGTCGCCTGGGTCGAGGACTCGCGCCCCTACATCGCCAAAGGCCCCAGCGGCATCGCTGTCCGCTCCATCCTCGAATGGGTCAGAACCTACCGACAGCCGCAATCCGCGCTTTCCCGCTCGCCAATCTCCCCATTCGTATTCCCTCATTGCGGTCTACCCAAATGAAGTTCTGCTGCTCTCAGC
>JBAUSF010000298.1:0-6487 GCA_049581565.1 Acidimicrobiales bacterium
GAATGGAGGCGATGCCGGCGAACAGCCCGGATAGCGCGTACACGGAAACCGTGACGCGTTCGACGGCGATACCCGAAAGTCGCGCCGCGTGGGCGTTCCCGCCGACCGCGTAGATGTCACGACCGAAGTAGGTCTTGTGCAGCACCACGCTGATTGCGACGAGTGAGGCGAGCATGATAAGCGAGATGTACGTGAAAGGTCCGACGTGAGCGTAAAAGAACGTGCTGAACGCCGACGTCGGGAGTACCAACGTCGTGTCGTTGAGGATCAAAGCCGCTAAGCCCGAATATGCGACGAGTGCCGCCAACGTCACGATGAAGGAGTTCAGATGGAGCCGCGCGATGAGCAGGCCGTGAATGATCCCAGCGGCCAGTCCAACGAGAAGGCACACAACGATTCCGACGGCGACACCGAAATGAAGGCTTGTCTCTCCCCCGCACGTGGCCGCCAGCACTGCCGTCGAGGAGACGGATAGGTCGATGCCGCCCGCGATGATGGTCAGCGTCATCCCCATGGCCAATAAGAAGTCCACCGAGGCACTGCTTAAAATACTGTTGAGATTGGTTTCGGCGAGGAAGCCCGGGAACTTGATGCTGAAGAGCACCACCGCCGCGATGAAGACCACGAGGATCGCCGCGAACTTCGGCGTCTTCCTCAAGTGGCCCCAGCGCTCCTTGGGCGCCAGCTTTGTATCAGTTGGCTGTTTTACCACGGTGACCCGCTCTACTGTCGTCATGACTGCCTTTCTGAGATCGCGATGGACATGATCTCCTCCTCGGTTGCCCCTCGGTCAAAATCCGCCACGATACGACCACCCCTCATCACAGCGATGCGATCACACAGCCGAAGGAGTTCAGGCAGTTCCGACGAGGCCACGACGATTGCCATGCCTTCGTCGGCGCTCTGCTCCAGTATCGAATAGATCTCCGCCTTCGCCGCGACATCGATTCCACGCGTCGGCTCGTCCAAAAGGAGCACTCGCGGATGCCGACGCAACCATTTCGCGAGAATCACCTTCTGTTGCTGTCCGCCTGAGAGCGACGACATCGGAGCGTGGAGCGACGTGCGCGCGAGGCCCAGCCGCTTCATCCAAGCCTGCGCCTCGGCGCTCTCGCGTCGCCGGCGGCGAAAAACACTCCTCGTGCGCTCTGGCATGAACATGTTCTCGATCACGGACATGCCAATGACGGCGCCCTTTTCTCTTCGGTTATCAGGCACGAAGGCGAGTCCGGCTCGCATCGCGACGAGCGGCGACGGTTCTCGCAATGTGACGCCGCCAGTTTCCACCACGCCGCTCTCCCACGGCTGGAAACCGAACACGGACTCGAGCAGCTCAGTACGACCCGCGCCCATGAGTCCGGCGAGCCCAACGATTTCCCCTCGGTGGACTTCGAGCGAAGCGCCCTTCACGATGCCCTCGCGCGTGTGGACATCAGAGATGCGAAGAGCAACCTCGCGATGGCTCTCGTCGCCGATCGAAATGGAACGAGGATGCACCTTCGCTAGCTCGCGACCCACCATTCGGGCCACCATCCAATGTTCGTCAATGCCGTCCGCCGAGCTGGTCTCGATGTGAACACCATCACGAAGGATCGTGATGGTGTTGGCAAGCTCAAGAACCTCCGCGGTGCGGTGAGAGGTCATACCGACCGCCAATCCTTCGCGAGCGAGCTGCTTTACCAACGCGATGAGGGTTCTCACGTCATCGGCTTCGAGCGAGGCCGTCGGTTCGTCGAGGAGAAGCAGGCGCGGGCGTAGTGCCAGGACCCGGGCAATCTCGACGAGTTGCTGTTGGCTCACCGATAGGTCCTTCACGGCCGCAGAGAGGTTGACGACGAGGCCGACCTTGTCGACGGCGCGTCGGGCGAGTCGAAGTATTTGAGGCCAACTCAACACTCCGTGCCGTGACGCCACGCGCGAGCCGAGCAAGACGTTCTCGGCGACACTCAGCTCCGGTATCAGGCTCAACTCCTGGCTCACTATCCCCACGCCACGCTGGCGCGCGTGGCGCACCGACCAGTGGTGTTCCGCAACATCGTCGAAAACGATCTCGCCAGCGTCGGGTCGAAGCATGCCGCTAATACAGTTGAGGAAGGTTGACTTGCCCGAACCGTTCTCACCGACAAGCGCGTGAATCTCTCCGGCCTTGAAAGCGATGGTCACGTCGTTGAGCGCCGTCACGGGGCCGAAGAACTTGGAAATGCCTCGCGCGCCGAGAACCACGGCTCCGCAGTCAGCAGTCTCCAAGGCGCGCTGACCTCGTTCGACCGACGCATTGCGCATTGATTTCTCCACCCCACACGGGGCGCCGGGCGCGCACTTAAGGTCCGGTGCTCCGGCGATATTTGACGACGGGACAGCGTCTTGCATTGTGGTCACTGGCCCGCCAACAATGCGCCGGCTTGGGGCGCGACCGCGTCAAGCCCCAGCACCCTCAGCATCTTCCATACAGTTGCGACCGACGCGGACAACACCGGAATGTCGAACTGGTCTTGGACAATCTGAATGGCCGGGAGCGACGGCATCTGTACGCACGCGCTCAGGACGAGCGCGTCTACCCCATTCGTGTCGACTCGGTGCGCGAGGTCGATCAACTTGGTTGGGTCGAGGCGACCCACGGCAAGATTGTCTGCAATTCCGAGGCTGATACTGTCGTGCACCTCGACGCCCTCATAACGGATGTAGTCACAAACGACCCCGGTGAGCGCTGGCATGTACGGAGTGATCACGGAGATCCTCTTCGCGTCGAGGTAATGCAGCGCTTCGACGAGGGCCCCGGCCGAAGAGACGACCGGGACTTCGACTCCCAACGACTCTTTCGCCGCGATCGCCAGACGCGCTTCCGAGTCATGATGATATCCATGGCCCATTGCCATGATCGCGACGAGACACGCGTAGGCCATGACATCAACGTCGGCGTCGGCCAGTTCCACCGCGCAACGCCCTGAGTCTGCATCCATCTCTCGCAACTCGTCGGGCGTGACGTGGGCCATCCGCATTCGACTCGAGTGAAAGGTGAAGCGCTCGGGGCGAACAGCCTCGCGCAGGCGGAGCATTGCGGGGATCTCAGTCTCCATAGTGGTATTCGAACTCGGCACGATCATGCCGATGCGAAGAGCGGGCATCCGGGTTCTACTCCTTCTGTCACCCGTCGGCTTCGGCGGGCTCATACTGCACGTTGTAGGTTGCGAGCGCTGGCATAGACGAGGCATCCTTGCGTCGCCAGCGCAACTTCACGGGACGCTGAACCCGGCCCTCACCGTCCGCTTCCAGCTCGATTCCCGCGCCGCGGAGCGCGAGGAGGAGTGGCCCAAAGGTGTGGTCCGGGTTGAGCTCGAGGAGCAGCCCGAGTGCGGCGTCAATGAGGTGAAACTCAAGCAGCTGATGCACCATCGCCCCGTCGCGTTGCACGATCTGGTCAAGCAGCAAGCGGTCGGCGCCGAGGAACTCCTCGGGGTTTCGCGGACGCGAGAGGTAGACCCGCTGGTGGCGGTAGATCTTGGTGTGAAGCGATTGAATCAGTTCGGAAATCGCAGTGGGGTAGAGACCAAGTGCGATGTAGTGAAAGCGCGCGTGGGCGGCTTGAAAGTCACGCGTTCGCTCCGTCACTCTCTCCATTTCGGCGAGCGCCTCGAACATCTCTGCGATTTCCGCGTCCGAGATCTGGTTGAGTAGTGCCTTGAGCGTCGGTGGTTCGACGAGGAGGCGCAGCGCGTAGTGTTCCTCGGTCTCACTGTCGTTGAGCGATGAGACGTGCATCCCCCGATTCGTACTGATGTTCAAGAGGCCGTCGCGCTCCAGCCGCTGGAACGCCTCGCGAAGTGGAGTACGGCTCACCTGCAACTCGCCGGCCAACTGTTCCTGAGAGAGTCGCTGTCCCGGCGCGAACGTCCCGTCGATGATGCCCTCGCGCAGTACCGAGTAGATTTCGTCGACCATGGTGCCTGATCGGATTCGGCGCGACTGGTCGCTCACGAGCCCTCCCCAAAAGAGCCGAGATTGCGCGCGAAGAGCTCGTTGAACTTCTCTGGCGTCAGGGTCGAGATGATTTCCAGCTGCATCGCGTCGAGCAGGACACGGTAACCGAACTTCGGCGTCGTGAGCTCGAGACGCTCGCCGTTGCGAGTGAGTACTTTGCGCACGACGACGCCAGTGAACTCGTTCGCGACGCCAATGGACTCCCCGGTCTCCAACAAGCCATCGTCGGCGAACTCCGACGGTTCGATTCCACTCTTCACAGTTCGATCGTCCATCTAGTGACCTCCTCGGTCGTCGACTGTCGAGAAGCGCGCAACTGGCGCGACGTAGGCGTCGGGTCGCACGCTCTTCAACACCGGCAACATCTCGCGAACGCGACCAATCGTACCGATGTCGAGTTCGACGACCCGACAGGCTTCTTCCGCATCCTCCAGGTCAACGACGACTTCGCCCCACGGATCGATGACGCTGGCGTGGCCGTACGTTTGAAACGCGTCGTCCTCGTTGGTACCGATCGTGGCCGATGCGACCACGTACAACTCGTTCTCGATCGCTCGTGCGCGCAGCAGCGTCTCCCAGTGCGCACGACCCGTGATCCGCGTGAACGCCGAAGGGGCGAGGACGACCTCGGCTCCCGCGAGTGCGAGCTGGCGGTAGAGCTCGGGAAAGCGTAGGTCGTAGCAGATCGTCAAACCCACCAGCGTTCCACCCACGTCCAGCAGGACCGGAGTGGAGCCGGCTTGCTCCACGGAGGACGCTTCGAAGGACTGGCCCTCGACCTGAGCGTCAAACAAATGGATCTTGTCATATTGGCCCGCGGACCGCCCATCGGGTCCGTAGATGAGGGCCCGGTTCCGCGGACGACTCTCCCCCTCGAGCGAGACCTTCACTCCGCCGAGTACCACGGTTACGCGGTTGAGCGCCGCGGCACGGGCGATACAGGAAAGCGCCGACGAGTCGAGGGAGAACGCCGCTGATCTCATTTCCGCGTTCGTCCCCAGCATGAGAGCGTTCTCGGGCAGAAGGACGAGATCGGCACCGTCGCGCCCAGCCCGGGCCAAAAGGCGACACGCGACCACCAGATTACGTTCGACATCGCGCGTCGGGTGGAACTGCGTCAGCCCTACCCGAAGGGTCCGGGTCGCGGCGTCGCGACTCATCGCGTCGACCGTCGCGCTTCCTCGAGGGGTAGGTGCACAACGGTCCAACCGCCACCCGACGATGCCATTGGTTCGTAGGCGTACACGTCGGCGCAGACGCCCGGCCCCACAAGACTCAGCATGATCAGCCAGTTGAGAAACTCGTACTGTCCGTGGCTCAAGAGGGCGTAGGGCTCAAGATTCGCCAAGTCCAAGCCGTGACCGGCTTGGAGAAGCTCCAAGATGTGGGCGTCGAACTCGATGTCCACCTTTCCAAAGACGCCCGGATCCAACCAGTGCGAAAGCCCCCCTGTGGCCAATATGCCGACACGACGATTTGCCAGCTCGACGACAGTTCGCAACTGCGCTCCGAAGGCACGCGCATTCCAAGGTGAGAAGGCACGAGCCGGCTGCGTGATGATGGGCACCACGGGAACTTCGATCTCGGTGAAGAGCTGTCGCAGTGGAACGATCAGTCCGTGGTCGAGCTGGACTTCAAGAGACTCTTCGACCTCGAGCCCCGCGTCGCGGATCGACTTCACCATCATGTCGGCGAACTCGGGAGCGCCCTTTACCTCTAAGTCGAGATCCGGTCGTCCGAAGAACGCCATCGACCCGCGGTGGCTGGCGCCGGTTCCTATGACGAACGCACCGGTCTGAAAACTCTGGAAGTGGCAGTCCGCCGTGACGAGCAACACCTCCGGGGCGGCCACCTTGAGCGCCTCGGCCAGTCGCGCGTACCCACTTACGAGTCGCTCGACGGCATCAGGAGGGTCGATCTCGGGCCTGGCGAGAAGATCTGGGACGTGGGAGCAACCGCCCGCGAAGACGAGGTTCGTCGGCACGTTCGACCGCTCTACCGTAAGGGAGCTCGCGTGGAAGTCGCCGCCGCTACCCGAGTCCGCGAGGTCCGCGCGAAACCATCGACTCACCAGGATCGTGATGCCGTCATTCACCCCCGCGCTGCGGAGCCGATCGCGATTGCCTTCCGCGATGACGAGCGCCCATTCGCTCTCGAGTCCAAGTTCGGCACCGACGACGACGGGGTCCACCTGAAATCTCTTCAAGGTATCGGGTCGCCGACCCAATTCGAGGATGGCGAATTCGAGCTGTGAGAGAAGCTCTTCGGACATCAATCGACCAGCGTCCCATCAGCCACCACTGCGCGCCCGTCGATCTCTACCGTGCACTCGCGCATCGGCACGTCGAGGTGCGCGGGGGTGTCGCGATTGGCGAAACGGTTGCTCCCCGTCGACCACATGAAGTTGCCGGGCGCCGACCGAAGTTCCTGCCCGTAGAGCGACCGCGGATCGTAGACGTCAAACGCCGACCAGTTGGCGGCGGGGTGAAGACCCCAACCCATGTGGGAG
>JBAUSF010000299.1:0-5365 GCA_049581565.1 Acidimicrobiales bacterium
GTTCCCCGGCGAGTCCGACCTCGCCAACGGCGACGACCGACGGCGAGACGGCGAACCCGGCGCTCGCCGACGCAATCGCGAGCGCGAGGGCGACGTCCGCGCCCGTTTCGTTGGCGGACAGCCCGCCCGCGGTTGCGGCAAAGACGTCCACCGCGCTCGTGTCCACCCCGCAGCGCGCCTCGAGCACGGCGAGAAGGAGGGACAGCCGCTGGGAGGAGACCTGGTAGGCAACCCGGCGGGTCGATCCGGTCGCGCGGGCGATGAGGGCCTGAATCTCCACGAGAAACGAGCGCGATCCGTCGTTGGTCACCGTCAGGACGACCCCGGGCACGTCGAGCTGCGGGCCCCGCAGGGACACCGAGGCGTCGGCGATCTCGCGCAGGCCCTCGCCCGCCATCTCGAAGAGCCCTACTTCTCCGGTCGCCCCGAAGCGATGTTTCTGAGCTCGCACGGTACGAAGTGCCCCGTGGCGGTCCCCCTCGATGCGTACGACGGTGTCGACCAGGTGTTCGAGGGCACGCGGACCGGCGAGCTCGCCGTCCTTCGTGACGTGTCCGATGAGCAGCAGTGCCGTGCCGGTCGCCTTTGCAACCGTGCAGAGACGCTCGGCGGCGGCGCGTATCTGGGGCACCGAGCCCACGACGCTCGAGAGCGCGTCGTCGCTCATCGCTGAAATGGAGTCCACGACGCACAGTGCGCGACGGCCCTCGGCGAGCAGGTCGCTCGCCGCGTCCACGCTCGTCGTCGTGGCGACACGCAAGCGACCGGGGATCTCTCCCAGCCGACGCGCGCGCTGAGCGACCTGGGAGGCGGACTCTTCGGCGGCGATGAGCAGCACGTCGCGCTCGCTCGCGAGAGCGCGCAGCGCCATGAGGGCGAGCGTCGACTTGCCGACGCCCGGCTCACCGTAGAGGAGTGTCGTCGAGCCGGCGACGAATCCCCCGCCGAGCACCCGGTCGAATTCGCCGAGTCCCGACGAGATGAGGGGCGCGTCGTCGCTCGACACCTCACGAAGGGCGCTCGACGAAACGCGTGCCCGCTCGGAGTTCGATGGAACAGCGCTCAGCTCATCGATCGAGTTCCACTCGCCGCACGCCGCGCAGCGTCCCTGCCACCGGGGCGCGTTCGAACCACAGAGTCGGCACACGTAACGAACCCGGGACTTCACCCGTCAGACGCTAGGGAGAGTCTGTGACGTCAGGCGTTGGTCTGGTCTTCGAAGTCGACCGAGGGTGGCAGACCCTCGACGCCTTCGAAGGTCAGCGACGGGCCGTCAGGTCCCTCGCTGGAGTCGACCACGATGGTCTGACCCGCGTGGAACTCCTTGAAGAGGATCTTCTCGCTGAGGACGTCTTCGACGTACTGCTGGATCGCCCGACGCAGCGGTCGAGCACCGAGCTCGGGGTCGTAGCCCTTCTCGGCGAGGTACTCCTGGGCCTTCGCCGACAGCTCGAGACCGAGGCCCTGAGCGCTCAGCTGCTCGCGCAGACGCGTGATGAACAGGTCCGCCACCGCCATCACCTCGGGCTTGGTGAGCTCGTGGAAGACAATGGTGTCGTCGATGCGGTTCAAGAACTCCGGGCGGAAGTGCGCCTTCAGCGCCAGGTTGACCTTTTCCTTCATGCGCTCGTGCGTGATCGAGTCCGAGCCCTTGCCAAAGCCGATCGCGGCCTTTCGCAGGTCCGAGGTCCCGAGGTTGGAAGTCATGATGAGGATCGTGTTCTTGAAGTCGACGGCGCGTCCCTGGGAGTCGGTGAGGCGCCCGTCTTCGAGAATCTGCAACAGCGTGTTGAAGACATCGGGGTGGGCCTTTTCCACCTCGTCGAAGAGCACCACCGAGAAGGGCTTGCGCCGCACGGCCTCGGTGAGCTGACCGCCCTCGTCGTAGCCAACGTAGCCCGGGGGTGAGCCCACCAGGCGTGAGACCGAGTGCTTTTCCATGTACTCGGACATGTCGAGCTGGATGAGCGCGTCCGCGTCGTCAAAGAGGAACTCCGCCAACGTCTTTGCGAGCTCGGTCTTGCCAACGCCCGTCGGTCCGAGGAAGATGAACGAACCGCCGGGGCGCTTCGGGTCCTTCAGGCCGGCGCGGGTGCGGCGGATGGCTCGACTGAGCGAGGTCACGGCTTCGTCTTGACCGATGACGCGCTTGTGGAGCTCGTCTTCCATGCGCAGCAGCTTCGTCGTCTCTTCTTCGGTGAGTCGGTAGACCGGGATCCCGGTCCACACGGCGAGCACTTCGGCGATCGTCTCTTCGTCCACGAGATCAAAGGCCTCGCCGCTCGGTGACAGGAGGTTCGCGTCGATCGCTTCGCGCTTGGCGACGAGATCTTGCTCCTGCTGGTCGAGGGCCTTCGCCTGGTCGAGCGCGCCGGAGTCCATGGCGGACTCCTTGTCGCGACGGAGGCGCAAGATGTCCTCGTCGATCTTCTTCGCGGCGGGCGGGGTGTCCATGCGACGGATCCGCAAACGGCTGCCCGCCTCGTCGATCAGGTCGATGGCCTTGTCGGGCAAGAAGCGGTCAGAGATGTAGCGGTCGGACATGTTCGCCGCGGCGATGAGCGCCTGGTCGGTGATCTTGACGGCGTGGAACTCCTCGTAGACCTCGCGCAGGCCCTTCAGGATCTCGATCGTCATGGCGACCGAGGGCTGCTCGACCTTCACCGGCTGGAAGCGCCGCTCGAGGGCGGCGTCTTTTTCGATGTGCTTGCGGTACTCGTCGATGGTCGTTGCCCCGACGGTCTGGAGTTCGCCACGGGCGAGCATGGGCTTCAAGATCGACGCGGCGTCGATCGCGCCCTCGGCGGCACCGGCGCCCACGAGCGTGTGGATCTCGTCGATGAACAAGATGATGTCACCGCGCGTGCGGATCTCCTTCAGCACCTTCTTCAACCGCTCTTCGAAGTCGCCGCGGTAGCGCGATCCCGCCACGAGCGCGCCGAGGTCGAGGGTGTAGAGCTGCTTGTCGGCGAGGGTGACCGGCACTTGGTTTGCAACGATGCGCTGGGCGAGGCCCTCGACGATGGCGGTCTTGCCGACGCCGGGCTCGCCAATGAGGACCGGGTTGTTCTTCGTGCGACGCGAGAGCACCTGCATCACGCGCTCGACTTCCTTCTCCCGCCCGACGAGCGGGTCGAGCTTGCCCTCGCGGGCGAACTGGGTCAGGTTGCGGCCGAACTGGTCGAGGACGGCCGAGCCGCCCGCCGCTTCGGGATCGCTCTTCGATGAGCCGACGCTGCTCGTGGCACCGGCTTCCTTCCCGGCCTGGCCGGACATCATCTGGATGACCTGGGTGCGCACCCGAGCCATGTCGGCACCGAGATCGTTCAAGACCTGGGCGGCGACGCCCTCACCCTCGCGCACCAGGCCGAGGAGCATGTGCTCGGTCCCGATGTAGGAGTGGCCAAGCTGGAGTGCCTCGCGTAGGGACAACTCGAGGACCTTCTTCGCCCGGGGCGTGAAGGGCGGAGAGCCGGGAGAGGGGTTGGTGTTGGCCCCAATGGCCTCTTCAACCTTCTCGCGTACGACGTCAAAGGTGACCCCGAGGGCGTCGAGCGCCTTCGCCGCGACGCCTTCGCCCTCACGGATCAGTCCGAGCAGGATGTGCTCGGTGCCGATAAACGCGTGGTTAAGGTCGCGTGCCTCTTCCTGGGCGAGTACGAGAACTCGCCGAGCACGGTCTGTGAAGCGCTCAAACAATGGTCGTCCTTTTGTTTCTTTGTTTGCAGTGTACCGGCCGAACGGCCGAACTTGATCGAGCCCCTCGGACCACCGAGAACGCCGAAATATGCCGTCATCTAGTGTGGTGGCGTGAATCCGCTCGAACAACTGGGGCTCGCGTCGGTAGAAGACGATCTCGTGCTGCTCGAAGGGCTCCTCACCGAGTCGGTCGTCTTCGGTGACGGCTACCTCGACGCGGTCACGACGCACCTTATCGACGCGGGCGGCAAGCGCCTGCGCGCGCTCCTCGCGGTCGCCTCGGCGACGAGCGGCGAGCGGCGCGCGACCCACGACGACCTCATGGGCGGGGTCTCGCTCGAGCTGATGCACGTCGCTTCCCTCTATCACGACGACGTCATGGACGAGGCGGAGATTCGCCGCAACGTCGACAGCGTGAACGCTCGGTACGGCAACCTTGTCGCGATTGTCGCGGGCGACTACCTCATGGCCCGCTCGGCGGGGATCGCCGCCGACCTTGGGGCGCAGCCGGCGAGCCTGATGGCCCACACGCTCGCGTGGCTCACGCGCGGACAGGTGTCCGAGGTGAGGACGTCGTATTCGCTCGACCGCACCGAGACCGACTACTTCGAAGCGATCGAAGGAAAGACGGCGACGCTTATGGCCTCGAGCTGTCGGATGGGCGCAATGACGGCGGACCTCGCCCGCGAAGAGACCGAAGCGCTCGCCGAGTTCGGACGCTGCTTCGGGATGGTCTACCAGCTGCGCGACGACATCTTGGACTTGACCGCGACCGACAACCAGCTCGGCAAGCCTGCGGGCCAGGACCTCGCCGAGGGCGTCTACAGCCTGCCGACGCTCTTTGCGATTCGCGACTCGAGAGTCGCTGACGAGCTGCGCGCGCTGCTCGGCCGACCACTCGGCGACGACGATCGCGAGCGGGCCCGCAAGCTGGTCGTGGCGACTGACGGCATTGATCGCACCGTGCTCGCGGCGAACCGCTTCCTCGTCGACGCCCATCGCGCCATCGCGGTGCTGCCGAGCGCGAAGCTGCGCGTCGGGTTCACCTCGCTGATCACCTCGCTCCTAGAAGATCTCCCCCGCTACTAATCGCGCAGCGGCTTGAGAGTCGGAAAGGCGATGACTTCTTTGATGTTCGGCTCGTCGGCGATCAGCATCGCCAAGCGGTCCATACCGATGCCGAGTCCGGCCGTCGGTGGTAGTCCCCACTCGAGCGCCATGATGTAGTCCTCGTCGATGGACATCGTCTCGTCCTCGCCCGCGGCAGCGAGTCGGGCCTGATCTTCGAAGCGCGCACGCTGTTCGACCGGGTCGTTCAGCTCGCTGAATCCGTTGGAGAGCTCACGTCCTGCGGCGTAGGACTCGAAGCGCTCGGTGACCTCGGGGTCGCGTCGGCTCCGACGCGAGAGGGGCGAGATCTCGACGGGGTACTCGGTGACGAATGTCGCATCCCACAGTGAGGATTCGGCGAGTGTCTCGAAGAGTTCCGCGAGGCAGCGCCCCGCACCCCACGAGGCGTGCACCTCGACGCCGTGGTCGCGCAGGTAGCCCGCGAGCTCTTCGCGTGGCGTGTGCACCGAGACGTCTTTGCCGAGCGCGTCGCTCGCGAGCTCGGCCATGGGACGACGAGCCCAGGGTGCGGCAAAAGAGAGCTTCTGTCCCTGAT
>JBAUSF010000300.1:0-27379 GCA_049581565.1 Acidimicrobiales bacterium
GCCCTCTTCGGTCGCGGCCCGCACTTCACTGTCGGGCAGGTCCAGCTCACCGTTGGCGTCGGCGAAGTACTCGTCTTCGACGCTCGCGACTTCGTTGGCGCGAATCGCGACGTGGCGACGACGCGAAAGACCGAGCGGCTCGACGCCCGTCGCGCGGTAGAAGGCTTCCGCGACCGGCGCACGCCAGTCGATGACCAAGGGGTTGAGCGATTCGTCCGACACGGCGAGGCGCCCAACGTGGTACGAATCGCCGTCGCCGTGCCCGTTTGCCTGGTAGTCGATGCGACCAAAGAAGAGGGGCTGGTCGCCAATGGCGAGCTGGTCGAGCCGGTGGAGCGCGGTACCCATCACGACGTCACGCTCGACGAGATCGCCCGCGCCACGCATGTTGGCGACAGCCGCGCTGTCGCGCAGCTCGCGAGCCCCTTGACGCATGTGATCGAGCGCGCTCAGGGCCACGTCGAGGAACTCCTGCTCCTCGGCGATCTCTCGTTCATGCGACATGGACGACCTCTTTCCATCTCCCAAAATCGGGAAGATACAAGTCTAATCCGAGATAGGTACGGGCCGACCGCGCCGGCGGCGAACGCACTTCTTCCGGTCACGGGCGCCGCGTGGCACCGTGGGGCGCGTGGGGAGCCTTCGCCGCGGTCGCCCTCGCGCTCGTAGATTGGTGTGGTCGACAAGGAGCGTTGTGCCGGAGTCAGCTTTCATTCATGCCTGTCGCGGAGAAGTGGTCGACCACGTGCCCGTATGGTTCATGCGCCAGGCCGGACGCGCCCTCCCCGAGTACCGCGCCTTGCGCGGAACGGGCTCGATTCTCGAGGCGATCGCCGACCCCGAGCTCGCGAGCGAGGTCACGATGCAGCCCGTGCGCCGCTACGGCGTAGACGCCGCGATCCTCTTTTCGGACATCGTCGTGCCCTATCACGCACTCGACTTCGGCGTCGACATCGTGCCTGGTCGTGGCCCCGTCATCGCCGAACCGTTGTCGAGCGCCGCGGACCTCGCTCGGTTGCGCGACCTGGACGAGGACGACATCGCGCACGTCACGGCAACGATCGACCGCGTGATAGCCGAGTTGGCACCCACCAACACACCGCTCATCGGCTTTGCCGGCGCGCCCTTCACGGTCGCGAGCTATCTCGTCGAAGGTGGGCCCACCCGCGAGTTTGCGCTCATCAAGACCTTGATGCACCGCGATCCCGCACTCTTCGACCAGCTTCTCGACCGGCTGGTCGCAATCACGGTGAACTTTCTTCGTGCCCAGATCACCCACGGCGCACAGGCGGTGCAACTCTTTGACTCCTGGGCCGGCTCGCTGACGAGGGCCGAATACCGGCGTTACGCGCTGCCGGCCACCCAGCGGGTCTTCGACGGTATTGCCGATCTCGACGTTCCGACCATCCTCTTCGGTGTGGGGACGGGCGAGCTGCTCGCCCTGATGGCGGGCTCGGGGTGCACGGTCGTCGGCGTCGACTGGCACGTCGACCTCGATGAAGCCCGTCGGCGAGTCGGTGACAAGCCCGTCCAGGGGAACCTCGACCCCGCGCGTTGCCTCGGCGGCGTAGAGCTCGCCGTTGAAGCGACTCGCGAGGTTCTCTGGAAGGCGGGCAGCACTCCCGGACACATCTTCAACCTCGGACACGGCGTTCTTCCGTCGACCGACCCTGACGTCCTCGCCGCTATTGTGCGCGTCGTCCACGAAGAAGGAAGAGCGGGTGTGAGGTGAAGACCGGTGTCCTCATCATGGCCCACGGCACGCCCTCTTCACCCGAGGGCATCGAGGCCTTCTACACGCGAATCCGTCACGGTCATCCTCCGACCCCCGAGCTGCTCAGTGACCTCACGCGCCGCTACCTCGCCATCGGTGGCGTCTCTCCCCTGACAGAACGCACGGCCGCCCAAGTCACGGGTATCAAGGAGACCCTCGAGCGCGAGGCGCCGGGGCTCTATGACGTGCGCTACGGCTCGAAGTTCGAGCCGCCGATGCTCGAGGAGCCGGCCGCGGCACTCCGCGACGAGGGCTTCTCGAAGGTCATCGGTCTCGTGCTCGCCCCGCACTCGTCGTCGATGTCGACCGAGCAGTACATGAGTCGGGCGCGCGCGACGCTCGGGGCCGGCGTCGAGTTCGTCGAGATCGGCGCGTGGTACGACGCGCCGGGCTTCATGGAGCTCATCGCGAGCCGCGTGCGCGACGCGCTCGCTACGATCCCCGCGTCGCGCCGTGCGACGACCGAGGTCATCTTCAGCGCGCATTCGCTTCCCCAGCGCGTCGTCGAGCTCGGCGATACCTACCCCGAGCAGCTCCGCGAGAGCGCAACGATCGCGGCGAGCCTCGCAGGCCTCGACTCCTTTGACGTCGCCTGGCAGTCCGCCGGACGAACGGCCGACCCGTGGCTCGGCCCGGATATCCTCGTCGCGCTGCGAGAGAAACGCGCGAAGGGTTTCACCGACGTCGTCTCGTGTCCGATCGGCTTCGTCTCCGATCACCTCGAGGTGCTCTTCGACCTCGACATCGAAGCGAAGGGGGTCGCCGAGGCGATCGGCCTTAACCTCGTGCGCACCGCGTCGCTCAACGACGACCCCGCCTTCACGTCGATGCTCGCCCACGTCATACGCCAAGCGGCTGGCTAGATGAGCCGCGCCTCGGTCGTCGTTGTCGGCGGGGGCATCAGCGGGCTCGCGGCCGCCTGGGAGCTGTCGGGTGGTGTCGAGGAACCAACGGGTTCGACGCCGCGTATCGAGGTCGTGGAAGCGAACGGGTGCGTGGGTGGTTCGCTCGTGACCGCGCCCTTCGCGGGTCGCGTCATCGACCTCGGAGCGGACGGCTTTCTCGCACGGCGACCCGAAGCGGTCACGCTGGTCAACGAGCTCGGACTCTCTGACGAACTCGAGTCCATCGCGGCGAGCGGCGCGTGGCTGTGGTCGCTCGGAGCGCTGCACGAACTTCCCCGGGATCTCGTCCTCGGTGTGCCCACCAACCTGCGCGCGATCCTCGACTTCAAGGGCGTCACGTGGCGAGCGCACCTCGCCGCGCGGCGCGACGCGCACTTCCCCGCGCGGCTGCGCGTTGGCGAAGATGCCACCATCGGCGACATCGTGCGCACGAAACTCGGCAGCGAGCTCGCCTACCGGTTGGTCGAGCCGATGATCGGTGGCATCCAGGCGGGACGTATCGATGAGCTCTCGGCGAGGTCGGTCTTTCCCGCCCTCTACGAGGCGGCAAAGAAAGGTGGCTCGCTGATGAAGGCGCTGAGGCCCTCGGGGGTGACGTTGCCCGGGCCGGCGAGCACCCAGGTCGCGAGCGGACCCGTGTTCTGCTCCCTTCGAAACGGCGTGGGCTCGCTCGCAGGTGAGCTCCTCACTCGATTGGTCGATCGGGGTGTCATCGTGAGGAGCGGCGTCGCCGTCACCGCTATACGTCGAACGCCGGCGGGCGGCTACCCCCTCGAAGTTGACACCTACCGAACGACGACCCCGGCGAACGCGGTGGTGCTCGCGACCCCGGCGCCCGTCGCGGGATCGCTCCTCGGTTCACTCGATCCCTCACTCGCGGCGCTCGGCGACGTGCACAGCGCGAGCGCCGCCATGGTTACCTACTGCATACCGCGCGGTGAGATCGAACTGCCACCTGACGGCACCGGCGTGCTCGTGCCGCTGCAGACTCCCTGGCGCAACGGAGAGTCGATAATGGTGACGGCCGTCACCTTCCTCGATCGCAAGTGGCCGAGGCTGCGGCGCGACAACGATGTGGTCCTGCGCGCGCACGTCGGACGGATCGACGACACGCGCTTTTTGGCGCTGAACGATGCCGAACTCACTGCTCGCGTCACAGAAGAGCTCGCGGCCCTGCTCCCCCACTTCGGCACGCCCTCAGACTCGCTCGTCCAGCGCTGGCCGAACGGGCTGCCCCAGTACCGGGTCGGCCACGAGGACCGCGTCGAACGTGCCCGCGAGGCAGCGGCGCGATACTCGTGTGCGCTCGCGGGGAGCGCCTATGACGGTGTGGGCATACCCGCGAGCATCGGCTCGGGACGACGAGCCGCGCTCGACGTGCTCGCCATGACGACGTAGTGGGCGTTACCGCACACTTAGAGGTAGTAGCCGGAGTGGATGTAGACGCACGGCACGCCCTCACTGACGTACATCGCGTGATTCTTGGGGTCGTCGTCGAGCGCGAGGCGCACGTCAATGCCCTCTTCGAAGAGCTCGTGCAGGGTTTCGCGCTTGAACCGGTCGACCCCGGAGTAGTCGCCGTACTCGCGCATGATGAGAAGGTCCCAGCGGATCGAGTAGCGCTCGAGCCACGCGACCGTTTGGGGCTGGACGCGCTTCGGTCGCCCGGTGACGAGAACCACGTGAAGCGAGGCATCGAGGAGCTCTAAGAGCCGCTCGATCTCCTCGATGGTGGGGTCGTCGCCGACGGCGTCGAAGAAGCTCTTCCAGTCGCCCCAGTCCAAGAAGTGCTGTCGACCCGCGGCGTCGGAGAGCACGCCGTCGATGTCGAAAATGACGGCGGGACCGGGGCCGAAGGGCTCTTCTCGCCAGCGCCAGTTTTCGTGCTCGTTCTTTGTCATTGCAGTGCGTCTCCACGGCGGTAGGTAGCAGTTATCTCTGCGAGACTGGAACCCGTGACCGCCGCTGAACGACGAACTTACCCGGTTCCCTATGGTCATCACGTCTACGTCGTGAGCGACCTCTCGCTCTCGCCAACGACCGACGTCACAAGCCGTCCCGTGAAAGAGCTCCTCAATCTCCTCGGCGACATCGACGACGCGGCCGTCGTCGTCGTGGCGGGCAATCTCTTTTACCCCGACAGCACGGCCGACCTGGCCAAGCACATCGAAGCGACCCTGGCGGCGCTGCCTTCGGTGCGCGACGGCCTGCGGCAGTTCTGCGCAGTAGAGAACCACCGGCTCTTCGTGCTGCCGGGCTGTGACGACTTCGAACTCCGCGACCACGACCGTGCCCAAGAGCTCCTGCGGAGGCTCGGGATCTGCGTCGCGAGCGACCTCGTGCTGCAGATCGCAACTGCCGGGGGCGTGCGCGATCTCGCGGTCGCCGCGGGCACCTACGACCTCGACGTGGAGCCGGTGAAGTCCAGGGATCGCTCCGATGCCGATCGACTCGAGGATCCACCCGCGATCGAACGCTTCGTCGCCTCGCGCACGCTGTACCGGCGGCTCGGCGCGTGGCTGTGGCTGCCGGTCATCGCCTTTGGCGCGATCGACCTCTGGAGCCTCTTCGCGACGCTCGCCAATCACTTCGCTCGCCACCACTACCGCGTGCACTTGCTGCACACGCGCAACTTCTGGGTCAACCTGTTCGTCATTCTGGTCCTCATCGCCCTCGCCGAGACCGTGGTCGCGGCCTTCGCGGGCCTCCTGGTCCGACTACGTTTCACGCGAGCGTCGCACGGCGCCACGGAGGCGCTCTTCGAGCCCCTCGCCTTTACCAAGGTGGACGGCGTCGACGCCCTGGAGTTCGCCCGTCGCATCGTCGAGCGTGGTGGCGCGGGCGCGGTCATGGGGGGCACGCCGAGCTCGGTGCTCGCCTTCCTCGATAACGGCGTGGCCGCCGCACCCGGACCGTCTCGAACGGTCATCGTCGAGCAGCGAGGCCGCTTCGGCCTGCCGCCCGTCTTCGCGTCGACGGACCGACTCGGCGTTGTCGAGATCGAAGCGGCGAGCACGGTGCGCGTGCGCCTCTTCTCGGGCGAGACGCCGCGACGCCGCGGGTCGCTCCTCGAACGCCTGCTCGGCGGCCCGAGCGTCCAGCCCGGTCCAACGTCTGCGACCACGACCCTCGGCTCGTGGCCCTCGGGCAAGCCCTTCCCCCTCAACGTCGAGCGGCTCGAGGAGCAGCGCCGCCAGCGCACGATTCGCCGGTGGTCGGCCGGTCTCATCTTCCTCGACGGTCTGCTCAACGTCGCGGTCACCACCGTTCGGCCGTTGCGCAGCCACCTCCACCTGGCGCTCTCGATGCTGCCGCTCGACGTCGCGAAGGGCGCCGCGGCGCTCACCGCCGTCGCGGGCATTGTCATGATCATGCTCGCCCGCGGCCTTCGACGTGGCCAGCACCGGGCGTGGTTCCTCGCGGTGACGATCCTCGCCGCGACCATCGTCTTTCACGTGCTCCGAGGCGGGTCGGTCATATCATTGCTGATCGCAGGCGGTATCTTGGTCGTCCTGATCGGCCAACGCCGCTACTTTCAGGCTTCCTCTGACCGCACGAGCGCCTCGGAGACCCTGTGGCTGCTCGGCATCGTCGCAGTCGTGGCCGTCTGGTGCGCGACGCTCGGCATCGAGGCGACCTCCCACCGCCACCACCAGCTGCCGAACCTCGGGGTCGTGCTGGTCGCGTGCGCGGAACGTCTCGTCGGTCAGTACGACATCGCGCTGCCCGACCGGGTGTCCGACTTCGTCAACCCGACACTGCTCGCGATCGGCCTGTCGCTGATCGTGCTCGCGATCTTCTTTCTGACTCGACCCGTCGTCGATCGACGACTCTCGACGTCAGCCTCCACGCGAGAGCGGCGCCTAGCCGAGCTGCGCGCGAGAGAGATCGTCCGCCGCCACGGACACGGCACGCTCGACTACTTCGCTTTGCGCGACGACAAGCAGTTCTTCTTCTACCGCGACTCGCTCGTCGCCTACGCCGTCTATGGCGGCGTGGCGCTCATCTCACCCGATCCCATCGGTCCAGAGGCCGAGCGCACCGAGGTCTTCAGCGCGTTTCGAGAGTTCGCCGAAGCCCGCGGTTGGACGATCGGGGTCATGGCGGCGGGAGAGGAGTGGCTCGGCATCTATCACGCGGCGGGGCTGCACTACCTCTACCTCGGCGACGAGGCGATCGTCGACTGTCAGACCTTCTCGCTCGTCGGTCACAGGATGAAGGGTCTGCGCCAAGCCTGCACGCGACTCTCGCGCCACGGCTACACGATCGAGTTCTTCGACCCCGCCACCATGGATCCGGCCCTCGTCACCGACATCGTGGCGCTCATCTCACTTCTTCGCCGGGGTGGCGGCGAGCGCGGCTTTTCGATGATGCTCGGACGGCTCTTCGATCCCCGCGACAAGGGGCTGCTGCTCACGGTCGTGTACGGCCCAGACGGCAAGCCCGCGGCCGTCTGCCAGTTCGTGCCCTCGCCAGCCATCAACGGCTACTCGCTCGACCTCATGCGCCGGGACCCGGGCGAACACCCGAACGGCCTCATCGATTATGCACTCTGCTCGACAATCGAGCACCTACGTCTCGAAGGCGCCAGCGGTCTCAGCCTCAACTTCGCCGCCTTTCGCTCGGTCCTCGAGGGCGAAAAGGACAGCACCTTCACTCGCGTCGAACGCTGGGCCCTGAAGCGACTCTCGGGCATCTTGCCCATCGAGTCGCTCTGGAGCTTCAACTCGAAATACCACCCAACGTGGCTGCCCCGCCACCTCGTCTACCCCGCGGCCGAAAGCTTCGTGCCGGTCGTCGCGGCGACGCTGCGCGCAGAAAGCATCACCGAACTGCCCGTCGTCGGACGATTCCTCGCGAACGATCCTGCGAACCGCCCCGGCACCGTTGTCCCCGACGAGGTGCTCGCGGCCGCCCGTGAGGTCGATCGAGCGGAATCGGCCCGGAAGTAGCCGATCGAATCATCGACAAGGATGCGGTGGGGAACGAAGCGGGCACCGAGATCGACACTCCCGATGCTGACGTGCGCCAGCGCGCTGCACTTTCGTGCACGAGACTCGCGTTGACGTGTGCGTCGACGCTGTTGTGTCCACCGCTGCGCCCGTACCACGCAGTCGTGTTTGCACGTGACCTACCGTAGAGAACCATGAGGGTGCTCGTCGCTGAGGATGATCGCGCCCTGCGTGACGTGCTCGAGCGAGGTCTGCAGGAGGCGGGGTACGCGGTCGACACGGTGGTTGACGGCACCGCGGCGGAGTCCGCACTCAGGAAGCGCGAATACGAAGTCGCGATCCTCGACTGGCGGATGCCGGGGCTCTCGGGCGTCGAGGTCATCGAGCGGATTCGAGGAGCGGGCGTGCACACGCCGGTGCTGATGCTCACCGCTCGAGACAGGCCGGCTGATCGCGTGAACGGACTCAACGCCGGCGCCGACGACTACCTCATCAAGCCCTTCGAATTCACTGAGCTCATCGCACGAATCAATGCGTTGCAACGTCGACCGGCCCTGCGATTGGGCGTCGAACTTCGCTGCGGTGATCTGTCGTTCGACCCGATGACCCAGCTCTGTGTCGTGGGCGATCAGTTGGTTGGGCTCACGCCGACCGAAGGCGCCATCATCGAGCTGCTCATGCGAAGAAGCCCACTGGTCGTGTCGCGCGAGGTGATCGCTCATCACGCGTGGCAGCACGCGTATCGCACCGCGGCCTCCAATACCATCGAGGCACACATCGCGAGGCTGCGTTCGAAGATCGCGGTCAGCACGGCGGAGATTCAGACCGTCAGAGGTCTCGGCTATCGGATGGCCGTACGGTGAAGGCTTCGTCGAACGAGTGGCGACGCGCCGCGGGCGTGGCGGGGGTGGCGACCGTCATCGGAATGGCCGCGTTCGTGCTGCTCGCGGTGGTCGTCAACACGGTGCTGCTCGGTCGGCTGAACTCCCACATTGACCAGCGCCTTCACCAACAGCTGACTGTGGCCGTGCGAGTGGAAAAGGGCGGCGGCGCGAAGGCCCGGAGACTCGAGGGGCTCGGCGTTGACGACGACAGTGACGATGTGCCCATCTACCTGTGGCGCGTGGACCACGACGGCGTTGCGCATGCATTCTCGAGTGGTTCGCCGGGTCTCAAGCAGCAGGGTTGGACCACCGGTTTGCGGACCGAAACGGTAGGGCAGTCACTCTTTCGATTGCGGGCGACTCCGTATCGCAGCGGATGGCTCGTTTCCGGCCAGAGCCTCGCTGAGGTTTCGCGCCTCAGCTCGTCGCTCTTTGACGCGGAAGTCGCCGGTGGGGCAGTCCTCGCCGTGCTGATGTTCCTCGCCGCGTCCGTGGTCGGCCTGCGGGCCCTGGCGCCACTCGCACTCGCGCGCCGCCGTCAAGCTGAATTCACCTCTGACGCCTCACACGAGCTTCGTACGCCGCTCAGCGTCATCGAGGCCGAAGTCGAGCTCGCCCTCTCGCGACCGCGAGACGCGGCCGCGTACCAATCGGCGCTCCATCGCGTGGGAGATGAAGGTCGACGCCTCCGTCGCATCGTTGAAGACCTGCTGTGGCTCGCCCGTTCTGATGAGGTGGTTCCCGCCCCCGACGCCGGTGAAACGTGCGATCTCGCCGACGTGGCCGCCGCCGCCGCGACTCGATTCGAAGGACTCGCTCGCAGCAGTGACGTCTCGCTCGAGTTCGTCGGGCCGGGAGTCCCAGCACCCGTACGAGCGACGCACGAGTCGATCGACCGCCTCGTTGGTGTGCTCGTCGACAACGCGTGCAAGTTCGCCGGGCACAGAGGGCGCGTCGTCGTCGCGGTACGGGCCCTTCCTCATCGACTCGTGCTCACCGTGGAGGACAGCGGGCCCGGCATCCCGGTCGAAGACCGCCACGCCATCTTTGACCGATTCCACCGAACCGACTCGTCGGGTGGGGGCACGGGTCTCGGACTCGCCATCGCGAGCGCCATCATCTCGTCAACCCACGCCCAGTGCGTTGTTGGCGAGAGCCCGCTCGGCGGGGCCCGCTTCGAGGTCACGTGGCGAAGAAGTTCATAAGAATCCCCGTAACAGTGGGGTTCGTAAGGTAGCCGTCAGGTTCGCTTTTTAGCATCGATGACGTGACTGACGATCGTCAATACGAGCCCCCGGTCCCGCGAACCACGTCTGACGCAGCTCCTTTTCAGCACCAGCACGCCCCTTCGCGGACGAGAAATCGCGGACTCCGCGAATCCGGACCGTCCCCATTTCCTCACGCCCCTGCGCCATCGAACGTGCGTCGAGTACGTACCGCGCGCGCCGCGACCAGGCGACGGCCTGCGACACCGCCCTATTCGCCCCGAGATCGACTCGTGCGCTGGGGCGTTGAGGCGAACGAGCGCTTGACCAGTTCAACTGCGCTGGTGCTACTGGTACTGCTCGCCGTAGAAGGCGTCACGGTTGTTCGCGTCCACTCATTGCTCACCCTCCACGTGTTCGTCGGCATGCTGTTGATCCCACCGGTCCTCGTGAAGATGTCGAGCACGACGTGGCGCTTCGCGCGCTACTACCTCGGTTCTCCCGAGTATCGCCACAAGGGCCCACCTCCGGCTGCCCTGCGTGTCATCGGACCATTTGTCGTGGTGCTGACGGTGGTGCTCTTCGGCTCGGGCGTACTTCTCCTGCTCGGGCCAGTCGCCTGGCACGGTCGGCTCCTGCAACTTCACCAGGCGAGCTTCGCCGCGTGGTTCGCGCTGATGACGGTGCACGTCCTCGGACACATCGTCGATACCACTCGCACTTCTACGAAAGACTGGACGCGACGTACTCGCGGTCTCGTTGGAGGCTCGCAAGCGCGACGACTCCTACTTACCGTGAGTCTGCTCGTCGGGCTGGTGCTCGCAGTCCTCACGGTTTCCCACGTCGGCCCGTGGGTGCAAGGCGCCTGATGCCAGCCTCATCCTCATCCGTACGAAACCGCGATTCACAGCGCACACTTCCCTCTGCTCGCTCGCGATCTGCGCTGCGAAAGACGGCCGTGAGAATGTATCGGCGTCGTCAAATCCTGGCGACGGTCGCACTGGTCGTGCTCGTTGCCTTCACGTGGCTTGCGTTCTCGCTTGGCGGCGCGCTGCTCAATCCGGCCCTCGGCAGCTCACTCAGCTCGCGCTTTGCCGAGTGGGGGCGCACCCACGGCGCCGCGGGCATCGTGAACTGGACCGAGAATGAGTGGTACAGCCACCACCCGCCGCCCGTGGGCGGTACGGTGCCGCGCGGCGCGATCCGCATCCCCGTGAAGCAACCGAAGGTCTCCACGACGGCCGTCGCCCACCTCCCCACGCCCGCGCCACTACAGCCCTTCGCTTCTCCGGCGTTACCGGGAGAGGGCCAGTGGTCAGCGGTCGGGCGACGCGTTGACGGTGTTCCGTCTCTCTACGTGACCTCGCTTCGTCCCGACGCCGTGCACACGAGTTACGTCGTTGGCGTTGCGTGGATGGACACCAAGCTCTTGAGCGCAACGCTCTACTCGGGAAGCTGGATACCAGGAGGAGGCCCGTGGCCAGACACCGCACCCGTTCGTCCGGGCGCGGCACGCCATCTGGTCGCCGCCTTCAACGCGGGCTTTCTCATGAACGCTGCGAACGGGGGCTACTACACCGACCACAAGCTGGTCGATCCACTTCGCGTCGGCGCGGCGTCGTTCGTGGTCTACCGAAATGGCACCTCCAACGTCATTGCGTGGGGCCCTAACGATCACCTGTCCTCATCCATCGTCTCGGTCCGACAAAATCTGGATCTGCTCGTTAACAACTCACAGCCCGCGCCAGGCCTTCGATCGAACGACACGTCCCAGTGGGGTGCCACGCTCGGAAACTCCGTCTACGTGTGGCGTTCGGGTCTCGGCGTGACGAAGGACGGCGCTCTGGTCTACGTCGGCGGCCCGGGACTCAACATCACGGATCTCGCGAACCTGCTGGTACGAGTCGGCGCGGTGCGCGCGATGGAACTCGATATCAACACCGATTGGGTCAACTTCTCGTACTACACGCCGCTCGGCGCGAACGGACTCGCGGCGGCGGCCAACGGAAGAGAACTCGTCAGTTCAATGACGGGCACCACGGCTCGATACTTCGAGCCGTGGTGGGCTCGAGACTTCATCACCATGTCGGCCAATGTGAACGCCGGTAAGTCGTGACCGTCACGAAGCGCGCCCGCAGGGTGGGTTGGTCGGGGCAGCCGTCCGCGCGTCGGCGTACGGGACCGGCTCCCGCGCCGCGCGTCACTGACGCCCTGGCCGTCATTGCGGGAATCGGATTCGGCCTCGCGGTGGCGCTCGCCTTTTGGGGCGAGTCGCTGGGCGCCCTTCGCGCGCCGGGGGGTTGGCTGACCCTCGCGGCTCGCCTCGCCGCGCTCGTGGGCACCTATCTCATGGTGGTGATGGTCGTGCTGATGTCACGGATTCCCTGGCTCGAGCGAAGCGTCGGCCAGGACCGCCTGGTCCGGTGGCACCGGAAGATCGGCGGCTGGCCCATCGTCCTCATCGCACTCCACATCATCCTCGTCACCTGGGGTTACGCGCAAGCGTCCAGCGTCAGCTTTCTTGAACAGTTCTGGACGTTCGTGGTGCACTACCCCGACATCCTCGAAGCGATCGCGGCGTTCATGCTGCTCGCGACCGCGGGGGTGACGTCTGCTCGCATCGCGCGCCAGCGCCTCAAGTACGAAACGTGGTGGCTGGTGCACCTGTGCGTCTACCTCGCCCTCGGTCTCGCCTTCTTTCACCAAATCCGGATCGGCGTGATGTTTCTCACCTCGCCCGTGACTCGGTGGGTCTGGATCGCCATCTGGTTGAGTGCCGTTGTCGCCATCGTGAGCTTTCGAGTCGTCCTCCCGATATGGCGAAACCTGCGGCACCAGCTGCGGGTGGCTTCGGTCGAGCAGGTCACGCCTGACGTCTACTCCGTGATCGTCTCGGGACGCATGATCTCGCGCCTCGCCGTGTCGGGCGGCCAGTTCTTCCAGTGGCGCTTTCTCGCACCGGGTCTCTGGTGGCACGCCCATCCCTATTCCCTGTCCGCGCTGCCACGTCCGCCCTTTCTTCGCGTGACGGTAAAAGGACTCGGCGACCATAGTCGCGCGGTCGCTCGCCTACGTCCTGGCACCCGTGTCATTGTCGAAGGACCCTTTGGCACGTTCACTCGCCACCGCATCGCGGCTCGCCGCGTCGTGCTGATCGGAGCCGGCGTCGGTGTCACACCGCTTCGCGCTCTCCTAGAGGACCTGCCGCCCGGGACCGACGTGACGGTAATCGTTCGCGCTGCGAGCTCGTCGCACGTCGTCCACGGCCGGGAGCTCGCCGACCTCGTCGCTCGTCGACAGGGGCGCTACCACGAGCTCCTGGGTCATCGCGACGAGGTTCGCCTCGATGAACGCACGATGCGTCCGCTCGTGGGTCAACTACACGACGCTGACGTGTACGTCTGCGGACCAGACGACTTCACGGGCGTCATCGTCTCGACCGCGAGGCGTCTCGGGGCTCGCGCCGACCGCCTTCACTTTGAGGCGTTCAGCTTCTAGCCATGGATCCTCGCCACCACGCCCGCCCACGGAGTAGGAGACCGCAATGAATCGTGCGTCGCTCCTCATTACCGGTTCGGTCATCGGGATCGTCGGGCTGCTCGGATACCGGGCGGTGCTGCCGTCGTCCCCCACCTTCGCAGTTGTCCCGAGCGCGGCGCCGAGCACGGCGCCGAGCGCTCCTCGCTCCACCACGACAACGACGGCCGCCCCGCCACCCACGACGAGCACGACCGCCCCGCCGGCGCGGACGACGACGCCAACGACATCGTCATCCCCCTCGACCACGGCACCCACCACGACGACGACGCCGTCCACCACGACCACGGTGCCGGCCACCACGACCACGGTGCCGGCCACCACGACCACGGCGCCAGCCACCATTCGCAGTGCCTCTGGCGATTCGGTGAACTACATCTACGGGGTGCTCTCGGTGAAGGTGACCGCGTCGGGTTCGAAACTCTCCAAGGTCACGATCGCCTCAATCAACGACGGAGGAAACTACCGATCGCAGTCGATCGACCAGGCGTCAATCCCCCTGTTGGAGCAGCAGGCGCTGTCGGCACAGAGCGCCAACATCCAAGGGGTTTCGGGAGCCAGCTACACGTCCGCCGGCTTTCGCCAGTCGCTCCAGTCGGCGCTGACCAAGTTGGGGCTGTGAGCGAGCGCTCCGCGTCGTTGACCGTGGGCCACGTCTATCATCGCGAGGTCGACGTCATGGGCACCGTCGTCACCATTGATCTCTTCGGCGACGAACTCGATCCCGCCAAGACCGCGCGGTGCGTCGACACAGCAGCGAGCACGTTGCGCGAGGCCGACGAAATGTTCAGCACGTGGAAGCAGCAGAGTCCGCTGTCGCGGCTTCGCCGTGGAGAGCTCACCATCGCGGACGTTCCCGCCGAGGTCCTCGATGTCCTAGAAGCGTGCCGGACCGCGCGGCGCGTGTCGCGGCGATGGTTCGATCCGTGGTCGATGCCCGGCGGCGTCGACCCGACGGGACTCGTGAAGGGTTGGGCCGCCGAGCGCGCGCTCACTCCCTTGCGCGAGCTGCAACTCACTGGCGCCCTCATCAACGCGGCGGGCGACGTCGCGAGCTTCGGTGGACCCGCACCCGACGAACCCTTTCGCCTCGGCGTCGTCTGTCCCGCCGACTCGAAGCAGCTCGCGTGCGTCGTCGCGTCACCCGGTGCGGTCGCGACCTCGGGGACGTACGAACGTGGTACCCATCTCGTCAATCCCTTCACCGGCGTCGCGGTGCCGACGGCGTCAGCGACCGTGACCGGTCCGGAGCTCGGTCTCGCCGACGCGCTCGCGACGGCCCTTGCTGTTGCGGGCCCCGCGGGGCTCGAGTTCGTGAAGCCCCTGCGTGGCTACGAGGGCCTCGTTATCGAGTCGTCTGGCAGGGTTGCCGCGAGCGACGGTTTCCCGATCATCGAGAGCTTCTTTCACCGAGGGCAATCGTGACGACCACACTCCTGTCGTCCACGAGTTCAATCCGTTCGTTGCTCTCCGCGATGCGACCTTCTCAATGGGTGAAGAACTGCCTCATCGTGGTCGCGCCGGCGGCGGCGGGCACCCTCACGCACCCGACGGTTCTTCGCCAGACGGCCGTTGCCTTCGTTGCGTTCTGCGCCGTATCGTCGGCCATCTACCTGCTCAACGACGTTCGTGATCTCGAGTCCGATCGCTGCCATCCGACGAAGCGATCTCGGGCAATCGCGTCGGGAAGGCTGTCGACGACCGCCGCCACGGGTGCGGCGGTGTGTCTCCTCGCCTTTGGCATCCTCGTCGCGCTCGCGATCTCCCACCCGGGAGAGCTCCTTATCGTGCTCGCACTGTACGTGACCGTCACGCTCTCCTACGTCTACTGGATCAAGGACGTGGCGATCATCGAACTCGGTGCCGTCGCGAGTGGCTTCTTCCTGCGTGCCTACGCGGGCGCGGCCGCCTCGCACATCCCCGTCTCGACGTGGTTCCTCGTCGTCATCTCCTTCGGCGCGCTCTTTCTGGTCGTTGGCAAGCGCGCGAGCGAGCTCAAGTCCGGCGGCGACGCTTCAACACGACGAGTGCTCGCCGAATACACCGCCAAGTTCTTGGACTCGACGCTGACCATGTGTGCGACCATTGTCGTCGCCGGGTACTGCCTGTGGGCCTTTGACGTGTCCTCAACGGGCCTTTCGGCCAACCATGACGCCACCCTCCCCGTGCGACTCAGCGTCGTACCGGTCGTCTTCGCGGTGCTGTTCATCATGCGCTCCGCCGAGGCCGGCGACGGCGCCGCCCCCGAGGAGCTGTTGCTGCACAACCGCACCGTGCAGATACTGCTCGCCATCTGGGTCGTGCTCATGATCTTCGGCGTCTACGAATGAGCGAAGTGCTCGTCGGTTGGGGCGGACGACTGCCCGCGACGTCAACGATGCGGGCGCCGCAATGTGAAGACGACGTCATCCGCGAACTGGCGTCGGGCGAGGCGATGATTGCGCGCGGGCTGGGACGAAGCTACGGCGACGCCGCGCAGTTGAGCGGCGGCGCGGTGCTTTCGAATCGGGGGCTATCCCATATCGGTCCGATCACTGACGGCGTCGTGACGGTGGGTGCCGGGACGTCAATCGACGAGCTCCTCACCCACACGCTGCCGGAGGGCTGGTTCATTCCGGTGACACCCGGCACCCGTCAGGTCACGATCGGCGGGGCCGTGGCGGCCGACGTGCACGGCAAGAACCATCACCGCGACGGATCGTTCGCGAACCACGTGCGATCCATGCGACTCGTGACGCCAGAGGGAACGCTCCGGGTCTCGCCCGACGACGAGCCCGAGCTCTTCTGGGCGACCATGGGCGCGATGGGACTCACGGGTGTTGTCACCTCGGTCGAGCTCGCGTTGGCGCGCGTCGAGACGAATCAGATGGTCGTCGACACCGATCGATTCCACGACCTCGCCAGCGTGATGGCCGAGATGCGCGCTCGCGACGACAACTACCACTACTCGGTCGCCTGGGTCGACTGCATGCGCGCGGGCGCCACGATGGGGCGATCCATCTTGACGCGAGGTCGTCACGCGACCACCGACGACGTCGAACGTTCCTCCCTGACGCCTCCGGGTCCCTCGAGGCTCTCGATTCCCTTTCGCGCCCCGTCACTGGCCCTGAATGCATGGTCGATTCGTGCCTTCAACGAGTTCTGGTATCGCCGATCACCCGAGCACGAGGTCGAGGCGCTCGTGCCGATCGGCGCCTTCTTTCATCCGCTCGACGGCCTTTCAAATTGGAATCGTCTCTACGGCCGCCGTGGCTTCGTCCAGTACCAGTTCTGCGTGCCCGAACAACATGGCGAAGCGATCTCGCACGTGATCGAGCGTCTCAGCGAATCGCGGGTGGCGAGCTTTCTCGCGGTCTTGAAGCGTTTCGGTCGGGCTAACCCCGCGCCCCTGTCCTTTCCCCTCGAGGGGTGGACATTAGCGCTCGATCTGCCCGTCGGCGCAGCGAATCTCCCGGCTCTCCTCGACGAATTCGACACCGTCGTCGCAAACGCGAACGGACGGGTCTACTTCGCCAAGGACGCCCGACTGCGGCGCGAGTACGTTCCCATGATGTATCCGAGGCTCGACGAGTTTCTCCGTGTGAAGCACCGCGTCGACCCACGCCACCAGCTCACGAGCGACCTCGCCCGACGCCTCGGACTCGTGAGCGGGTAGTGGAAGACGCCTTCGGACACCCCCAGAGCGTGGTGGTGCTGGGCGGTAGCTCGGAGATCGCTCGCGCGATCACGAAGAGGCTCTGCGCCGCCCGGACGCGCACCGTCGTACTCGCTGGTCGCAACGCGGCGCTCTTGAGTGACGCCGCCGATGAAGCTCGCGCGTACGGAGCGACGAAGGTCGAGCACGTTCTCTTCGACGCCGAGGAACCGCACCGCGCGGGCGCTACTGTCCGCGAGGCGTTCGAGAAGGTGGACGATCCAGTTGATCTCGTCATCATCGCGGTGGGTCAGCTCGGCACTCAGTCGGGCGGTGAGGACTCGGACGCCGTGGCCCAGCTCATCACCGTTAATTTCACGTGGCCGAGTGCCGCACTCGCCGAGGCTCGCCGTCTCCTCATCGCCCAGGGCTTCGGTCGGATTCTCGTGATCTCCTCCTTCGCCGCCGTTCGATCGCGTGGCGGCGCCTACCTGTACTCAGGCGCCAAGGCCGGGCTCGATCGCGTGTGCGTCGGTCTCGCCCAGTCCCTTGAAGGAACGGGAGTCAAGTTGCAGATCCTGCGGCCGGGGGTGGTGCGTACGAAGATGAGCCGGGGGCTCCGCGAGCCTCCGTTCACCACGGGAACGAACGACGTTGCCGAGATCGTCATGCGCGCCCTTGGCACCGACGACGTTGTGATTTGGAGCCCGCCGATCCTTCGTTACGTAGCCGTTCTCATTTCACACCTTCCCACTGCGCTCTGGCGTCGGATCGGCGCCCGTGATGAGTGAGAGGAAATATGGCGTTGCGACGAGCACCCCACACGGCATTGGTGAGAAAGGGACCTTCGTCCCCTGTGACCGCACCGCTACCGCCTGTACTCTCAACCTGATGGGGGAAGAAACCGAGCCCGTCGCAAGGCGTGGCGCCATTTTCATCATGGATTTCGTCGACGTCCCCCTCCCGCTCGACGTCATTCGGGGGCGCTTTGACCACGCCGGTCAGTGGCTGACGGACTTGGCGAGCGCGGCAGAAGAAGACGGCGAAGCGTTGCGCCTGCAGATCGGGCCGACTTGGGGCGGCGGGCTACTGTCGCGAGAAGTCGAAGTGACCCTCGGGCTGATGCGCGAGCGTGGGGAGGCCCGCGTCGTGCCGATCGCCTGGAACGCGACGGGACTCACGGGCATATTCCCGCTACTCAGCGGCGATCTCGAACTCGCCCCGCTCGGCTCCCAGCGCAGCCGTCTCACGCTCGCCGCTTCGTACCGACCGCCGTTTGGCGACATTGGTCGTGCCCTCGATCGCGCGCTGTTGCACCGTGTTGCGCAATCGACCGTGCGCTCGTTCCTTGCGCGGGTGTCAACGGGACTCGAAACGGGCGACGGCACTCCCGCGACGCCGGCGCCGCCGATTGAAGCAGACTGAGCGACCGGCACGCAGCGTTGATTGTCGCCGTCTCCCGTGGCGCCATCTCCAGTGTCACGCTCGAACAGCGTCCCCCAGTCCGATGTGCACGACATCGGCGAGCAGTCCGTAGGCCGTGTCGGCGAGACGCGGCTCGCTGCAACTGATCGTGATCGGGCGCAAGAGCTCGGATTCAAACTGCACACCGAGGGAGGTACCCGTGAGCGGAAAGAACACGCTCTCGGGACCAATCTCCGTGATCGCCACCGTTGCCTGAACGGCGTGATCAGCGGGCGTCAGGCGAAGGCTCGCGATGCTGACAAGGCGACGCCCGCGCGCACGTGCGTCGATCGCCCGTGCGGCGAAGTCCTCGCTCACGGGCGTGCGCGCCACGTCTTCGACACGAATCGGCCTGTCCCAGATGGCGGCCGACAGCGCACAGAGCTTGACCGCTGCGTCCCAGCCGTCCAGATCGTAGAGAGGGTCGTCTTCGAGGATGCCCAGCACCTCGGCTTCTCGGATTGCTTCGGACAGGCTGCGCCCTTCGCCGAGCGCGTCGAGGATGACGCCGCTCGTGGAGTTCAAAAGGCCGGTCACGGCGGTGACCGACGCACCCGGGATGGTACGTTCGACCAAGCTGAACACCGGCATGCCGTCGGCGACTGCCGATTCGAAGCGGTACTGCACGCCGTGATCGTCGGCCAACTTCCTCAGTTCACGAAGACCATGCGCGACGGGACCCTTGTTCGCGCTCGCCACGCTCCGTCCCGCAGCGAGCGCGGCGCGAATGATCGCCAAGCCGACCGCGCCGGTAAAGGGCTCGAGCGGTGTCGTCTCGACGACGATGTCGGCCGGGCACTGCGCTACTATCTCGGTGGACACTTCAGAGGGTCCGTGCGGGCTCTTCACGTTGGCTCGTTCGAGCGCGAGGCGTAGGTCGACTCCAACTGGATCGATGAGTGAACCAAAGCGCGCGGTGCAGATTCCCGTCACCACGAGGTCGAGGCCGAGTTCCGACATCAAGCGGTCGTGCGCTCGAAGTATCAACTCTGCGAGGGCTTGGCCGGTCTTGCCGAATCCGACGAGACAGAGCCGAAGCGTTCGGGGCTGCATCCTTTGCGACGCCTCAGACGAGGAGGCCGAGCTGCTCGAGGCAGCGCTCGATTTCCCGACCGGTGTTGTAGTGCATGAGCCCGATTCGAAGCAGGCCCTCCTCGGGATCGAGACCCAGGTGCTCAACGACACCAGGCGCATAGAAGTTACCGTTCCAGGTGTAAATGCCCTGCGCGCCGAGGGCCCGGGCGAGGAGCTCGGGACGTCGCGCTTCGACGCTTAGGCCGAACGTGCCGACGCGCTTCATGGGGTCCGCGTCCTGCACGCCCATCACGCCGACGCTTCCGAGTTCGCGCAGACCGCGGACCAGCTGATCGGCGAGGTCCGCCTCACGGCTCTGAATGGCGGCGAAGGCGCTGTCGAGACGGCTGCGAAGATCATTGCCCGCTCCCAGCGCAGCGAGATAGTCAATGGCGGCGACAAAGCCGGCGATGTTCTCGTGCAGCTGCGTGCCGGTTTCGAACCGGTGCCCCGGCGGCTTCGCGCCGGCCGGTCGCACCCGTTCCGCGGGAAGGGTTTCGGCGAGGTCGGTCCGCATCCACGACATCCCGAGGTGCGGGCCAAAGAACTTGTACGGAGAGCACAGCATCACGTCACAACCGATCGACTCGACGTCGATACGCCGGTGTGGCGCGTAGGCGACGGCATCCGCCCACGCGAGCGCGCCGGCCTCGTGGGCGAGTCTCGAGATCTCTCGGGCTGGGGTCAACGTGCCCACGGCGTTTGAGGCAAGACAGAACGCAACGACTCGTGTCGTGTCGCTCAGTTTGGCCTTCAGGTCCTCGAGGTCGATGTTGAGATCGTCCGTCAACCCGACCTGGCGGACCACGAGGCCCCGATCCTGCGCCATCAAGAGCCACGGCGCCACGTTGGCGTCGTGGTCGAGCACCGTCGTCAGGATCTCGTCGCCGGTCTTCAACGTTCTGCCAAGGGCCCGGATCAAGTTGAAGTTCAGCGTTGTCATGTTGGGACCGAATGAGATGCCGTCCGACGAGCCGCCCACGAACGTTGCGCCGTACTCTCGAGCCTGTGCGATCACCTCGTCGGTCTTCCTCGATGGCTCAAACTCACCTCCGATGTTCGCATTCGAGCTCGTCAGGTAGCCCGCTACCGCGTCAATAACAGAGTGGGGAACTTGGGTGCCTCCCGGTCCGTCAAAGAACACGGCCGGCTCGCCGCCGACGGACGGCTGATTGAGTGCGGGAAACTGCGCTCGTACCACGTCCACGTCGATTTCCTTCACGAACACTCGCTGTCTCCTCTAGAACCCGGGTGGCGGGAAATCTGCCACCACATGCATTCCGCCGTCATCACGACCGTCACACACCGTGCTTCTGACGTTTAACTGACAACCTCAACGCTTACCGTCGTTCAGGCGTTCAGAACAGCCTAGGTCTGACCACTCACGTCCGGAACCGAACGATTCGATCGGACCCCGAGTCGTGTGGTCGTCCAGTCAGAGTTCAGCGACACATCACCGTCCTCACGCGCTTCCTCGCACTCATCAACGAGTAAGGCGGCGCCGTATCCCTCCTGCCAGTGACCGAGCGGCGGATTCCTGGAACGTGAGGAAGAGCGACGGCTCGACCAGCTCGAGTTCCATCACGAGCCAACCGTGAATCGTTGCCACGAGATCGACGCGCGCGTACAGCAGGTCTGCGAAACCGAGCCTCGAGAGGACCTCGGTCGCGTAATCAATCGCGTCGGCTTCCCCTTCGGCGAGGGACATCTGCGTGCGGCGGTACTCGAAGTCGCGCTCGGACGCCGTCACGTTGAGCAGCGCTCCCTTGGTCATCGCGTGCGAGTACGTCCCGTCAACGAAGATGAGGGCTCGCTCGCCGAGCGTGTCGACGCTGTTGATGTAGGGCTGGACCAGGACGTCACGCCCTTCAGCGTGGAGCGCTGCGACGTGTTCGCGAGCGCGTGCAGTGTCGCCGGGCCGGTAGCGCTCGACGTGGCGCGATCCCGCCCCGACGCAGGGCTTCACCACGAAGTCCACGTCGAAGAGCTGGGGAACGCTGCCCACGTCACAGAAGTGGGAGGGGATGACGCGAAGCCCTCGACGCTCGAGGTCGGCCAGGTAGTGCTTGTCCGAGGAGTACTCGATGACGTCGGCGGGGTTGTAGAGGTTTGGCACCGCTCGCGTCCAGCGCAGAAACTCCTCTCGACGAGTCGGATAGTCCCACGTCGAGCGCACGACCACGAGATCGAACTCGTCCCACGCGACGCTTGCGTCATCCCAGCTGACGAGGACGGCGTCGAGGTCAGCGGCGCGCAGTGCGTCAAAGAGCACCGGGTTGTCGGGGTCGTCGGCGCCCGCGCAGGTGACGACCGCGACGCGGCTCACGGCAAGAAGATAAGTGTGGCGTGCTGGACCCAGGTCGCGAGCGGTCCGGGCCAGACACCAAAGAGGATCGCCACGATGACCCCGGCCGCGATGGCGCTGCCGGTCAGCCAGGGCACGTGGATCCGCGTCCCCTCGACATCTGCGTCGTCGTAGAGCGTGAGGGCGAAGCGCAAGTAGAAGAAGGCGGCAATCGCAGCCGACAATAGCGCCACCAAGGCGAGCGCTCCCCCGCCCGAATCGATCGTCGCCGCGAGCACCGTGTACTTCGCGTAGAAGCCAACGGTGAGCGGCGCGCCGAGCTGGCTGAGCAGCAGCACCGCCAACGCGCCACCGAGCCAGGGCTGGCGCCGAGCGAGTCCGCGGTAGTGGTCGATCGAGTGGTGTTCGTCGCCCTTGCCACCGACCAGCGTCACGATCGCGAAGGTCGCAATGACCACCGGCGCGTAGGTGAGGACGTAGAAGAGCGTCGCCGCCACACCGCGCGGCGTGCCGGCCCAGACGCCGAGCAGCATGAAGCCGGCCTGGTTGATCGAGGAGTACGCGAGCAGGCGCTTCACGTTGCGCTGGACGAGCGCGACAACGGCCCCGACGACGCACGTCAAGATGATGAGCGCGAAGAGGATCGGCCGCCACGTGTCGAGCTGGGTGCCGAGGGCCGAGATGAGCACGCGCAGCAGCGCGGCGAACGCGCCGATCTTCACGATGGAGGCCATGACCCCCGTCACCGGGGTCGGTGCTCCCTGGTACACGTCGGGCGACCACGCGTGGAAGGGCACGGCCGCGACCTTGAAGGCAAAGCCGATGAGGAGCAGCCCCCCACCGGCGTAGAGCAGCCCGGGGTGCAGCACCACGTTTTGGCTGAGGAAGTAGGCGATCGAGGTGAGATTCGTCGAGCCCGTCGCGCCGTACATCAGGGCGACCCCGTAGATGAAGATCGCCGACGCGAAGCCCCCGAGGAGGAAGTACTTGAGCGCCCCTTCGTCCGAGGTCGAGCGGTGGCGGTCAAAGCCCACGAGCACGTAGAGCCCGATCGAGAGGATCTCGAGCCCGAGGAAGATGACGATCAGGTCGTTCGCCTGGACCATGAGCAGCGCGCCCGCGCTCGAGGCGAGCGCGAGGATGTGGAAGTCGGCCCCGGCGATGCGCTCGCGCACGACCCAGTCGTGGGCGACAAAGGCGCTCATCAACATGGCGGCCCCGATCGCGAAGGCGCCGACCACGGCAAAGCCGTCGAGCACGATGGCGTGGGCGACCGTCGTCGTCGCGCCGTGGTGGGCGACGTAGGCCCACTGGAAGGCGGCGTAGACCATGACGGCGATCGACGCGGCGGCCGTGATGCCGGTCGCCCAGTTGATCGCGACCTTGTCAGGCACGAGGGCGCTCATCACGAGCAGGACGAGCGACGCGCCAAAGAACGTGAGGACGGGCAGCAGCGCGAGGTAGTGGATGCTCGGGATGACGAGACCGATCACTTGGCCACCACCGTAGGTGCGACGTGGTGGATCAGCTGGTCAACCGAGGGCGTGATGCGATCGAGGACGGGCTTCGGGAACACACCGAGGACGACGATGAGGAGCACGACCGGCACGAGGACCCACCGCTCTCTCGTCGTGGCGTCGGGGATCGACGCGTTCGGACCAGTTGCCTTGCCGTGGAAGGCCCGCTGGTAGGCCCAGAGCAAGTACGCGGCGGCCGCGATGACGCCGGTCGCACCGACCGCGGCCCACCAGGGGTGCGTCGCGAACGTGCCGATCAGGATCAAGAACTCGCTCACGAACCCCGACAGCCCGGGCAGTCCGAGCGAGGCCATCATGACGACGGTGAAGAGCGCCGCCATGACCGGCGCCGGTCCCTGGAGACCGGTGAGGTCCTTGATCTGGTACGAACCGCGGCGCTGTTCGATGAATCCGATGATGAGGAAGAAGCCGATCGTGATGACGCCGTGGTTGAACATGAGCAGCACCCCGCCGACGGTGCCGATCACCGAACCCGACATGATGCCGAGCGTGATGAAGCCCATCTGGGCGAGCGAGGAGTACGCGACGAGCCGCTTCAGGTCCGGCGTCGCACAAGCGACGAGCGAGCCGTAGAGAATGCCGATGACGGCGAGGGTGAGCACGACGGGGCGCATGTCGGGCAGCGCCAAGGGAAAGAGCCCGATCGCAAAGCGCAGCAATCCGTAAGAGCCGAGTTTGGCGAGCAGCGCCGACAGCTCGATCGAACCACCGGTCGGGGCCTCGGCGTACGTGATGGGCGACCACGTGTGGAAGGGCCAGATCGGCGACTTCACCGCGAATGCGATCGCGAAGGCGATGAACAGCCACACCGACACGCCGTGGCTGATCGGCGTGTTGGCGAGCGCCGTATAGGAGAACGTCAGCGCTCCCCCGGACTGGTGCTGGTGCACGAAGCCGAGGTACAAGATACCGATCAATAAGAACGCCGAACCGCTGAAGGTGTAGATGAAGAACTTCAGCGCCGCCCGCGCGCGTTGGGCACCGCCCCAGTTCGCGATGATGAAGTAGCTCGGCACGAGGGTGAGCTCGAAGAAGATGAAGAACTCGAGCACGTCGTGGGAGACGAAGCTCGCCATCGTGAACGAGGTGAGCGCCAACATCCAGCCGACGAAGGACGCCTCGCGGCGGCGTTCGCGGGCCCCGAGCAGGGCGAGGAACAGCACGAGCGACGTGAGGACGACCATCAAGAGCGAGATGCCGTCGAGTCCGACGTCGTAGGCAAGTCCGAGCGGGGCGGAGAGCACGTGGCGCGACACGAAGTCGAACGTGCCCGCCCCCGCCACGTGGTCGTTGTAGAGGAAGGCGACGACGATGGAGAGCACGAAGTCGACGGTCGCTGCGGCGACCCCGACGTAGTACGAGGCGTTCTCGACTTTGCGCACGAGCATCGACACGAGCGCCCCGACGAGGGGCACGACGATAAGGACGCCGAGATAGATCGAAGAGTGCATCTAGTGGACCCTCGCCAACAAGTAGACGACGATGACGGCGAAGCCGAGCACCATCGCGAGCGCGTACTGGCGCACGAATCCCGACTGGATCTTGCGCAGACCCTCGGCGCTGTTGCGGATCGCGACGGCGACGCCGGTGACGGCGCCGTCGATGACCTTCGGCTCGATCACGTCGTCACTGACGAACGCCGCGCGCGTGAGCGGACGACCGATCGCCGCGTCGTAGGCGTCGTCCCAGTACCAGACCCGCTGGAGGAAGGCGGGCTCGAGGCGGGGCGACTCGACGGTGCTGCGCCAGAGCGTCCACGCGGCGAGCAGTCCGAGCACGGCCGCAATGGTGTCGACCCCCGCGAGGACCCACTGCTCGGTCGTGTTCGCGGCGGCGACCGCGGGCACGAAGCCGAAGACGGGCGCGAGGAAGTGCGCGAGGGAGGACCCGTGCGCCCAGGGCAGGTTGATGATGCCGCCGGTCGCGGCGAGCACGGCGAGGATGATGAGCGGAATGGTCATCACCCACGGCGACTCGTGCGGGTCGTGGGCGTGCTCGGCGCGGAAGCGCTCGCTACCGGTGAAGGTGAGTACGAACAGGCGAGTCATGTAGTACGCGGTCAAGATCGCCGTCACGACGCCGATCGCCCAGAGGAGCTTGTTGTGGGCGAAGACGCTCGTCAGCACGTCCCCCTTCGCGAAGAAGCCCGAAAAGGGCGGGATGCCGATGATCGCGAGCCAGGCGACGAGGAACGCGGGGAACGTGATCGGCAAGAACTTGGCGAGTCCCCCCATCTTTCTCATCTCTTGCTCGCCGTCGAGGGAGTGGATGACCGAGCCGGCCCCGAGGAACAGCAGGGCCTTGTAGAACGCGTGGGCGACCATGAGAAAGATCGCGGCCGAGTAGGCACCGACGCCGACGGCGAGCACCATGTAGCCGATCTGGGAGACCGTCGAAAAGGCGAGCACCTTCTTGATGTCGGTCTGGGAGGTCGCGATCGTCGCGGCGACGAATGCGGTGATCGCGCCAATGAAGGCGATGGTGAGTCGTCCGTCGGGCGACATCGTGAGGACCGGCGACATCCGCACGAGCAGGTAGACCCCGGCCGTCACCATGGTCGCGGCGTGGATGAGGGCGGACACCGGGGTCGGGCCCTCCATCGCGTCGGGCAGCCAGTTGAAGAGGGGAATCTGGGCGCTCTTGCCGGTCGCGGCCAACAGCAAGGCGAGCACCGTGAGTGTCGCGACGGTCGGCGATAGGGTACCGGCCGCGTGGAAGATCCCGAGGTAGTTGAGGGTGTGGGTGTAGTGAAAGAGCAGGAACATCGCGATGAGGAGACCAAAGTCGCCGACGCGGTTGTAGAGGAAGGCCTTCTTCCCGGCCGAAGCAGCCGAGCCGCGCTCGAAGTAGTAGCTCACGAGCCAGTAGGAGCACACCCCGACGCCCTCCCAGCCCACGAAGGTCATGAGCAGGTTGTTCGCGAGCACGAGCACGAGCATCGAAAAGACGAAGAGGTTGAGGTACAAGAAGAACTTTCGGTAGTCCTTGTCTGCGTGCATGTAGCCCATGGAGTACAGGTGAATGAGCGCAGAGATCCCCGTCACGAAGAGGCACATGGTGATCGAGAGCGGGTCGACGAGGAGCCCCGCGGGCACGTGCAGCGTCCCGACCGAGATCCAGTCGAACAGATGGACGCTCACTTCGCGGTTCGAACGCCCGAGCAGCATGAAGAAGGCCACGACGCTCAAGATGAAGCTGACCGCGACGACGCCGGTCGCGATCGCGCCGATGGCTCGCTCTTTGATGGACGTGCCGAGCAGGAGAACGAGGAGGTACCCGAGCAGCGGCAGCAGAACGATCAGCGTGGCGACGTGTGCCATCTCAGCCTTTCATCTCATTCATCTCGTCCACGGAAGTGGACGAGCGGAGCCGAAAGACGGCGACCACGATGCCGAGACCCACGGTGACCTCGGCCGCAGCGACGACCATCACGAAAAAGACGCTCGCCTGGCCCGCGATGTCAGAGAGCGTGCGCGAGAAGGTGACGAAGGTGAGGTTGACGGCGTTCAGCATCAGCTCGAGGCACATGAACATGATGAGGGCCGATCGGCGCGTCAGGAACCCGAAGGCCCCGACGCCAAAGAGCAGGGCGGCGAGCACGAGGTACCAGGCAGCGGGGACGTTCACGACGGCACCTCCTCGTCAGACTCGTGGGTGGACAGCTCGTCGCGCGGAGATTCCTTCAGCGTCGCGCGCTCGCGACGAGCAAGCAGCACCGCGCCGACGACGGCAATGACGAGCAGCGCCGACGTCGCTTCGAAGGCAAAGAGGTACGTCGTAAAGACGGCCGTGCCGAGTTGCTTTACGTTGCCGTTGCCGCCCGCGAGTGCGGCGCCCGACACCTTGGTCGCGCCGGTCACCCAGTGCGAGGAGGCCATGAGCGCGATCAGTCCCGCGACGGTGATCACGACGCCCGCGAGCGCGAAGGCCTTCTGGCCGACGAGGGGTTCGACTTCGGCGCTGTGCTTGAAGCCAATGCCGAGGAACATGATGACAAAGAGGAACAAGACAACGATCGCGCCCGCGTAGACGATGATCTGTATGGCGGCGAGGAAGTCGGCCGACTGGGCAACGAAGGCGACCGCGACGCCGAAGAGGGTCATGATG
>JBAUSF010000301.1:0-2253 GCA_049581565.1 Acidimicrobiales bacterium
GTCCTACAGGGATGCATCTATCCCTACACCGGGACTGGCCTCAGTGCATTTGGCGCCACCAGCGGAACCAACAGCTACCTGTACGGATCGCGGCAGTTGCAGGTTTCGGCCAAATTCTTCTTCTAAAACCCTCGCCGATCGGCGAGCCAGGGGCGGTGGCTTCGGCTGCCGCCCTTTTGCGCTTCCCAATTACAGATTGTTCGGCGGTCTCACCTTGATCGGCGATACTTGAGAGTTGGGTTTCCCGCCTTCGGCGTGCCGTGTTGTCACGAATAGTGGCGGGAATCCGTCGAGGCCTCGATGCAAGCCGAAACGCAAGCTCTCGTCTCTATCGACGCAATTCGCGCTGCCGCGTCGCGCATTGCGGCTATCGCCGTCAAAACGCCGCTGATCCGCGCGCAGTTTCCCGGCATCTCGGGCTATGGCGCCGGCCGGGAGATCTGGCTCAAGGCCGAAAGCCTGCAGCCCATCGGCGCTTTCAAAATTCGCGGCGCCTCCAACAAAATTCTGCAACTGACCCCCGCCGAAATCTCGCGCGGAGTCATTACTTACTCAAGCGGCAACCACGCCCAGGGCGTGGCCTATGCCGCGCGCGAAGTGGGAGCAAAGGCAGTCATCGTCATGCCCTCAAACGCGCCGGCCATCAAGCGCGCGGCAACGCTGGCGATGGGCGCTGAAGTCGTGGACGTTGGCGTTGCATCGAGCGAGCGCCTCGCCGTGGCTGAGCAACTGGTGCGCGAGCACGGCTATATCGTCATCCCTCCGTATGACGACGAGCAGATCATTGCGGGGCAGGGAACCTGCGGTCTCGAAATCGCAGATGAACTTCCTGATGTGGACCTCGTGCTCGCGCCGGTCTCGGGTGGCGGCCTGTTGGGCGGTGTCGCTGCGGCTGTGAAGTCCGCCGTAGTCGACGCCCACAAAGTAAAAGTCTTCGGCGTCGAGCCGGAGCTGGCCGGCGACACCGCAGAAAGTTTTCGCACCGGCAAAATCGTCACCTGGCCCGCGGATATGACCAGCCGCACGCTCGCAGACGGCCTGCGTACCCAGAGCGTGGGCGCGCGCAATTTCGCTCACATTCAGGCATTCGTCGACGGCATCATCACGGTGACAGAGGCAGAGATTCGCGCCGCCATGCGCGCCATTGTGGCCGCCACTCGCCTGATTCCAGAGCCCAGCGGAGCCGTTTCAACCGCCGCGCTGCTCTTCCACGCGGACCAGTTGCCTGCATACCGCAAAGCCGTGGCCGTGGTGAGCGGCGGCAATGTGGACCCCGCTCTGCTGGACCAGGTGCTCACCGAAAGCGCAACCTCGCGTCGTTCAACTATGATTTTCTCTGTGATAAAACCGCGCATCGCCAAAGCGTACAGGGTGCCCCACCTTCGCGGCGTAGTTTTTTTTGCCGCTGGTGTGGGCGGGCCGCTTCTTGCGCTCTCACTTATCTTCTGCTGCGTAGTAGTTCCCAGCTATGCCGACAAAAAACCGCCGCAGTTGGTTAAGCCCATGGCCGGCCCGCGCGCCACGGTCCTGCGTATTACACCGCTCTACATCTCGCCTGACATCGGCTCGCAGCGCGTTGACAAAGTGCAGATTGGCCGCGAGATGGTCGTTGCTGAAAGAAGCGGCCCCTGGCTGCGCGTCTACGCCAACACCGACATCGAAGAGCAACAGGACGACCGCGATACCCCGATGGTCGGCAGCGACGAAACGCCGCCCCCCATCTCCGGATGGATGCAGGCCAAGGGAGTCGTTGAAGAATCCACGCCCGACGGCGACCGGATCATCATGGGCGCTGCAGCCAACCAGGAAGCTCTTGCCTCAAATCCGCGCGGCCCGGCCAATGCAGCAACCAGCGCGCGCCTTCTTTACCGCCGCGTGGTCGAGATGTTTCCCAACTCGCCGCTCGTGCCCGAAGCCTCTTGGCGCGCCGCCGACATTCGCTGGCAAATCGAAAAGGCCGACGCATCCACTTTGCCGTCGGCTCATGAAAAGGACCCCTACTTCCGTCAGCAGATGGATGAGGACGCGCTTAGGAAGGTCATCAAATACTATCCCCGCACCCGCTGGGCGGCGCTGGCGGCTTTCGATCTTATCGACAACAAGCTCTGCGGTGACTGGCAGGGCTCCGAGCAGTGCCCGGCGAAAGAGGCCGACCTCTACCTCAAATACGCCAACGACTACCCTGACGGTCCCCGCACGGCGCGAGCGCTTTACGAAGCTGTTTATCGCCTCGCTGTGCTCAAGGACATGTTC
>JBAUSF010000302.1:0-7126 GCA_049581565.1 Acidimicrobiales bacterium
CCGCCGAGGAGCAGCATCGTTTGACCCTCAATCCACTGCGCCACATCGACCCCTTCGGGACCGTTCTCCTTCCGGCGATGCTCGTCTTTCTCCATTTTCCGGCCTTCGGCTACGCCAAACCAGTGCCGGTCAATATCGGTCGTCTGCGCAAGCCCCGCAAGCAGGCTCTGTGGGTCGCGCTCGCTGGTCCTGCGGTCAATATCGTGCTCTCGGGCATTGCGTTCTTGATCTGCCGCCTCGCCATCTCCGAGTCGTGGGATTACAACGTCTTCCTATTCTTCGTGGCGTTCGGGCTCGTCAACCTCGTACTCGCGGCGTTCAACCTGATCCCGATTCCGCCGCTCGACGGTTCGGCGATCATCGAGCGCTTCATTCCGCTACGGAACCTGCCCGCGTACTACCGCTTTCGAGCGAGGGCCCTGCCGTTCTTCTTCATCTTCATCTTGATCGACTACCAGTTCTTGCACGTGGGCACGAACTGGCTCTACGACCTCGAAACTTGGTGGCTCAACAACCTCTAGACGAGCCCCATGGCGGTCGCGGCGCGGTGGTAGACGGGACCAGCGACGACGCTCGCCTTCTCGGCGCCCCGGGCGGCGACCTTGTAGAGCTCGTCGGGCGACCCGAGCAGCTCGTGGTAGCGGGCGCGAAGCGGCGCGAGTGAGTCATTCATGAGGCCCGCGAGATCGCGCTTCAACTCTCCATAGCGGCTGTAGCGCGCGGCGATGGCCTCGGGTGTCTCGTTGGCGAAGCTCGCGAAGATCTCGAGAAGGTTCGAGACGCCGGGCTTGTTCTCCCAGTCAAAGCGCACCTCGCCGTCGGTGTCGGTGACGGCCTTGGAGATCTTTCGCTCGATTTCCTTCGGCTCGTCGAAGAGGTAGATGGTCCCGAGCGGACTCGAGATGGACTTGCTCATCTTGCGCGTGGGCTCTTGCAGGTCCATCACTCGCGCTGCGACCGGCGGCTGAACGCCGACGGGAACCGTGAACGTAGGCCCGAAGCGGTTGTTGAAGCGTTCGGCGAGGTCACGCGTGAGCTCGAGGTGCTGGCGCTGGTCGTCACCGACGGGGACCTCCTCCGTCTCGTAGAGCAAGATGTCGGCCGCCATCAAGACGGGGTAGGTGAGCAGTCCCACCCGGTAGCCGTCTTGTCGCTCCGACTTCTCCTTGAAGGCAACCATGCGCGCGAGCTCGCCGTAGGTCGCCACGCATTCGAGCAGCCAGTTGAGCTGACCGTGATAGGGGACCTGGCTCTGGATGAAGATCGTGCAGACCTCGGGATCGAGACCCGCCGCGAGATAGCTCGCGAGCAGATCGGTCGTGTTCGCGCGCAGGTCTTCGGGCTCGATGTGCAACGTCAGGGCGTGCAGGTCCACCACGCAGTAGAAGGCGTCCTCATTCTGCTCCTCGACCCAGCGGCGCAGCGCCCCGAGATAGTTACCGAGGTGCAACGCCCCTGATGGTTGCATCCCCGAAAGTATCCTCATCACCTAATCGTAGGGGAGGGGGCGCGAGGGGAACTACCGATACAGTTGTCAGGTGACCTTCGTCGTGACGACGCCGTCCTTCAGCGGCCCGATAGAGCTGCTGTTGCAGCTGATCTCCTCCCACGAGGTCGACATTCTCGATATTCCGCTCGCGCCGCTCGTCGACGAGTTCGTCTCTTCGCTACGCGACGAGTCAACGACGCTCAATATGGACGATCTCTCCGAGTTTCTCCTGATCGCAGCCATTCTTCTGGAGATGAAGAGCCACCGACTCCTCCCGGGCCGAGAGAGCGGGGAAGTCGACGAAGAGTTCGTCGGCTGGGAAGAGCGCGACGTCTTGCTCGCGCGGCTGTTGGAGCTGCGCACCTACGCGGGACTCGCCGACGCGTTCGTGTCACTCTTTGAGCGCGCGAACCGCGCCTATCCGAGGCTTCGCGGCATCGACGACGGCTTCGTCGTGCAGCCGCCCGACCTCCTCGCGGGGGTCACCACGGCCCAGCTCGCGCTCGCGTACCTTCGCGGCATCGAAGAGAAGCCCGTGCCGGTCGTGCGACTGCACCACGTGACCGTTGACGCCGTGACGGTCGCCGAGACCGTTGCACGACTCGCCCAGCGTCTTCCCACGATGGGCCGATTCTCCTTTCGTCAGCTGACCGCAGACCTCAGCACGCGCATCGAGGTCATCGTGCACTTTCTCGCCATTCTCGAGCTCTGCAAGCTCGGGCACCTGGAGCTCGGCCAGGGGGCCACGTTCGGCGACGTTCAGATCAAATGGCTCGACACGGACTCGAGGCTCGATATCGGAGGTGTGGACAGCTATGAGGGATGAGCTCTCACTGGAACAGAAGCTCGAGGCGATGTTGACGGTCGCCCTCGAACCGATCTCGGCGGAGGAGCTCGCCGATGTGATCGAAGCCGACGCGCAGGACGTCGCGTCGACGTTGCGCGCCCTTCGCGCGGAGTTCGTCGACGAGCGCCGCGGCTTTCAACTCGTCGAGCTCGCGAGCGGCTGGGTCATGCAGTCCTCGCCGGACGTCGCCGCGTGGGTCGCGAAGTTCGCTAATCGCGACGTGTCGCACCGCTTGAGCTCGGCCGCACTCGAATCGCTCGCGATCATTGCCTACCGCCAGCCAATATCTCGCGCCCAGATCTCGGCCCTTCGCGGCGTCAACGTCGACGGGGTCGTGCGCTTGCTCGAACAGCGCGGCTACATCGAAGAGCTCGGCCGCGCGCCGGGACCCGGCCAGCCGATCCTCTACGGAACGACGGAATCGTTTCTCGATCGCATGGGACTCGCGACGCTCGACGACCTTCCACCGATCGAGGAGTTCATGCCGCCTGTCGAAGCCGCCAACGAGCTCGCTGACGAGCTCTCCGCGCGATTCGACGAGTCGGAGGTGTCCTAGTTGGACGAGGGGGAGCGCCTGCAAAAGACGCTCGCGCGCGCCGGCTACGGCTCACGAAGGGCGTGCGAGATCCTCATTGTCGAGGGGCGCGTCACCGTTGACGGGCGCGTCGCGGAGCTTGGGAACCGGGTCGACCCCAACGTCCAGGTGATCTGCGTCGACGGCAAGCTCGCGCCGACCTCCCAGGCCAAGGTCTACTTCCTCTTGAACAAGCCTGACGGTGTCGTCACGACCGCCTCGGACCCCCAGGGGCGCACGACCGTGCTCGATCTCATCGAATCGCCGGTTCGCATCTTTCCGGTCGGACGTCTCGACATGAACACCGAAGGCCTCCTCATTCTCACGAACGACGGACGCCTCGCACACCTGCTCACGCACCCGAGCTCGGGGGTCGCCAAGGAGTATCTGGCGCGAGTCGAGGGCGATCCCTCTCCGGGCGCACTGCGGCGCCTGCGCGAAGGCGTCGAGCTCGACGACGGGATGACCGCCCCCGCCCAGGTGTCGCGCGTGAGCGAAGGACTGCTGCGCATCGTGATCCACGAGGGGCGTAACCGTCAAGTGCGGCGCATGTGCGCCGCCGTTGGTCACGAGGTGACCCGACTGGTACGCACCCGCATCGGTCCCTTGCAGGACGCCACACTCTCACCGGGTGTGTATCGCCAACTTTCTCTCAATGAGGTGCGTCGTTTGATGGAAGCCGTTGGGATGACTGATGAGCTGGCCTCTACGATGCCTTCATGAGTTTTGCCATGGTACGAGGAGTTCGCGGCGCGTCAACGTGCGTCGCGAACACGCCCGAGGAGATCACCGAAGTCACCCAAGAGCTGTTGGTCGAGATGCTCGAGCGCAACGGCATCAACCACGACGACGTGATCAGCGTCCTCTTTACGACCACGCCCGACTTGACGGCGGCGTTCCCCGCCACCGCGGCGCGCGGCGTGGGCTTCGGGGACGTACCGCTCTTGTGCGCCAGCGAAATCAACGTTCCCGGAGCCATGCCGCTCACCGTTCGGGTGCTGCTCCACGCCTACACCGAGCGCGCTCGAGACGAGCTGCGCCACGTCTACCTGCGAAACGCGCCCTCACTTCGCGATGATCTCCCCGAATAGCCGGCGGGCCCACGTGGTGGGCCTCGGACTCATTGGATCTTCCCTCGCGCTCGCGCTCGGCGAACAGGGCTGGCTCGTCACGGGAGTGGACATCGACCCCGCGATCACGGACGCGGCACTCGGGGCGGGCGTTGTCGTCGCGAGCGAGCTCCACGACGAGACGAGCCTCGTCGTGATCGCGACACCCGCGAGCGTTGTCGCCGAGTCCGCTCAGAAGATCCTTGCCGCCATCACGAGGCCCGACGTCATTGTGACCGACGTCGCGGGGGTCAAGGGAACCATCGTCGACGAGGTCGCCGATCCGCGCTTTCTCGCGGGCCACCCGATGGCCGGTTCGGAGCTACGCGGCCTCGCCGGCGCGCGGCCGGACCTTTTTCGCGGCTGCACGTGGGTGCTCACGCCGACCTCGCACACGAAGCCCGAGACCTACGGAACCTTGCACGGTATCTTGCGCGAACTCGGCGCCAACGTCGTGGCGGTGGACGCCGACGATCACGACCGGCTGGTCGCCGTGGCGAGCCACGTACCCCACCTGCTCGCGGGGGCCCTTATGAACGAGGCGAGCCGTGTCGCCGAGCAGGACGCGATCTTGCTCCAGCTCGCCGCGGGAGGATTCCGCGACATGACGCGCGTCGCGGCGGGCGACACCAACATCTGGCCCGACGTGCTCTTTGAGAATCGCGAGGCCATCAGTCAATCACTGGAGGCGATCGAAGAACGGCTCGCGAACCTCCGCGTCGCCCTCTCGACGAACGACCACGAGACCATTGAGAGCGACCTCGTGAGCGCGGCGTCCGCTCGCCGCCAGCTACCGGGGCGGGCTCTTCACTCGGAGAACCTCGTGTACCTGCGCGTCGCGGTGAGCGACCAACCGGGCGTCCTCGCGGCGGTCACCATGGCGGCCTCGGAGATGCTCGTGAACATCTACGACATCGAGATCGCCCACCGCATCGAGGGCTCGAGCGGTACCTTGCTGCTCGCGATCGACGAGCGTCAAGCCGAGTTGTTCCGCAACGCCCTCGTCGAGCGCGGCTTCGAGGTCGGACACGAATGAGCGACGTCGAACGCGTCGCGCGAGCGGCGCATCTCCGTGGTTCGATCCGGGTGCCCGGCGACAAGAGCTCGTCCCACCGCGCCCTCATGATCAGTGCCCTGGCACCGGGGGAGAGCTCGATCACCGGCCTCTCGCGGGGAGAGGACGTTCACTCGACGAGCGTCATCCTCGAGCAGCTCGGCGCTACCCGCTACGACGACGACGGCGTCACGTTCGTGGTCGGGCCCGACGCCGGGCTCTATCGCATCTCGAGTGACCTCGACTGTGGGAATTCGGGCACGACCATGCGACTCATGAGCGGCGTGGTCGCGTCGGTACCGGGCAGGCACCGATTGATCGGTGACGCGTCGCTCTCCAAGCGTCCGATGGACCGGATCGCGACACCGCTCGCCCAGATGGGCGTGCTCGTCGCCGGCGAGGGTCCGACGTGTACGCCACCATTGACGGTGACGGCTCCCGAGCACGTGCGTCCGACGGACTATCGGGTGCCGATCGCGAGCGCCCAGGTGAAATCCGCGATTCTCTTTGCGGCACTTGTCGCTGATGGTGCCACCACCGTGCGCGAGGAAGTCCGCACGCGACGGACGACCGAGGACATGCTTCGCGCCGCGGGCATCGCCGTCGAGAGCAACGATGTCGGCGAGGGGCGCGTGGTGACGCTTCGACCCGGCAGGCCTCGACGACGCGACTGGCACGTCCCGGGAGACCCCTCCCAGGCGGCCTTCTTCGCCGTGCTCGGTGCGATACACCCCGACGCGACCCTCGAGGTGCTGAGCGTTGACGCGAGTCCCGAGCGAGTTGGTTTCGTGAGCGTCCTCCAGCGCATGGGCGCCGCTATCTCGCTCGTCGAGTACGACACGTACGCAGCGCTGCGGATGAAGAGCTCTTCACTCGCGGCGACCGAGATTCACTCGTCCGACGTGCCGTCGGTTGACGAGGTGCCCGTCCTCACGGTCGCCGCGTGCGCCGCGAGCGGCGTGAGCGCCTTTCGCTCGATGAGCGAGCTTCGCCACAAAGAGTCGGATCGTTTCGAGGGCTCCCTCACGCTCGCCACGTTGCTCGGCTGTCGGGCGTGGGCGGAGGGCGACGACTTCTTCGTCGAGGGACTCGGTTCGGCGACGCGCTTCAACGACTTCACCATTTCGACGTCGCTCGATCACCGAATGGTGATGGCGAGCGCCGTCGCGGGGTGCGCGGGTAATGGCGCAACCATCGAAGGCGCGTCGACGGTGTCGTCAAGCTATCCACATTTTTTCCGAGACCTAACATTGTTGCAATGAGCACTCAGGTCATTGCGATCGACGGGCCCGCCGGATCGGGCAAGTCCAGCGTGGCTCGCGCACTCGCGACGTCGCTCGGCTGGTCCTTCCTCGATACCGGGGCGATGTATCGCGCCGTCACCTACGAGGCGCTCGATCGGGGCATCGACGTCCACGACCGGAAAGCCGTGGCCGAGGTCGCGCGCACCGTGACGATCGACACGGTGCCACGAGTGAGCGTCAACGGTCGTGACGTGCACGACGAGCTGCGCACTGAAGCGGTCAACGTGGCGGTGTCCGTCGTCGCGGCGAATCCGGAGGTCCGCTCCGAGATGGTGGACCGCCAGCGCGAGTTCGCGGCGTCTCAGCCGGTCGGTACCGTCGTCGAGGGCCGCGATATCACGACGGTCGTCTTTCCCCACGCGACCGTGAAGGTCTATCTGACGGCGTCGCTCGCCGAGCGATCGCGCCGGCGAGATGACGAGAGCGAAGCGTCGGTGGCACGCCGCGACGTCATCGACTCGACGCGCGAGGCGTCGCCCCTTCGCCAGGCGGACGACGCGCTCGTGCTAGACACAACGGGTCGAACGGTGGACGAGGTGGTCGAGGAGATTACGCAATGCCTGAAGCTTCGGACCTCGTCCTAAACCCCGACAAAACCCTGACGTACCGGGTCTGTGCGAAGATCGTCGGCGCGCTGGCGGCGTTCTTCTTTCATCCCGTCGTCGAGGGCGCGCAGAACATCCCCCTCGAAGGGCCGGTGATCATCGCGCCGATCCACCGCTCGAACGTCGACTTCGCCTTCAGCCTGT
>JBAUSF010000303.1:0-3734 GCA_049581565.1 Acidimicrobiales bacterium
GCACGAAACATTGACCCGTGGCTCGAGGCGCTGTGGGATCAAGGGGGAACTGACCTTCTGCTTTCGGGAGGCTCTCAACCTCGAATACGCGTGTCAGGTAAATTGAGGCCCCTCGCGAACGCCGAAACATTGACCGGCGATGAAATCCGAGCCATCGCCGAAGAGCTCCTGACCCCAACCCAAAAGGAAACGTTCGAGGAGTACCTCGACTGCGACTTTGCGTTCTCGTGGGGTGAAAAGGCTCGAATCCGTGGCAGTGTCTTCACGCAGCGCGGACAGACCGCCCTCGCGCTTCGCGTTATTCCTACCAGAATTCCAGGGTTCGAAGAGCTGGGGTTGCCCTGGGCGGCGAACTGGGTCGCCGAACAGCCTCGCGGCTTCGTCCTCGTCACTGGGCCGACCGGCTCGGGAAAGTCGACGACGCTCGCTTCGATTGTGAACAAGATCAACGAGGATCGTGCGTGCCATATTCTGACGATCGAAGATCCCGTCGAGTACGTGCACACCCACAAGACTTCAGCGGTAAGCCAGCGCGAAGTGGGCCTTGACAGCCCGTCTTTTGATCGGGCGCTACGTTCTGCACTGCGCGAAGACCCCGATGTTCTCCTCATTGGTGAGATGCGCGACATCGACTCCATCCAGATCGCGCTCACGATGGCCGAAACCGGGCACCTCGTGTTCGCGACATTGCACACGAACGACGCGCCGCAAGCCGTCGACCGAATCATCGACGTGTTTCCCGCATGGCGTCAGGAGCAGACGCGCGTGCAATTGGCATCCTCGCTGAGCGCCATCATCGCGCAGCGGCTCATTCCGCGAATCGATGGCGGAATGGTTGCCGCCTACGAGGTGCTCATTGCGACGCACGCCGTACGGAACCTGATTCGTGAGGGACGATCGAATCAGCTCCAGAACATCATGTTCACCAACACCCAAGAGGGCATGCAGACGATGGAGACGAGCCTGGCAAAGCTCGTCGTCGACCACGTGATCTCGTACGAAGACGCCATGTTGACAACCGCTCACCCGAAGGAACTCGTACGGACGTTAGAGCAGATGGATAAGTCGTTCATTAGGGTATAAATGACGGGGTGAGTCTTCACAGAGGTCCGATTCTTCCTTATTCCCTAGTGGCGGGCCTTACGCCGTGTCCGCCTGGATGGCTGGTCCAAAGCGCGAAACTTCACGGAGCCACCTTCGCTCCAGAGCCGCCGCGCATCTACGACACCTTTCTCGAGATCCTGAGCGAGCGCCCCAGCTTCGAGATCATCGTGATCAATGCTCCGGTCGGTTATCTAGATAATCCTGAAGACGGACCGAGGACGTGCGACATCCAAGTTCGGTCGCTCCTTGGCTCGCGTGGCGCGGCGGTGCACAACGCACCCTCGCGCGCGGTTCTGCGCGGCGAGGTGGAGTGGAGCGAGAGCGGACTGGATGCCGTCACCTTGACGCTCCTTCCAAGGTTCCGCGAAGTGGCAAACGAGATGTCTCCCTTCAGGCAGCGGACGATCTACGAAGGGAGTCCAGAGTTGAGCTTCTTCCAGCTGAATGAAGACACCTCGATGCAGAGATCCAAGAGGATCGAAGAAGGACGCGAGGAACGACGCGAAGTCCTCGAATCGCACATCCCCGGAATCGACAAGGCGCTCGACACCGTACTTGAGGGGGTCGAGGAGAAGCACGTCTTTGACGGTCTCTCCCTGCTGTGGACGGCGCGTCGAGTGCACGGGCACGCGGCCCGCCGAATTCCCATCGAACCGGAGTGGGATAGCGAAGGCCTGCGAATGGAAGTCGTCTATTAGGGGTTAGGCGACGGAACGTCCGAGCGCCACCCACGAGCGGATCTCAGACCGCGAGGGAAACCGCCCCACGTGTTGGATTGGATTTCGACCACTCTACGAGAGGGCCGAGCGTCAGTGCCACGGCCGTCACGACGAGAACGACCTGCAGCATCCAATACTTCGGAATGTAGATGGGACTCGCTAGCCCCCACAGCTTCGTCTCGCGAGTCAGCGCGAGCACGACCAGCCAGGCAATCTTGTAGAGCCGAACTCTGCGCTGAGCCGCGTCGATGAGCACGCAGAGCGCGCCGATGGCAAACAGCGCGATGGGAATGTCGTATGAGAGCGAGACCGACCAGGACGTCAAGTTGGGGACCAACCCTAGGTGAACAGGATTGAACCAAGCCATAAACAACCCGAGCCACGCGAGAGTCTGTCCGCGAACGCGGCCCGCCACGATGTCAAGCAGCACGAGGGAGACGGCGGTGGCCATGAAGTAGTACCCGAAGAGGTTCTCTTCAAATACCATCCTCATCACCAGGGAGAGTGCGACCACGGAGGCGATGGGAACGGGCCGCAGCAGTGCGGAGCCGTATCGATTTGAGAGCCACCACGCAATACCGGTCGCGACAACTATCGGGAGCACGCGAGAAAGGATGAAGAGCGCGATTCCGTGAAGTTGCATTGACCAGAGGACGGTTCCGCCAAACGACGTGATGTTGCTTCCGACGCGGCTGGAGCCAAAGAGGACCGTGCGTATGCCGCGGCCCGATGTGGCGATGATGACGGGGAGGTCGATTGCGATAACCGCAAACACGGCGCCAATGACGTATCGCAACCTATCTCTCGGGGGGCTCACGACGAGAAGTGGTCCGGCGACAAGCAACGCGAACTGCTGAGAGCAAAATGCAAGCCCGATCAGAAGCCCGGCGAGGTACCACCTACCGCGCAACGATGCTGCAACGCAGGCCAACAACAGTCCCATTGCGAGAAGGTCTTGTGGATGAAAGTAATACGTGAGGCACATCACGACAGGCGCAGTGGCAGCCACCATTACAAGAGCGAGTGCCTCCCATCCACTTCGACCTCGCCCCGATGCCCTCACCACCAGGATGACGCCAGCCGCGAGGACGAACCAGACGAAGTACGAGAGTCGGATCGTCGGAAGGATGGCGTTGGACTTTGCTGACCACTTGAAGATTGCGCTGAATGCGTTCAGGCAATGATCGCCCAACTGGCTCGTCCCTGGAAAGGGGACTTGATGACCAATCCGCAACAGAGCCGCGAGCCCGCCACTGATGAACGGATAGAGGGGTGCGGCCAGGGCAAAGGGATTTGCGAGATCATTCAAATGGTGACTCGCGAGTGGCGGGTAGATGCAGGCAAGATTCCCATGGGCGATCGACCACGTTCCGTATACCGATTCCGATACATCGCCCTCGGTAGGACCCCCTAGGAGGTCGGCAAAGCCCAAAAATATGACGCTACTCACGATCCAGCTTATGAAGCATCCAATATTCGAAAGTGGGCGGTCGAGCCACCCTCGAATGTCGGTCACCGTCTTGGAGTAAAGGTCGGGCTTTGAGATCGACACGATCTTTCCATTATCTCTTTTGAATTGGCCCAGAGACATGATCGTTCCATCCCGACCTGTGACCGAACGTTACAAGACAAAATCCATGAACTGGAGCATGCTCGGAAGAAGGATGAGAGAAGACGAAAGATTGGTCAATTGAGCGCTCGGTTCCAGTAGGTCCTCTAGATTCCGTGGAGCGTAGAAGAAAGGAGTTCGGTTTGCGTTCAGTGGAGTCCGCTTAAGGATGAGATCAATTCAGGTCCGGCAAACACCGCCACGGCTGTACCTGCTGTGAGGAATACGCCATAGGGGATCGGCTGATTACTTGACATTCTCTTCAGGGCTATGAGTGAGAGTCCGACGGTCGCGCCTATGAG
>JBAUSF010000304.1:0-11910 GCA_049581565.1 Acidimicrobiales bacterium
GCAACAAAGAGCGATGCGGATTGAATCGAGGCGATCACGTCGTGCCCTCAACGAGCCCTCGTGCGCGATCGTTCCACTGTTCGTGGATCGCCACGTTGTCGAAGCGCGACGGCACCCGGGCGATGACCACGCGTACGCCGTCTCCCGAGAGCGCCTTGTCGATCGCGCGGCGAAGCTCATCGGGGCTCGACGATGACGTCGCGACGTGACCGAAGGCCTCGGCGACGCGACTCAGCTCGTGACGCCGAGGCGTCCCGAAGAGCAGTTCGAACCGCGGGATATCGACCGCCGTCGCCTGGGGCAGGAACGAGAAGATCCCGCCTCCCCCGTTGTCGACGACGACGAGCACGAGCGTGCCGCCGGCCGTGCCGAGACCATCGACGAGCCCCGACACGTCATGCAGCATCGTGAGGTCGCCGACGAGGGCGACCGCGGTTCCTCCGGCGGCGACTCCGAGCGCCGTCGAGACGACGCCGTCGATACCGTTGACCCCCCGATTGGAATAGACGCGACATCGCCGTGGCGGCGCCCACCACTCCACATCTCGCACTGGCATCGACGATCCCACGAGGAGGGGCACTCCCGAGTCGTTGCACGCGGTGATGACAATGCGCGCGACGATCGGTTCGCTCAGCTCCTCGGCCGACGCGTCGACTCCGTCCAGCCAGTCGCCAACGGCCCTCGACGCGTCACGCCAGAGCCTCACGTACGCGTCGCTCGCAACGAGCGACTCCTCGCTCCCGTGCGGCGCGCCGGCGTACGTCTCTTCAACCAGTCGGTCGGGATCCGCGACGAAGCCGGCCCCGCTCATGGCGACCGTCCGCGCTCCCCACTCTCGAAGCCGCTCACCAAGAACCTTTGACGCGACGACGCCGCCGGCGCGTACGACAATGTCCGGACGCGCGCGATGGGCGAACTCGCCAGAGCGAAGCAGGGTGTCAAAGTACGCGAGCGTTCCTTCGGCCGTCGCGTCACCGAGCACGACCCAGTTGAGAGCCCGGGCTGCCGCGATCATCTCGGACGTCGCTCCCCGACCGACTACGCACAGAACCGATCGACCACGCACGTCGAATGCGGCGAGCTCGCGCCCGGCGTCCTTCTTCTTGATTGAGCGCGCGGGCGATTCGCTGCGCGTGGGTACGGCCAGCGGTTCGGCGATCAACGGCTCGGAGAATGCCGCGTTCAGATGCACCGGACCGGGCCTGGTGACCTCGCCCAGTGCCGCGTCCCAGAGGCCGCTCGCCTCTCCGCGCCACGATGGAGCACGATCGAGCGACACCTCATAGACGTCGTCAAAGCGTCGCACCATCGCGCCGTATAGATGAGCCTGCTCCATGGTCTGAGGAGCACCGACGCCGTGCAGCTCGGGTGGACGATCAGCCGTCACGACGATCAAGGGCACGAAAGCGAGGTCGGCTTCGGCGACGCACGCGTGCAGCTCAGCCGCGGCGGTGCCGCTCGTCGTCACCATCACGACCGGTCGTGAGGTCGCGAGCGCGCGGCCGATCGCAAAAAAGCCGGCGCTTCGCTCGTCGAGACGGACGTGGACGCTCAGTTCCGTGCGGGAGCTGGCGGCGAGCGCGAGTGGCGTAGACCGTGATCCCGGCGCGAGGATGACGTCGCTCAAACCCCGTCTGATCCATTCGTCAAAGAGCGTGGCGGCAAACGTGGCCTGCACCTGGCTGGCGCTCGGTACGCTACGTGACAATGTCGCTCCTCGGTCTACAACGTGACGGCTCGGGCCCACTCCTCGTGTGGTTGCACGGTTTTACCCAGACGAAGGCCACGGGTCATACGTTTCGTTCCATTCTGGCAGGTGCGTACGAGCTCTTGACCATTGACCTCCCCGGGCACGGGGAAAACGCGTCCGTCCAGGCGTCGCTCGAGGAAACCGCGGACCTCCTCGCGGACGTGCTCCCGAAAGAGCCATTCATCCTCGGCGGCTATTCGCTCGGCGGTCGCGTTGCGCTGCACGTAGCCCTTCGTCACCCCGAGCGGCTCTCACGTCTGGCACTACTCAGTGCCACGGCCGGCATCGCCGATAACGAGGAGCGTCGCGCACGAAGGGCGCGCGACGAGATCCTCGCTACGAGAATTGAAACCATCGGCACCGATCGATTCCTTGACGAGTGGCTGGCCCAGCCGATGTTCGCGACCCTCGCGCCCGATGCGCTCGAACGACGCGCTCGCAGTTCGAGTGCCGAAGGGCTCGCCACTTCGCTGCGCCTATCCGGAACGGGCACCCAGGCCCCGCTCGGAGTCCAGTTGGGCGCCCTCACGATGCCCGTAGCGGCCGTTGCGGGAGCGCGCGATGCGAAGTTCGTCCTCGAAGCGGAGCGCCTCGGATCATTCATTCGCGACGCCAAGGTTGACCTCGTCCCTGACGCCGGCCACGCCGCACACCTCGAGCGACCCGAAGCGTGCGCGACGGCGCTCTTTCGCATCTAACCCCAGTAGGCGTTACTCGCAAGAAGGACCGCGAGGAGCGCCCCGAGTCCGAGCTGTGCGCGCGACGAGTACTTCAGCATCGGCAGGAGCTCTCGACCGCGACGATTGGAAAAGCCGTAACGAAGCGCCGGCAGATAGAAGATGAATGCGACGATAGCGACCGCGAGCTGCTTGGCAAGGATTGCGCCAAGAGCGACGCCGAGCACGCAGAGCCCGTACAGCCACGAGCTGCGCTCGCGACCGAGTCGCGCCGCGAGCGTCTTCTTTCCCGCGGCGCGGTCGCCCTCCACGTCGCGCAGATTATTCGCTTCGAGGAGCGCACAGGCCATGAAGCCCGCCGCCGTTCCGAGCCACCACGCCCGAGTAGGGATCGTGAGGTGTTGCACGTACGCACTCCCGATCGTGGCGACCAGTCCGAAATAGATGAAGACGAAGAGCTCACCGAAGCCGTAGTAGCCGTACGGCCTCGGTCCCCCGGTGTAGAACCACCCAGCAAGCACGGCGGTCGCGCCGATCGCGACGAGCCACCACGACGTGCGCGACGCGAGCCACAGTCCACTCGCGCACGAGATCAGAAAACCGGCGTAGGCCGCCCGGCGCACGCTCTTTGCCGGCACTAGCCTTGACGCCGTCAAACGAAAGGGGCCGACGCGCACTTCGTCGGTGCCGCGCACGCCGTCTGAGTAGTCGTTGGCGTAGTTGGTCGCCACCTGCAGGCTGAGCGCGATGACGAGGCACAACCCAGCGTTCAGCCAGCTGATGCTCGCGGGACGAACGAGGAGTGTCCCGATCACGACCGGCACGGCGGCGGCCGGTAGGGTCCTCGGACGTGCCGCCAGCACCCATCGTCGGTACCGCCCGGGTTGATCGGTCATGGACGCTTTGGAAACTTCGAGAAATCGGGCTTTCGACGCTCGACGTAGGCGTCTCGGCCCTCCTGGGCCTCTTCTGACATGTAGAACAACATGGTCGCGTCGCCCGCGAGCTGCTGGACCCCGGCGAGCCCGTCCTCGGCGGCGTTGAAGCCCGCCTTCAGCATGCGCAGCGCGAGCGGCGACAGGGTGAGGATCTGGCGGCACCAGGCGACGGTCTCACTCTCCAAGTCGTCGAGCGGCACCACCGTGTTCACGAGACCCCAGTCGAGCGCCGTCACGGCGTCGTACTGGCGACAGAGGAACCAGACTTCCTTCGCGCGTTTGAGACCGATATTGCGCGCGAGCAGTGACGAACCGAATCCTCCGTCGAAGGAACCAACCCGCGGGCCGGTCTGACCGAAGCGCGCGTTGTCGGCCGCGATCGAGAGGTCGCACACCAAGTGCAAGATGTGCCCGCCACCGATTGCGTATCCGGCTACCTGGGCGATCACTGGCTTCGGGAGCCTTCGAATCTGGATCTGGAGATCGAGCACGTTGAGCCGTCCCACACCATGGAGCGCGACGTCGTCGTCGCCGAGGTAGCCGTCGTCGCCTCGGATGCTCTGATCTCCTCCGGAGCAGAACGCGTCGTACCCGGCGCCCGTGAGCACAATCACGCCAACGGTCAGGTCGTCGCGAGCCTTTTCGAAGGCGTGGGCCAGCTCGAACAGCGTCTGGGGACGGAAGGCGTTGCGTACTTCGGGCCGGTTGATCGTGATGCGCGCGATGCCCTCAGCGACCTCGTAGACAATGTCGCGATAGTCCCCGCGCTGCTCCCACGTCGGCAGAGGCAGCGCGCGCAATTCGTCCAGCGGGTCGTTCGGAGGGCCAGAGATAACGGTCGTCGCCATGGCGACCACGCTACCGGGTGGTCACACCGGCGCCACCAGCTCGCCCGGGATCGCGCGTTCGCCGGGGCGATCTTCGTGTGTACGAAGTCGCTCGGCGAGCGTCTCGCGCACGTTGGCGTACGCGGGATCCCCAAAGCGATTAACCCGCTGCAGTGGATCGTCGTTCATGTTGTAGAGCTCGCCCTCGCTACCGTCGTGCATCGTGCCCGGGCGATATTCGCTGTAGAGGAAGTCGAGCGTCACGATGGAACGAACGTGCACGTCGATGCCAAAGAGCGCGGAGTCCCACTCGGTGACCGTGGCGTCGAAGTCCCGGGCCATTGCGTCATCATCACTCGTCGGCAGTGCAACTCCTTCGACCCAGGTCGGTGCGGGCTGGCCGGCCACGTCGAGAAACGTCGCCGCCAGCGAGACGAGACTGACCGGTGCGTGCACGACCGCCGCCGCATAGCCGCTCGAGGGCGCGGGGCGCCAGATGAGCGGCAATCGCATCAGCCCGTCGACGTGGTAGGGACCTTTGAACAGCAGACCGAAGTCACCTTGAAGTTCACCGTGGTCAGTCGTGAAGATGACGTCGACGTCGCGATCCCAACCCTTTTCGACGAGCAGACTGAGCACCCGGCCGATCGCCTCATCGATGAGCTCCACTTCGATCGCGTTCAACGCGTTGACCTCTCGAACCTGATCGGCCGTCATCGTCGCGGGCACCCACTTCGCCGGCGCCTCATAGTTGGAGACAACACGGCCGTCGTACCACGCACGCCAGTGGCGAGCCTTCTGGTCGAGCAACGCCTCACGCAGCGCGGGCGTCTCGGGATAGTTCGCGGGCAGCGCCACGTCGCGCCAGTTGACTCGATGGCGTTCGGACGCGGGCGGGTCCCAGGGATGGTGTGGATCGGGAAAGCTCATCCAACAGAACCAGTCGGCATCGTCCGAGCGTTGACTCAGCCACTCAATTGTTCGATCCGCCACCCAGTCGGTGTGGTACCACTCGCGCGGCACGTCGTTCAACTTCACCTGCACCGCGCCCGTGTCGCCGCCGCCGGCGGCGTTGACGTTGAGATCACCGTCGACCACCGAGTAGAAGCCGGCGAGCGCTTCAGGGTGTTGGGTCTGCATCCACCGCGCGTAGTGGAGCGGCCCCATCACGCCGTGCGTGGCGAACTCGAGATAGTCAAATCCGCGATGAACACCCCGACGACCATCGAACCAAGGCTGCTCGATCGTGGGGATGCCGAGGTTCGCGAGCGCGTTCTCGGCAAAGCACCCAAAGGGATCCATGAACGGCTCGAAGTGCGCCTTGCCGATGAGGGCGGTCGCGTAACCGAGATCGTGCAGGGACTCGGCGACCGATGGTGCGTCGATCGCGAGCGCGACGCCGTTCATCCACGCGCCGTGCGTCGAGGGATACTGGCCCGTCAGCATCGACGCCCGTGAGGGCACGCACACGACCGACGTGGGCTGACAGCGCTCGTAGCGGATGCCCTCTCGCGCGAGCCGGTCGAGCACCGGCGTGCGAGCGACCTCTCCCCCGTTCACGCCCAGCGTGTCGTAACGCTGTTGGTCGGTCGTGATGAAGAGAATCTTGCGACCCACTACTCCCCCTTCGCTGCCGCTTCGGCGAGCCGTTGAATCTCCGCAAGCGCCCCGATCGTTCCCCCCGCGATGATGAGGGCGAGTGCGTCAGGCTCGGCGGTCGTTGAGTAGATGCAGAGCGACTCGTCCTCGGTGAGCTCGATCACGTCGATGACCCCTAGGTGAAAACGGTAGGGGGGCGCCGTGATGCGATAGGCGAAACGCCGCTGCAATCGGTCAATCGTGAGCAGCTCCTCGGGCATTTCTATTCCTGAGGCGAGACGAATTGTCCTGAGTGACCCCTCAACCGTGCACGAGACGACGCCGGGAAACCAGTCGACGATCGATTCTGGTCGCGCGATGACGTTCCACACCACGTCGGCTGGCGCGTTGATGCGTCGTTCGTGACGGAGCGAAGCCATGACGTACTCTCTACCACGACTCCGTCTCCGCCCCCTTTAGGCTCGCGGGGTGCAACGTTTATTGGCAATAGATCTGCCCCCCGGTCCCTCGCTCGAAGAGGTGCTTCGCCGCTGCGTCGAAAACGAGCGGGCCTTCTGCGTGCTCGACCAACGACTGTCGCGTCAACGCCGAGAAGAAGAGCTCGTCCTGCTCGGCGCCACGTCGGTGCTCGATGACGCGGGCGAACGCGAACGACCCGAGGGCGAGGCAGTCGACGACGAGATAGGCCTCGTGATGTTGACGTCAGGCTCGAGCGGGGCACCCAAGGCCGCTGAACTGACGTGGTCGGCCCTTCGAGCCAGTGCTGAACTCACCCAGGCGTCGCTACGCGCAGAGGCGCCCCCCGTGTGGTTCCCGTGCCTTCCGGCCAATCACATCGGAGGACTCGCGGTGCTGCTGCGTGCCCTCCTCGCGGACGCGTCGCTCCTCTGGACCGGGGACGCCGACATCTCGAAGGCGCCCTCACTCGGGGCAACCCACGTGTCCCTCGTTCGCACACAACTCGCGCGCAGTGACGTCACGGGCTACCATCGCGTGCTCCTCGGCGGCGCCCGACCGCCCCACACGCTGCCTGACAATGTGGTCACGACGTGGGGAATGACCGAAACCGGTTCCGGCATCATTTACGGTGGCTATCCCCTCGCCCAGGTCGAGGTCGCGGCCGTCGAGGGAGAGCTTTGTGTGCGAACGCCCACGCTCTTTCGCTCGTACCGCCACGCACCTCGTCCTACGATCGTCGGGCCGGATGGACGCGACGACTGGTTCCCGACCGGTGACGCGGGAGAGATCAATGACGGGCGAGTACGCGTTCACGGACGGATTGAGTTTGTCATCAACACGGGCGGGGAAAAGCTCTGGCCCGAGGACCTCGAAGGAGTGCTGTCGTCCGTCGAGGGAATCACCGACGTCGCCGTCACGGCACTTGACGATCCCGAATGGGGCCAACGCGTCGTTGCACTCGTGGTGGCCGATTCGAGCAACCACGATGACGAGATCCGCGCAATTGCCGACGAACGAATCGGTCCGTGGGCGAAGCCCAAGGAGATCCGTTACGTCGTGGCCATCCCGCGCACGGCCAACGGCAAGATCCGCCGGAGCGAACTCGTCCACCTCCAGTAACTGTGAAAGCAGTGACCGCTAATCGAGCAATGTTTGGCTTCGACGCGCCAACGAGTCGACCGTCACCGCGCCCAAGAGCACCACGCCGATCACCACGAACTCCATCGGTGCCGACACCTGTGTCAGCACGAGACCGTTGTAGATCACGGCAAGAATGACGCCACCAATGACCGGGTAGGTCATCTTTCCTCGACCCCCAAAGAGGCTCGTGCCACCAATGACCGCCGCCGCAACCGCGTAGAGCACCAGGGTGGAGTCGGTTGAACTCGACGAGTACCCCCCGAGTCGCGAGACGTAGAAGAGACCGCCGATGCCGGCCGTGAGGCCACCGAGCATGAAGGCGTAGATGCGATAACGGCTGACGGGTATACCGGCGCGTCGTGCCGCTTCGGAGTTGCCACCGATCGCGTACATGTATCGCCCGAACTTCGTGCGGCTCAGCAAGAACGAATAGAAGACGACAAGACCAACAACGAGCGGCACCGCAAAGGGCATGCCTTCGATCGGGATGAAGGTGCCACGGTTGGAGTTGAACAAGAGGGCCAGCACGACACCAACGATTGCGAGCGCGGCGAGCTTTACAACGATGCGGTAGAAGGGACCGACAACGAGCTTCGCCACTCGGCGCGCTCGCTCACGTGCAATGAGGACGCCCGCCGAGACTGCCACGACGACAATCACGAAGATCCAGGTGAACGTGGGCGTCAAGTCACCGTTGGTGAGATTGGAGATCACGTTGCTTTGGACGGGGGCTCCCCCACCGTCGAAGACGTGGTCGAGAATGTACAAGAGACATCCCTCGACGATAAAGCTGCCCGCCAACGTCACGATGAACGATGGCAGCTTCAGGCGCACAACGAGAAGGCCCCAAATGAGTCCAATGGAGGTGCAGGCAGCGAGCGCCGCCGTCATTGCCGCCCACCACGGCCAGCCGAACTGGTGATTTGTGAAGATCGCGGCAATGGTCCCGCCCATGCCGGCAACCCACCCCAAGGAGAGGTCAATCTCGCCGAGTAGCAGGAGCCAGACTTCTGCCATACCCAGCAGAACGTAGGAAACCGCTTGAATAAAGAGATTCGTGACGTTGTCAGCCGAGAGGAAGACAGAGCTTCTGACCTGGAAGTAGATCACCAGCACCACGAGAGCGATGATCACCGGCACTATGCCCACGTCGGGACCGATCAGCCCACGAATACCGCCTCCGAACTTTGTCTGACTGGTATCCGGCGCGTGACTCTCTTTGGAGTCAGGAATCGTTGACAAGAGAAAAACCTTTCGAAATTCAGTCGCTGAGCGTGATCAAGCCTACGCTACTCGCGACTGCGTACCGGTGGTCAGGAGTTCGACCGCGCTCGTCATGTCGTAGTTCGATGCGGGACCGCTGCTCACGAGCGTGCCCAAGTACATGACGGAGATACGGTCGGCAACTGCGAAGACGTCGGTCAAGTTGTGCGAGATGACGAGCACGGCAATGCCACGCGAAGCCAGAGTCTTGATGAGTGAGAGAACGAGCGCCGTTTGCGTCACTCCGAGTGCCGCGGTGGGCTCGTCCATGATGACCAGCTTGGCGTCGCGCATGACTGCACGTGCCACGGCGATGGATTGGCGCTGTCCACCCGAAAGCGACCCGACGACCTGACGGACCGATTGGATGGTTGTGACCGAGAGATCGCTCAGCGTTGCCTGGGTATTCAACTCCATCGCCACTTCATCTAAGACTCGGTGCTTCGTCTTCTCGTAGCCCAGGTACATGTTGGCAACAATGTCGAGATTGTCGCATAGCGCAAGGTCCTGATACACGGTGGCTATACCGAGCGCCGCCGCCTCGCGCGGAGTGTGCGTGTGAATCTTCTGGCCCTGCCAAAAGATCTCACCACTGGACGGCTCCCAGATGCCCGCAATGGCCTTGATGAGGGTGGTCTTGCCGGCGCCGTTGTCACCGATGAGCGCGGTGACCTGGCCCGCCGGCACGTCGAGATCTACGTGGCGCAGGGCCTGGACGGCGCCAAAGTTCTTTGAGATCCCTCTCATGCTCAAGAGCATGGAGGGGTCACCCCCCACGGACGAAATCTTCTGGACCTCTGGCGCTGATGCGTCATCAATCAATTCGGATTCGTCCATGGGGGGTGTTCCTTCCTTAGTCACTGGTACTCGCGTACTAGCTGATCTTGTACGTCTTGCAGTCTTGCTTGAACGTCGGGATCTTGTGGTCACCCGCAACTGACGGGCGCACGTTCGTGCACAACGATACCGGGTTGATCACGCCGTTAGCAATGACCGTTGACTGAATCAGCTTCGGCGTCACCCACGTGGCCTTCAAGAGGACCGACGGCACCGCACGACTGTTCGAGGGGTCCGTGGTGGTCCCGTTGACGAGCGCCGAAGGCGGCGTCTGACCAGCGCGCAGGTAGACCGCGAGCGAGGCAGCTGCCTGAGCTTCTTGCCAGATCGGCTTGTACACGGTGCCGCACTGGTAACCAGAGATGATGTTCTGGAAGCCCGTGAGAGTCGCGTCTTGACCGGTGAACGGAATCTTGCCCGGCTTGAGACCCTTCTTCTGCAGGTACGAGATGATCGGCGCTGCGTTCTCGTCGTTCGGCGTTACGACAGCGTTGATCTTCGAGTTCGTCGAATACGCACCCTGGAAGTCCGTCAGAGCCTGTGACGGCGTCCACGTGCCCGTACCAGTCTCGTTGATGGTCTTCGAGTTACCTGTTCCGCCAACGCTGGCTTTGAAGCCAGCAGCGTTCAAGACGGCGTCGTAACCCTGAGCGAACAGGACGGCGTTGTTGTCCGTCGTCGTGCTGCCGTTCATGACGTACATCAACGTGTTCTTTACCTTCTCAGTCTTGAGGCAAGCGAGTTCGCCCTGACCGATAAGTGTTCCGACCGCCACGTTGTTGAAGCTGACGTAGTACTGGGCCGTTCCACCGACGGTGAGACGGTCGTAGTCAATAACCTTGACTCCAGCCTTCGCCGCGTCCGACTCAATGGTGACACCGGTCGTCGCGTCGAGTGGGTCCATGATCAGGACCTTGTCGCCTGCTGCGATGTCGCCCTGCGCAATGCTGATCTCGTTCGCGTCAACGCCAAGGGCGTTTTGCACGTTGAGGTCAGCAGCAGGCAGGCCTGCGTCGCTGAGCGCGGTGGTCAGGTTCGGCGCGTCGAAGTCCACGTAGCGGTTCGACGAGACCTCGTCTGGCAAAATGACGCCGATGCCGCCAGTACCCGCGGCGGTGATGGACGTCAAGTCCGCCATCGTCGTGTAGTTCGCGTTAAACGTCGTAGCAGATACCGTTCCCGCGGAACTCACACTGGGAATCGCTACGGCGATAAACGAGCCGACCAAAGCGATAGCCGCTATGGCCTTTCCTTTTCCAAGTTTCATTAATTTCCCCAACCCTTTAGGGGCACCTTGCGGTGCCGTTTGTATTAATTCATTGTGAACAGTGCGTGACACACCATCCAGTCAGCGAAGTTAGCACGCCCGAACATAGAAAAACGCTCGGCACTTGGTCACAATTTGGGCCGCTCGCGGTATATTTCGCGTCACGCGACCGATCATGACGTTCCACACTGGGTAATCGAACGAACGTCACGGACTGCGATGTTGGGGTTGCTCCTCGGCCCCTCCGTTCACACCCATTCCGATGGGGCGACACGATTGCCTAGCAGCGAACGTCGCCAAAAACGAGGTGGGAAGCCAGATTTTGACATGACCGCTTCGAAGGTGTTCACACTCCGACAAATAATGGGACCATGTGCCCTTGACCGCATTCACGAGCACGTCACGGTGACGACATGAAGCGAAGGACCTGGTCAATTGTCTCCATGATTGAGATGGTCTCATGGAGCGGCATCGCTGTGCTCTCGGTAAGACCGCTTCGCAGGCAGCGGGCCACCTCAGTGGCTTGATAGTGAAGACCCCGACCTCTCGTCGTGATCTCAAAGCGCTCGGACAGGTGCGTCGCTCGAGTGGTCAGTGAGAACGAAGTCGGAGCGTAAAAGTCTCCTTCGACATCAAGACGAGCGTCGGTCCCGACGATCGAGGCCCGTGTCGAGCTCCTCGCGAGCGACGTGCAGGTGAGTAACGCCTGCGCACCTCGGTCATAGCCAAAGATCATTGACGTCGTCCCGTCGACACCGGTAAAGGCTGGCTCGATCATCGCCGTCACGCGACTGGGTGTTCCCAAGACCATGGAAGCGAACGATACGGGATAGACGCCGAGATCCAAGAGTGCGCCTCCCCCAAGCTCGGGTGCGAAAAGCCGAAAATCCAGCCTCTGATCGAACCACTGGCCATGATCGGCCTCGAGGAACACGATCTCGCCCAGTGCTCTTTGGCTCAAGAGTTCTCGGATCGCTACCACGTGGGGCAAGAACCGCGTCCACATCGCTTCCATCAAGAACAGTCCGCGTTTGCGCGCAACTGCGACGAGTGCGGTCGCCTCTTGCGCGTTCATCGTGAAGGGTTTTTCCACCAGCGCGGGCTTGTCGTGCTCCAGGGCGAGCAACGCATTCCCGTAGTGCATCGGATGGGG
>JBAUSF010000305.1:0-2094 GCA_049581565.1 Acidimicrobiales bacterium
GAACCACTGTCAAGCAAGTGGGCCGCACGCTCGGGCCCTCACAGCGCTTCACCATGGATTGGAGCAATATTGACGGGTCGACGGAGAACATTGTGCTCGGCGAAAGCGGCAACCCACTCAGCCCTTACTTCCGCGATCAATGGAACGACTGGTACAACGGAACCACATTTCCGTTGCCCTTTACGCCCGCAGCGGTTGCTGCGCAGACACATCACACACTGCGCCTGTTGCCATGAAAGAACAGGGACCAAGGGACCAAGGGACCGAGGGTACCGGAGAACCCGGGGTGCCCCACCCTCGCCGCGTCTCTGTTTTTGCGGCTAGGGTGGGGTCGGCCCACGCTTCGCCTCCAATCCTCGGCAGGCTTCTCGGCCCACTCCTCATCCTGCTCGCCGCCTTCGTCGCCATCATTCCGCAGCTCATTCGCGGCAACTCCTGCGGCCACGACTTCGACGTTCATCTCGTTTCATGGCTCGATTGCGTCAACGCCTGGCGCCACGGCATTCCTTATCCGCACTGGGCGCCAAGCCCGAACTATGGGGCCGGCGAACCACGCTTCGTTTACTATCCGCCGTTCACATGGATGCTCGGCGCGGCCCTGGGCATGGTCGTTCCCTGGCATCTCGTGCCCATTGTTCTCACCTTCCTTACGCTGGCCGGGACCGGCCTTGCCACGCGTGCGCTGGCGCTTGTAGCTCTTGACGACACTCCCGCCACGCTCGCCGGCTGCACAGCACTCTTTTCCGGCTATGCGCTCTTCACCGGCTACGAACGATCCGCATTCCCTGAGTTTGCCGGCGGAGTCTGGCTTCCGCTTCTGCTCCTTTTCGCACTGCGCGATCGCAATCCCTCCGCATCACTCGCTCGCCGCGCATTCGACGGCTCAACCGCGCCGCTTGCCGTCATGCTCGCCCTCGCGTGGCTCTCGAATCTTCCGCTCGGCGTGATGGCCGGCTATCTATTGGCCGCCGTTGCGCTTCTGTGGGCTCTGGTAAATAAATCCTGGGCGCCGATGCTCCGCGCTGCGGTTGCCGCGGTGCTGGGCCTGGGCCTCGCCGCCATCTACTGGCTCCCCGCCGCGCTGGAGCGGTATTGGGTCGACATCCGCCAGGCGACTCAGGATCCCGGTTACAACTTCGAAAACAACTGGCTCTTCGCTCACAACGCCAACCCGCTACTCTCCCTGCATAATGCGATCCTGAACCAGGCCTCATGGATTGCCGTCTCGATGATCGCCGTGGCCGTCCTGAGCTTGATCGTGTGCTGGCGCCGCGGCGCCATTCCCATATCCAGAAACACTGGCAACCTTCGCTGGTGGATTCCCCTCGCCGCCAACCCCATCGTCGTCTGCTTTCTCATGTTTCCAATCTCGCGGCCGGTGTGGCAACTGCTGCCGGAGATGCCCTTCCTGCAATATCCCTGGCGCTGGCTTGATGCGGTGGAAGCGCCCATGGCCATCTTCTTCGTTGCGGCAATCTGGCCCTCCAGTCGCCGTGGTCGCACCATCGTCATCGCCACCTGCACCGCTGCATTTCTGGCCGCCACCGCGTTTGCAGGCACATATTTCTTCCAGGTCTGCTACCCCGAAGACACCGTTGCCTCCACCCTGGCAGACTTCCGCGCCGGCACAGGTTTTGAAGGCATGTACGAGTACGAACCGCCCGGCGGAGATGACTCGAGCATCGCGACCGGCCTCCCTGATGCCTGCCTGGTCAGCGAACCATCTGTGGCTCTCGGCAAGCCTGACCCTGACGATCCAGACGCCAACCCGATCTGGAACTCTAACCAAGACACCTGCCTCTCCACATTCACCACCGTCAACGGCAATCAGACCAATCCGGAGCACCGAAGAATCCACGCTGCGACCGCCCAGCCCGGTTATCTCGTGCTGCGTCTCGTCAGGTTTCCCGCATGGAGCATTCGTGTCAATGGCCAAATGATCAATACCATGCCAAAGCGCGCTGACGGCCTCATCGCCGTGCCTGTACCGCGAGGCCCGGTCGATCTCAACGTGGATTGGACCACCACCCCCAATGCTGTCGTCGGCCGATGGGTGAGCGCCATTAGCGTGATGCTGCTCACCGCGCTGTGGCT
>JBAUSF010000306.1:0-16630 GCA_049581565.1 Acidimicrobiales bacterium
CTCGTGGGTGGACAGCTCGTCGCGCGGAGATTCCTTCAGCGTCGCGCGCTCGCGACGAGCAAGCAGCACCGCGCCGACGAGGATGAGCAGCGCCGAGGTGATGAAGATGATGATGGCCGGGGCGGCGTAGGAGGAGGCGAGCATTACTGCTCGCCTCGGTGGCGCTTGGGCATCTTCTCGCGCGCCATCGTGATCATGCCCTGGACGCCGCGCTGGTCTTCTTCGACGTCGATCGGCTGGAGGTGCTTGAAGAACGCGCGACGCAGCAGCTTTGACCCCGTCTTCTCGTCGTCGCGGTTGCCGCTTTGACCGCCTTCGGCCGCCCGCACCCCGAAGCCGAGGTCGCCAGTCCACTGGGCGACGCCCTCGAAGGACGCGTCGCCCGAGGGCGACGTCGCGCGCATCCAGCCGCCGGTCATCTCGGCTTCGCCCGCGCGCCAGTCTTCCCAGGGCAGGTGCTTCGGATAGCCCTGGTCGTCGACGACGAGCTCGGCCTTCGTGTAGATGGCGTCGGCGCGGTTCGTGAAGGAGAACTCGAACAGCTTCGACTCGGTGATCGCCTGGGTCGGACAGGCCTCCACGCAGAGGTCGCAGTGGATACAGCGCAGGTAGTTGATCTCGTAGACGTAGCCGTAGCGCTCGCCCGGACTCACGGGGTGGTCGGGCGGGTTGTCGAGGCCGCGCACGTAGATGCAGTTGGCCGGGCACACACCTGCGCACAGCTCGCAGCCGATGCACTTTTCCATACCGTCCTCGAAACGGTTGAGGACGTGGCGACCGTGCTGGCGGGGTTGCTTGGGACGCTTCGCCTGGGGGTAGCTGACGGTCACCCGTGGACGGGTGAGGTGCTGGAAGGTGAGCTTGAAACCGCCGAAGAAGCTGAAGGGCTTGGACATTACTTCTCCTCACCCTCTTCGGTGCGATTCGTCCAGGCGCGCAGCACGTGTCCCGGCAGCGGGCGCTCCCCGACCGGCGGCAAGACCGAGTCGGGGCCGGTCTCGCGCGATTGGCCAAGCATGAACGCCCTCGACAGGAAGACCGAGGCGAGCAAGACAACGGCCGCCATGATGAGACCCCAGGACGGCTTGACGAGGAAGCCCGCGACTACGAGCATCCAGCCGAGGCTGAGCGGAATGAGCTTCTTCCAGCCGAGGTCCATCACCTGGTCGTAGCGAAAGCGCGGCAGCGCCGCGCGAAACCAGATGTAGCAGAAGCAGAAGATCGTGACCTTCAACACGAACCAGATGATCGGGAAGATCCACTTGAGGTGCGCGACGGGCGGAACCCAACCGGCCGGGCCCCCGAAGAAGAGCGTCACGATCATCGCCGACATCGTGATCGTGTTCATGAACTCGGCCAAGTAGAACAGTGCGAAGCGCAGTGACGAGTACTCCGTGTTAAAGCCGCCAACGAGCTCGCTGTCGGCTTCGACGACGTCAAAGGGCGGACGGTTGAGTTCGGCTGTGATCGCCATCCAGAAGATGACGAAGGGCACGATGCCGAGGCGAATGACGTTCCAGTGCCAGATGCCGCCACCCTGGGAGGTGACGATGTTGTGGGTGGAGAGCGAACCGGTGACGAGCACGACGGTGACGATGGTGATCCCGAGTGCGGCCTCGTAGCTGATCATCTGGGCGGTCGCGCGCACCGAGGAGATCATCGGATACTTAGAACCCGACGCCCAGCCGGCGAGCATGACGCCGTAGACCGAGATCCCCGACATCGCGAGCATGAGGAGGATGCCCATTGGCGGGTTCGCGATCTGGAGCAAGACAATGTGTCCCGCGATGCGCATCGTCCCCCCGACCGGCACGATCGAAAAGGTGATGAGGGCGGGCACGAGGACGAGGTAGGGCGCGAGCTTGAAGACGAAGCGGTCTGATTCGGCAGGAATGAGGTCTTCCTTGAAGAACAGCTTGATGCCGTCGGCGAGGGTCTGGAGGAGTCCGAACGGTCCCCAGCGCTGGGGTCCGATGCGGCTCTGCATGTCCGAGATTGCCTTGCGCTCGAACCAGATCATCAGCGTGACGGCACCCATCAGCGCGGCAAAGCCGATGACAACTTTGATTGCGATGATCAAGATATCGATGCCGCTCACGTGGCCGTTCACGAAGAGCGGATCGAGCGAGGCGAGCCAGGTCACTTCGTTTCCAACTTCATCTGGGTGATGATCGACTCGGGGTCGTAGAGCGCACCGGGCGTGCCGTCGTGACCCTCGTCGTCGAGCGAACCGAACACGACGCCGATGACGCCACGCGGCGTGTCGTCGCTGAGGACGACCGGCACACTCACTGGCCCCTTCGGGGCGTTCACCTGCACGACGTCCCCGGTCGACAGTCCGAGTCGATCGAGGTCGAAGTGATTGATCAGTGCCGTCGTGCACGCGACGAGGTTCGAGAGCGCGGGCGATCCCTGGACGGCGATGCCGTGGTCGTAGAGCCGCCGCGAGACGTTAAGCGCGAGTCCGTAGGCGTCGTAGTGGCCAACCTCGACGCCGCGACCGGAGCGAACCTCCGCGAGCGTCGCGCGGTGACGGACGCTGCCGGCCGTGACGGAGTCACCGACGAGGGCACCCGAGAACTCCGCGAGGCCGACGGTAGTGGTCGAACGAATGCCCGGGAAGGCCATCGGGTCGAGGGGGCGGCGCTCGACGCGCTCTTTCGCGCGACCGACCACGACCCCTTCGTCGGAGATGTCGTTCATGACCGAGAGCGCCGGGTAACCAGTCGTCTCTTCGATGACCTTCGCGCACAGTTCGACCGAATCGATGCCGAGGCTCTGGCCGAGCTGTTCGGCAAGCTCGGCCGCGATCGCGACGTCGCTCCAGGCAGAGCCCGGTGGCACGATCTTCGGCGCCACGTTCGTGACGCGGCCTTCGATGTTGGTGACGGTGCCGTGGCGCTCGTGCTGGACGGCGGCGGGCAGGACCACGTCGGCGTGGGCCAACGTGCGTCCGCCGTGACCGGTCACGACGACCACCTTCGCCGCCTCGAGTGCGGCGACGGCGTTCGCGGGGTCGAGCACGTTGCCGAGCAGGCACCCGCCCAGCAACAAGACGGCCGTCTGCTCGCCGCTTCGCATGGCGGCCAGTTGGGCGAGGGTGTCGCGACCTTCGCAGCTCGCGTCGTAGCCGTGCCCCGGGCGCAGGCGTGGACCGAGTCCCATGTCGAGTGCACCCATCACGTTCGAGCGGCGCAGCGCCGGCAGGAACGTGGCGGCGGGAAAGCGCTCGGCGAGCGTGCGAATCGCTGATTCGATGACCTCGGGTGCTTCTGCCATGTTGGGTCGGCTGACGACGAAGACCACGCCCTCGCCGGTCTCGCCCAGCAGGTGTCGAGCCGTCTCGAGGTCGGCGTCGGTGATCGTGGATTCCTTGGCAACCTTCGCGCCGCTCGAGGCGAGGGCCTTCGCGACGACGTGGGCCTCGCCCGGACGCACCGGCATCGACACGGTCGCGACGCCACGCAGCCCGCTCGGCCCGAAGCGCAGCTCGACGAGCTGGTTCCGGCGCTGGACGAAGTTCTCGCGCAGGCGCAAGAACAGGACCGGCAGCTCCTCACGCAGGTCGCCCGTCAGCGTGACCACGACGCGCGCGTTCGACGCCTCATCGATGGTCGCCGTCGGCAGGGCCTGCAGAAGCCCCCCGTCGAGTCCGTCGCCGAACTGGGCGTCCAGGTGATCGCTCCCGAGCACTTGGCGCACGAAGCGCTCCCAGGCGAAGGCGCCCTCGTTGGTGAGCGACGCTCCCCCGATCGCTCCCACGCCATTGGGGCTCGCGGCGGCGTCCTTCAAGATGGTCGCCGCCCGCTCGAGGGCCTCGCCCCAACTCGCGGGGCGAAGCAGGTCACCGTCGCGCACGAGCGGCTCGCGCACGCGGGTGGCCGCACTCAGCAGATCGGTCGCCTCGTCGTGTCCGTCGATCGAATCGAGCGTGAATCGTCCCTTGTCGCACAGCCATCCGTGGTTGACCGGTTCGGAGTCGACGCCGAGAACGCGGGTGAGGCGATTGCCCGACGACTGAACGGCGACGCGGCACCCGACGGCGCACGTCGTGCACGTGCTCTCGACCTGCTCCAAGTCCCACGGACGAGCGGTAAAGCGGTAGGGCTTCGCCGTGAGCGCCCCCACGGGACAGATCTGAACGGTGTTGCCCGAGAAGATGGAGTCAAACGGTTGGGTCGGCGACGTCGCGACCTCGATGAGGTCCCCGCGACCGGAGAAGGCGATCTCGGTGTCGCCGGAGACCTCGGCGCTAAACCTCGTGCAGCGCGCGCACTGGATGCACCGCTCGCGGTCGAGCAGCACGAGTTCGCCGATCTCGATGGGCTTGACGAAGTGGCGCTTTTCTTCGATGAACCTCGTCTCGCCCGAGCCGTGGGTGAGCGTCTGGTCCTGGAGGGGGCACTCGCCGCCCTTGTCACAGACCGGGCAGTCGAGCGGGTGGTTCGCGAGCAGGAACTCGAGGACCCCGTCTTGGGCCTTTTTCACCTTCTCCGAATCCGTGGTGACGGTCATGCCGTCGTTGACCTTCAGGTAGCAGGCGGGCTGGAGGGTCGCGCCGCGCGGTCCTTCGACCTCGACGAGACACATGCGGCACATGCCGACCGGTTCCATGCGCGGGTGGTAGCAGAAGCGCGGAATGTAGTTGCCCGCGCGCTCGGCCGCGTCGATGAGCAGCTCGCCGGGCTTCGCTTCAACGCTGCGGCCGTTTACGGAAATGGTCACGGTGGACTTTACGTCAGTCAAAGGGACATCCTCCCTCGTTGACGTGTTGGGCGAACTCATCGCGGAACATGGAAATGGCCGAGTGCACCGACGAAGGGATCGACGAGCCGAGCACGCAGATGGTCGTCTGCTGGGGCGGCCAGGTGAGACCCGGCGCGATGTTGTCACAGAGGTCGAGCAAGAGGTCGAGGTCCTCCATGCGGCCCCCGCCGTGCTCCAGGCGGTACATCGCGCGCTCGATCCAGCCCGAACCTTCGCGGCACGGCGTGCACTGGCCGCACGATTCGCGCGAGAAGAACTTCGTGATCCGCCACGCGGCGCGCACGACACAGCTCGTCTCGTCAAAGACGACGACCGAACCCGAGCCGAGCATCGAGCCCTTTTCGGCGACCTCGTCTTGACCGAGGGGCAGGTCGAGCAGGTCGGGCCCGAACCAGGGCGCCGAGACGCCACCGGGGATGAACGCCTTGATCTGGCGATCGTTCGTGATCCCGCCGCCGAGGGCGGGGTCGTAGATGAGGTCACGGAAGGTGTTCTTCACCATCTCGATCTCGTAGACCCCGGGCCGCTTCACGTTGCCCGCGAGGGCAAAGAGTCGCGTGCCCGCCGAGCGCCCGCCGCCGAGCGCGGCGAAAGCCGCCCCGCCGTTCGTCACGATCCACGGCAGGTTCGACATGGTCTCGACGTTGTTCACGACCGTCGGTTCGCCGTAGAGGCCCGCGACGGCGGGAAAGAACGGGGGCTTGATGCGCGGGAAGCCGCGCTTGCCCTCGAGGCCCTCGATGAGCGCCGTCTCCTCACCGCAGATGTAGGCGCCGGCGCCGGGGTGGACGACGATGTCGATCGAGAAGTCCGAGCCGAAGATCTTGTTGCCGATGGCGCCGTAGTCGTAGGCATCATTGAGGGCCTGCTGCACGCGCTCGAGGCCGAGGGCGAACTCACCGCGCAGGTAGATGAAGGCTTGGGTCACCTGCAGCGCGTAGGCCGCGATGAGGACGCCCTCGACGAGCTGGTGCGGATCGCGCTCGACGAGGTAGTGGTCCTTGAAGGTGGCGGGCTCTGATTCGTCGCCGTTCACGACGAGATAGGAGATGGGCGACTTGCGCAACATCGACCACTTGCGTCCCGCGGGAAAGCCTGCTCCGCCTCGTCCGAGCAGCGACGCCTCGTCGACCTCGGCGGCGACGGCTTCGGGGAACATGGTGAGCGCCTTCTTCAGGGCGAGGTAGCCGCCCGTCTCCAGGTACCGGGTGAGCGTGAAGGAGTCGTCGTAGTTGGCGCGCGCCATCACGATCTTGGGAGCGTCGAGCGTCGCCACTACTTCGTCTCCTCTTCGCGCTTGTCGCGCGCGGCCTTCGCCTCGGCCCGTTCGGCCGCGACGTCGCTCTTTGACGCTCGCAGTCCCCCACTGCGTCGCACGCGAATGAGCGTGCCGTGGGCGGGGATGTCGTGGTCGCGCTTGCCATCCTTCAGATCGCCGATGAGGGCGTCCAGGGCTTCGGGCGTCGTTGTGCGCACGTAGCGGTGATTGACCTGCACGCACGGGGCGACGTTGCAGTCGGCCAGGCACTCAGACTCTTCGAGCGTGAAGAGACCGTCGTCGGACGTCGATCCGACGGCACAGCCGAGGATCGCACTGGCGTGCTCGAGCAGCTCTTCGCCGCCCTTCAGCAGGCAGGCGATGTTCGTGCAAACCGAGACCACGTACTTGCCAACGGGCTCCAAGTGGAACATCTCGTAGAACGAAGCCGTCCCGCGCACGTCAGCGGGCGTCGTGCCCGTGAGTTCGGCGACCTCGGCGATGCCTTCGTTCGTGAGGTAGCCGTCTTGTTCTTGGGCGAGGTGCAGCAAGGGCAACATCGCCGAGCGCTTGCGGGGATAGAGCGCGACCAGCTCCTCGGCGCGCTGGCGCAGGTCGGCGCGCAGGTGGCTCATCGGTCGACCTCGCCCATGATCGGGTCGACCGACGAGATGACGGTGATGGCGTCGGAGATGATGCCGCCGCGCATCAAGAGCGGCACGGCCTGGAGGTTCACGAAGCTCGGACCGCGCACGTGCAGGCGATAGGGCTTCGGGCCGCCGTCGGAGACGATGTAGCACGCAATCTCCCCGCGCGGCGACTCGATCGCGTTGTAGACCTCGCCCGCGGGCACATGGAAGCCTTCAGTGAAGAGCTTGAAGTGGTGGATGAGGGCCTCCATCGACTCGTCGATTCGCGCGCGCGGCGGCGGCGTGACCTTCGGGTCCTGGCTGCGGTAGTCGCCACTCGGCATGCGCTCCAAGCACTGACGCACGATGCGCACGGACTCTCGAATCTCGTTCAGGCGAATCGAGTACCGGTCGAAGTTGTCGCCGTAGGTGCCGACGATCACGTCGAAGTCCACCTGGTCGTAGGCGAGGTAGGGCATGGAGCGGCGCAGGTCCCACGGGACACCGGTCGAGCGAAGCAGCGGTCCCGTGACGCTGAGCGACAGGGCCTCTTCGGCGCTCATGGGCGCCACGCCGATCATGCGGTTGCGAAAGATTGGCTGACCCGTCAAGAGCTCGTCGTACTCGAAGGTCCGCTCGTACACGGTGTCACAGATCACCATCACGTCGTCTTCCCAGCCGTCGGGCAGATCGGCCGCGACCCCGCCGGGGCGGACGTAGTTGAGATTCATGCGCAGGCCGGCCGTCTTCTCGAAAAAGGCGAGCACCAGCTCGCGCTCGCGAAAGCCGTAGATCATCATCGACGTGGCGCCTAGGTCCATGCCGTTGGTCGCCATCCAGACGAGGTGGCTGCTGATGCGGTTGAGCTCGGCCATCAGCATGCGAATCCAGGTGGCGCGCTCGGGGATCTCGATGGCGAGGAGCATTTCGACCGCGAGCGAATAGGCGAGCTCGTTGCCGATCGGGCTCAGGTAGTCCATGCGCGTCACGTTCGTCGCGCCCTGGACGTAGCTCAGCTCTTCGCCGGTCTTTTCCATCCCGGTGTGCAGGTAGCCAACGACCGGCTTGGTGCGCAGCACGTACTCGCCGTCGAGCTCGAGCATCAGTCGCAACACCCCGTGCGTCGAGGGGTGCGCGGGACCCATGTTGATGATCATGGTCTCGTCGTCGCGCCGCTCGTAGTCGATGTCGTTGGGATCGAGCGTGAGGTCGGGCGTGCGCAGGACCGCACCCACTTCGCGGGCGAGCTCGTCGGGCGCCGTCCCCCGGCGCGGGCGCATCTCCTGGCGGCCCTCGGAGGTCTCTGCCGTCAAGTACTCGATGCGTTCGGCGACGCGTACGGCGGGGTCGTTCGTGTCGGTCATCGCGGGCCCGGCGCTTCCTTGAACTGGACGGGGACACGCCCGACGGCGTAGTCCTTGCGAAGCGGGTGTCCCTCCCACTCTTCGGGCATCAAGATGCGCGTCAGGTCCGGGTGGCCGTCAAAGAGGACGCCAAAGAGATCGAAGGCTTCGCGCTCCATTGCTTCGGTGCCGGCATAGAGGTGAAAGAGCGACGCCACGCATGGCTCCTCGTCGCCCGCCTGGACGCGAATGCGCACGCGCTCGCGCTTGGAGAGGCTGAGGAGGTTGACGACGATCTCAAAGCGAGTGGGCACGACACCGTCGGGCAGCAAGCGGTCGGGGTGCTCGAGGTAGTCCACGGCGCAGAGGTCGGCGCACATCTCGAAGCCGTCGTCCTTGAAGGCCCGCACCAGATTGAAGTACTCGTCGAGGGTCGGAAAGCAGCCGAGGTCGCAGGCCAACGCGCTGGCCGTGACGACACCTGGGGGGGCCGTAGGGGGAAGGAGGATCACTTCGGCGTTCCCACCCTCACCGCGACGGGGACTTCGGGAGTCCAAACGTTTGACTGCTCTTGGATCTGCGTCGGGCGATGCTCGACGCGGCGCTTCATGATCTCGCCGGTACGGATCTGCTCGTGCAGCGTGAGAATCGCATGCATGAGCGTCTCGGGGCTCGGCGGGCATCCCGGCGCGTAGACGTCGACGGGCACGATCTGGTCGACGCCCTGGACGATCGCGTAGTTGTTGAACATCCCGCCCGACGAGGCGCAGACGCCCATCGAGATGACCCACTTGGGCTCCATCATCTGGTCGTAGACCTGACGCAGCACCGGGGCCATCTTCTGGCTGACGCGTCCCGCCACGATCATGAGGTCAGCCTGGCGCGGGGAGTTGCGAAAGACCTCCATGCCGTACCGGGCGAGGTCGTAGTCGGCGGCACCGGCCGCCATCATCTCAATGGCGCAGCACGCCAGGCCAAACGTCGCGGGCCACACCGACGCGCGCCGGGCCCAGCGCACCAGGTCTTCGAGCTGGCCCGTCAAGAAGTTGTGCTGAAGGTCTTCGAGCGCCACTACGCCGCCTTGTCCGGATCGGCGCCGATGCGCACAATCGTCGAAGAGCTCGTACGAGAGGGCATGCCGGGCACGAGGTGCTTCACGGGTCCCCAGGTGAGGGCGCCTTCGGCGACCAAGAACAAGAGGGCGCCAAAGACCGCGAGGGAGAAGACGACCACCTCGACGAGCCCGAAGAGGCCGAGTTGACGAAAGACGACCGCGAAGGGGTACATGAAAACGACCTCGATGTCAAAGATCACAAAGATCATGGCGACGAGGTAGAAGCGGACCGGAAAGCGCTGGGGCGGCTCGTATTCGGGCACGATGCCGCACTCGTACGGTGCCAGTTTGGCGTCGGTTGGCTTCTTGTGGGGAGCGAGCATCGAAGATGCGACGAACGATCCCGACGCGAAGAGCACTCCCAAGATGAGCAGCCCAAGTATTGATATGTACTGGTCCACGGACATCATTTCTACCAGACGTGGCGAGCGTCCTATGCCGGTCGCGAACCTGATTGGACGACGTAGTGTTGACGCATGAAAAGCCTCGAGGAGATCTCGTCGAGAGGAACGATCTACGACATCGTCATCGTCGGTGGCGGCCCGAGCGGGTCGGCGTGCGCGTACTGGCTGGCGAACGCCGGCTGGAATGTATGTCTCATCGAGAAAAAGCACTTCCCTCGCGAGAAGACCTGCGGCGACGGACTGACCCCGCGCTCGGTGTATCAGCTCTCCGAGATGGGCCTCGAGGGCATCGTCGCGGCGAACGGTCACCGCTACCAGGGCCTTCGTGCGTTCGGCTTTGGCGCGTCGCTCGAGATGCCGTGGCCCGAGCACCCCAAGTTCCCGAACTACGGCTACACGATCACCCGATTCAACTTGGACGGCCTCGTCGCGGAGAACGCCGCCAAACACGGGGCGGTCGTGCTGAACGGCGTCGAAGCGCTCGGGCTCGTCGACGCTGCACCGGGCCGTGACGGCCAGCTCGTCGGCGCGGCCGGTGTTGTCGTCAAGGACAAGGACAGCGACCTCACGAGCGAGATTCGCGGGCGCTACCTCGTCGTCGCCGACGGCCAGAACTCGCGTCTCGGTCGAGAGCTCGGCGTTCTCCGCAACCGCCACTGGCCCATGGGCATGGCGCTTCGCGGCTACTACACGAGTGATCGCCACGACGAGCCCTGGATCGATTCGCACCTCGATATCCGCGACACCAACGGCGACGTCGTGCCCGGTTACGGCTGGATCTTCCCGCTCGGGGATGGACGGCTCAACGTGGGGGTCGGACTGCTGTCAACGGCCGGCGCCTGGAAGGGCGTCAACACAACGAAGCTCCAAGAGTATTTCGTCAGGCAAGTTGGCGACGCGTGGGGCCTCAACGACGAGACGTGCTGCGGACCGCCGACGGGCGGGCGCCTGCCGATGGGGCTCTCGATCGGACCGCGCGTCGGCGCCAACACGTTGACGATCGGGGACGCCTCCGGCATGGTCAATCCCTTCAACGGTGAGGGCATTGCCTACGGCTACGAGTCGGGACGTCTTGCTGCGGGCGTGCTCGCAGAAGCGCTCCTCGACAACGACGAGACCGTGCTCGGTCTCTACGAGGAACGCCTCCAGGCCGCTTACGGCGAGTACTACAAGGTGGCCCGTGGCTTCGTGCGGCTCATCTCCGAGCCGAAGGTCCTCCAAGTGTGCGTCGGACTCGGGCTGCGCGTCGCGCCCGTGATGCGAGAGCTCTTAAAGATCATGGCGAACCTCATGAGCAACGACGAACCGGGACTCGGCGAGCGTGGATACCGCGCCGTCACGAAACTCGCGACTGCCATTCCAGAGCCTGCTTGGGCGCTGCTGTTTGGAGATAGCTTCGAGGCGGTTTAGATACCCGCGAGATACTTCGATGTTCCGACGGCAGCTGAACCATCAAAGTAGTTCGCGTGCGTGATCCGAATTGTGTCCAAGGAGTCAGATCCAATCAAGACAATTTCGATTGAATCATGCCCCTTGTATTCGTTTTCCTTTTCCGCATACGCGAATACGGCACCGTCGCTGTCGGAACCGAAGTCCTGAGTGGCGACCAACTCGCCTTTTGCGTGATCAAACACAATCAAGAAATGGTGGAGGACTGGCATGGCTAATCCCCTTCCCGTGGTCGATTTTCCCTGCCCAAAAACTCTAGCGCGGTTTCTCGAAGAGCGGCCATGCGGTTGAGTAGATCTTGATCAGCTATCTCTCCAGCCTCGTCAATCGACATCAATTGTGCGACAACTGTAAAGAACTCCTGGAGTTCCGAGGGACCTTCTGCGCTCTTCAAATTCAAGCCAGTACGTCCAGAAAGGCGCTCGACCGTGACCGCCCACTCATGCATGAGCTTGGTTCGCAATTGAACTTCGATGAGCCTTTCATCGTACGTGACAACGACGTGTACGCCTCGGTAGCCAGTGTCTCTGGGCTCAGCAATGTAGTCCTTCACATGGGGATCGCTTCCGGAGCGGTTCCGATGGGCCCGAGTCACCCTCGCCTGAACACGTCGGACCTCGTCGATGTTCTCCAGCACGGCTCGACAACCGCCGAAATCCTGCATTCGAGACAGGTTCATTTCTGGTTCACGACGGAGTTTGTCCAGAATCGTCGGCATACGTTTGAGGCGCTGCGACACTTCCACTCGGCACTCTTCGGCCTGACCATGCTTCTCAAAGAGTTTGTCGCCTTGATCAGTGGATATTGATGCATCGCTCTATAGGTCAGGAGCGTACGGTAAGCCGTGGAATAATCCGCCGCCGAAACGACTCCTCCAAGTTGGACGGTTCGAAGCACTTCGCCAGCGCGCCGAACCGCTGATTTCGATGGCCCTCCATCGTGGTTCGGCAACACGAGTCCTCCACTCATGCATCCTCCCCTCAGGGACCCGGACACTAACCTCTAGCAGTTACATCCCGTTGGAGCGTGCTAGCAGCGCGCACCTCCAGAGCAACCTCCATACGTCCGTTCCAATCATCCGTAAGACCCGAAACTTCGTGACTTCAACCGACTGCAGTGAGTGCGGTCAGGCCGACACCGCGGTCGAACTCGACATGCGCGCGAGCAAGGTATTCGTCAGGTTCGAGAGCAGACTCTCTGATTTTGCGAACGACCCGACGAGCGCCGCCAGCGTCACTTCGTAGTGACCGTGCGTGATGATGACCATCACCAGTTGAATCGGCTGGCTGAATTCGGGGATCGTCATGGTGACGTGTCCCGCGCGCGACCAGCCCTTCGCGAAGGTGACCGGCTGCCAGCTGCTGGCCGTGAACGTTGAGGGCGTCTTCAGGCCGAATCCCGAGAGGATGAGCGAGGCGCTCGACTCGGCGAAGCACGTGCCGAAGTTCTTCTTCGACATCTCGCTCGTGTCCTTATCGACCATGGACGTCGTCTGGTAGTACTGCGTCGTCGAGGCGAGCTCGACGCCGTCGAGCGCGTTCGTGTTGAAGATCGGCGAGGAGACCTGGTAATCCGGGAGCTGGCCGGCTTCGCCGTAGACGCGGTCGCGCGCGTTGGTCACCCCGAGGCAGGACTGAAAGAGGTGGGCCGCCGCGTTGAAGCTCGTGTCCTTCGCGGGCGCCGTGGTCGTCGTTGAGGTGTAGACCTGGCCCGCCGGCGGGACGAGGTAGTTGAGGACCGTTTTGTCTGTCTTGTACCACCCACTCGGGAGATCCTTGATGGTCAAGTTGACGTTCTTCGCGTCGGCGAGCTCCCGAGCGCCATTGCTATTGCGGTTGAACCAGGCCGCGATGCCCCCGGCGAAGCTCGCCACGACGACGACCGCGACGACGGCGATGACGCCCGCGCGTCGGCGGCGTTGGGTGACGACGCCGCCGTGTTCGAGGACGATCGTCCGCATCTTGTCGTAGTCGGTGATCTCCTTGTTGCGCCAGCAGTAGCGCACGCCCCCCACGGTCGCGAAGAAGGCCATCTGGTGGTGCAGGCGCACGAGCTCGAGGTTGGTGATCTCGCTCCAGGGCGTCTGCCACGCGACGGCGGGGATGCCCGCGAGCTGTGTGAGTCCGGTGTCGTCGGTGAGGAGCACGACGGGTGACGTGGGGCCGTTCGGCACGAAGGACGGACGGACCATCCAGTCTTCGCTGCGGATGTTCGTCACCCGAGCACGACTTTCGCGGCGTCGGCCGCGATCGAGACGGTCCGCTCGAGGTCCTCCACGGTGTGCGCGAGGGACGTGAAGAAGATCTCGTAGGCGCCGGGCGCCAGGGCGACGCCGCGGTCCAACATTGCGTGGAAGAACTTCCGGTAGAGGCCGTTCTCGTTGAGGACCTTCGCTTCACTGAAGTTCGTCGGAGCAGCGACCTCGTCGTCAGCGAGATAGAGGCCCATCAGCGGACCGACGTTCGGAGTCAGCGCAAAGAGCCCCGCGTCACGGATCGCCGCCTCGAGGTCCGACGCGAAGTTGCGCACCCGACCGCTCAGCAGTGCCCACTCGTCGATCGTGACGTGACTCAGCACGGCGACACCCGCCGCGGTCGCGAGCGGATTTCCCGAGAGGGTCCCCGCTTGGTAGACGGGCCCGAGCGGTGCGAGCGACGAGAGGATCTCCTTCGAACCGCCGAAGGCGCCCACGGGCAGTCCCCCGCCGATCACCTTGCCAAAGCACCAGAGGTCGGGGGTCACCGAGAAGTACTCTTCGGCTCCTCCTTCGCCGAGACGAAAGCCGGTGATCACTTCGTCGAAGATCAGCAGTGCCCCGACGCGAGTGCACTCGGCGCGCAGGCCTTCGAGGAAACCTGGCCGGGGCGCGACGAGGTTCATGTTCGCGGCGACCGGTTCGACGAGGACGGCTGCGACAGAGTCGTCGAGCGTCGGCACCTCGTTGTACGGAGCGACGGCAGTGTCCTTCACCGCGCCGTCCGTGACGCCCGCAGACCCCGGAAGGCCCATCTGGGCGACACCGCTCCCGCCGGCGACGAGCAGCGCGTCGGAGTGACCGTGGTAGCAGCCGTCGAACTTCACGATCTTGTCGCGCTTCGTGTAGCCGCGCGCGAGACGGACGGCGCTCATGACGGCTTCGGTGCCCGAGGAGACCAGCCGCACCTGCTCGAGCCCGCGCACCCGCGCGGTCATGGCTTCTGCGAGCAAGACCTCACCGGGCGTCGGCGCGCCGAACGTTGTGCCCTGGCTCGCCGCGATGCAGATGGCGTCGACGACAATCGGGTGGGCGTGGCCGAGCAGCGACGCCCCGTAGGACTGGACGTAGTCGAGATACATCGTGCCCTCGACGTCGGTGACGTAGGCGCCCTTGCCGCGCGCGACCGTATAGGGAACGCCCCCGACGGAACGAAACGAGCGCACCGGCGAGTCGACCCCACCCGGAATGACCGCCTGGGCTCGATCGAACCAGGCCGCGTTCTCGTCGCTCAACGACCCAACTCCTCGGCGAGTTCGCGGGCGAAGTAGGTGAGCACGAAGTCGGCCCCCGCGCGGCGAGCGGCCGTCAGCTGCTCGATCGCCACGGCCGTGCCGTCGATCCATCCGTTCGCGGCAGCGGCTTTTATCATCGCATACTCCCCGCTCACGTGATAGGCGGCGAGCGGCACGTTGAGCTCGCGACGGAACTCCCCGACCACGTCGAGGTTGGTCATCGCGGGCTTCACCATGATGATGTCGGCGCCTTCATCAATGTCGGCGAGCGCCTCGAGCAGCGCCTCGCGGCCGTTGCGAGCGTCTTGCTGGTAGGCCTTTCGGTCCCCGCCGCCCTCGATCTCGACCCCGACAGCTTCGCGGAACGGTCCATAGAGCCCGCTCGCGTACTTTGCCGCGTACGCGAGGATGATCGTCTCGTCGTAGCTCGACTCTTCGAGGGCGCTGCGAATGGCTCCCACTTGCCCGTCCATCATCCCGCTCGGCGCGACGACCGCGGCGCCCGCTTCGACCTGGGCGAGGGCGACCTTCGCGTAGAGCTCGAGGGTCGCGTCGTTGTCGACGGTACCGTCCGTTCGCAGCACCCCGCAGTGTCCGTGGCTCGTGTACTCGTCGAGGCAGAGGTCAGCCATGAGGACGATCTCGTCGCCGAAGGCGTCGCGCAGACTTCGAAGCGCCACCTGGGCAATGCCGTTCGGATCCCAGGCGCCGCTGCCGAACTCGTCTTTCGTTGCGGGCACGCCGAAGAGGATGAGGCCGGTCACCCCGGCGCCGACGAGCGCCTTTACCTCGTCGTGCAGCGAAGAGACCGTGTGCTGGAACTGCCCGGGCAGCGCGCCAATAGCGCGGGGCTCGCTGAGGCCCTCGGCGACGAAGAGAGGAGCGACCAAGTCGCTTGGGGTGAGTGTCGTTTCGGCGACGAGACGCCTGATGGCGGGAGTACGTCGAAGACGCCGGGGGCGCTGGGTAGGGAACACCTCCCCACACTATTAGCGACTTGGCGAACGGATTTCGGCGACGCTAAGGCCTCAGTAAGACTTCGCGCAGCTGCGGTCCCCAGCCCTCGAGCACGCGAGCGTGGTGGCGGCGCACCTCTGCGGCGGTCGTCGCCCCCGGCACCACGACGAGGGCGTCGTCGCTGACGAAGTCCTTCGCAACCGACCACGCCGACGGCGCGCCGATGAAGACGACGTCCGCGTCGGCCAGCGCCTCCTCGTCGGCGCCGCTCAGGGCCGCGGGCACCGTCTCGTAGCAGGCGAGGGTCTCCACGACGAGCCCGCGGCTCGTGAGCTCGCGTTCGAGCTCGTCGCGCATGGTGGCCGCCCCGAGCAGCAACACCGGCCCCGCGTTGATGGCCGGCGCGAGGTCGGCGACACCGCCTTCGCCGATGAGTCCGACGTCCACGTTCTCTTCTTCGAGGGCGTGCGCCGTCGCCGTGCCGACGACGAGGACGGCGCCACCGATGGCGAGCGCCTCTCGTGCGAGCGCCGCGTAGAGAGCGCTGCGCGCGCTGGTGACAACGAGAAACCGGAACTGGCCGAAGTAGTGGCTCTCGCGCAGCACGCTCATGACTTCGTCGGCGTCGTGAAAGCGCGTCGTCGTGAGTGGCACCTCGCGCACCGCGACCCCCTCGGGCAGCCACGAAATGAGCGTCTCGTTCTGACCACGCTCTCGGGTCAGCACGACGTTCATGATCCAGTGAGGTCGACGAACTCGCCACCGCCGAGGTCGTCTCGCAGGTATCCCGCGAGGTCTGTCCCGAGCGCCGTCGCGCCGAGGCCGGAGAGCTCTCCTCGCACGCTCCTCGTCCCATCGAGGCAGAGCATCACGCCGTAGAGCGTCACCATGTCGTCGCTCACGTAGCCGTGGGCGGCGACGGGGATCGAACAGCCCGCGCCGAGCTCGACGAGAAACGCCCGCTCGGCTGCGAGCGCTACGTACGCGCGGTCGTCGTTCAGGATGTCGAGCGACGCACGCGTCTCAGTGTCGTCCGCCCGCGTCTCGAGGGCGATCGCACCCTGGCCGACTTGGGGGACGAACCAGCTCGGATCGAGGGCCTCGCTCACCACGTCGAGCTTGCCGAGTCGTTCGAGTCCGGCCATCGCCGCCACGATGGCGTCGACGCCGTTCTCGCCGACGGCCGCGAGTCGGCGCTCCATGTTCCCGCGCAGTGGCAC
>JBAUSF010000307.1:0-16381 GCA_049581565.1 Acidimicrobiales bacterium
ATGTACGTGCTGGTGGTTACCTTTAAGTGAATTTGTGAAGACGGTACTAGAGAACCTTCGAGAGGAAGCTCTTCAGGCGCTCGGATTTCGGAGCGCCGAGCACGTCAGCAGGTGCACCGGACTCTTCAATCACTCCGCTTTCAAGGAAGTACACGGTGTTGGCGACCTCACGAGCAAATCCCATTTCGTGGGTCACGACGATCATTGTCATTCCACTCGCGGCGAGATCCTTCATCACGTCGAGCACCTCGCCAACCAGTTCCGGGTCCAAGGCCGACGTCGGTTCGTCGAACAACATCAGTTTGGGTTCCATGGCCAGCGCCCTGGCGATCGCGACGCGCTGTTGCTGACCTCCAGAGAGTTGGCTCGGGTACTGCTTTTCCTTCTCGGACAAGCCGACTCGTGCCAACAGCTCGCGGGCCTTTCGCTTAGCAGCATCGGGCTCGAGTCCTCGAACCTTGATCTGCCCGATGGTCACGTTGTCGAGCGCCGTCAGATGCTGAAAAAGATTGAATCGCTGGAACACCATGCCAATCTGTGAACGCTCTTCACAGATCTTCTTGTCATTGCGCTCGTAAAGCTTCCCTCCCCGCGCCTCATAACCGACGAGCTGTCCGTCGACGCGCAGTTCGCCAGAGTCGTGCTTCTCGAGATGGTTGATACATCGCAGGAGCGTGCTCTTTCCCGATCCGGATGGCCCGATAAGACACGTCACCTCGCCCCGAACGACCGTGAGGTCAACCCCCTTGAGCACCTCGACCCCTGCGTAGGACTTGCGAATGCTTCGCGCATCAACCATGGGCGTGGTCATCGCAACTCCCTCGCTGGTCTCGGCGTTCGGAATTTCGCGACTACACCACGTGCGTCAGTCCTGAAGCGTTGGATCGGCGTGGGCGGAGGGGTGCGCAGCGCGCCTCGAGCGAAGTGCCGCTCGAGGTAGAACTGTCCAATCGACAGCACGGTCGTGACGATGAGGTACCACAGGCTCGCCACAATAAGTAGCGGCATGATCTTGTAGTTCGACGCGTAGATGTTCGTCGCGGCGCCGAGAAGCTCCACAACCCCGGCCACGCTGACGAGGGAGGTCGTCTTTAGCATGGAGATCAATTCATTTCCCGTCGGGGGAATGATCACGCGCATGGCTTGGGGCAGCACGATGTAGCGAAGCGACTGACCCCTCGTCATTCCAAGGGACTTCGCAGCCTCTACTTGTCCCTCCTCCACGGCGATGAGTCCCGCACGGGCGATCTCTGACATGTACGCCGCTTCGTTCAGCCCGAGCGCCAGCACGGCAGCGCCGAAGGCGGTGAGCGCTGACACGGTGCCGAAGCGGACGATGTCCCAGTGGGTGAACGGGATGCCGATGCTGAGGGTCGGATACAGGATCGCGATGTTGTACCACACGAGTATCTGCACGAGGACCGGCGTACCACGAAAGAACCAGGTGTAGGTCCACGCAGTTCCCGACAGCACCCGATTCGGCGAGAGCCGCATCACGGCGATCGTGACACCAAGCACGACGCCGATCACCATGGCGCAGGCCGTCAGCTCAAGCGTGGTGACGAGTCCGTGGAGGATCTCGGACGTCGTGAAGTACTGTCCGACGGTATTCCAGGTAAAGCGCCACTCGGTGACCGGCACGCACTTCTTGATCCCGTTCAAGACTCGACAGGTTCGTGCGCCCGTAGGGAGTCTCGACAGCAGCGTGTGAACAATCATCGCCGTGATCAAGGCGACGAGGGCCACTCCGAGCCACCGCCCAACGTGACGAACGGGGACTACCTTTTCGGTCACGTCCCCGTTCATCGACATCTTCGAACTCGTATCGCGCGACGTCTAGGAGGTCGCTCCATTGAGCACGATCTTGCTCGCGGGAAGAGCGCCGCCCGAGACGCCCCACTTCGCGAGGATGGCACCGTACGTTCCATTCGCTTCGAGAGTCTTGATAGCCGCCTGAATGGCCTTGGCCAATCCCAGTCCCGCCGACGTCTTGGGTGTGGCGATGCCGTAGGGGGCTACGTTCACTGCGCTGCCGAGCAGCTTGAACTTGCCCGCCGACGTCGAGACGATGTAGCCAGCGATCTGGCTGTCAACGAAGCCGACATTCGTCTGGCCCGACAGAACAGCGAGATTCGCCTCGGTCTGAGTGGGGAATGTCACGACGTCGATCTTCTTTGACGACGGACAAGACTTTGACGCGTTTTGGGCATCGGTCTCTTCGGTCGTTCCGGTTTCGACGGCCACCTTCCAGCCGCAGAAGCTGGAAAAGCCGTTGAACTTCAACGTTGAGCTCGACTTGGCGTAGACGCCCTCGCCGGCCTGGAAGTAGTCAACAAAATTGACTGACTTCTCTCGAGCTTTCGTATCGGTGAACGACGAATTCCCGACTGAGTAGCGGCCCGCCGTGATGCCAGCAATAATGCCATCAAAGGTGACGTTGTTTTCCTTGATGTTGATCTTGAGGGTCGTTGCCACTGCCTTCATGAGATCGACGTCGAACCCGATCATGGTCGTGCCCTTCATCGATTCATCGGGCGCTTACGTGGCGTCGGTCGCGACTTGAAGCGTGACACCTTTATATGACGAAGGAACGAGCTTCGCGTCTGCCGCGTTGTAGGTCCCCGTGGTGGTCGCCGCTCCTGCTACCAGGGTGGCTCCGAGCACCAAAGACCCCACGCCGGCAGTAACAAGTGCTCGACGAATACCCAAACTCCAACTCATTGATACCCCCGTGACTATCTAGCCGCCCCGCGCGACGTCAAGGCCTCATTGTTACCAGATATTCAGGTGGTACAGGGCTCACAACCTCGAGCGAGCCCAAAGCGCACCGGCACCGGGCCTTGGCGGGTGTCCGATCAAGCAACCTCGACGCCGGCCACCCGCGAGGCAACTGGTGCGGGCTCGTCTTTGATCAAGACCCCGCGTGACGTCGTTCTATTCGAAGACCCTGCCCATATCGGTAATTCGTTCACGGTGTCGCATCATGAGATAGCCCAGATAGATGAGCCCAAGTACGAACCACACGATCACGACGATGCCCGCCAAGCTGATGGGGTAGCTCAAGGGCGACACGAACTTGAAGATCGAAGTGCGCAGTCCGAGCGCCGAGAACAGCACGGGAATCAAGATCAGCGAACTGATAATTGGAATCACGAAGTGCAGAAACCAGTTGAACTCTGCGCGCTGTCGGCGAAAGTAGTAACCAAAGCTCGAGATGTTGATGACGATGTAGATGCAGATCATGACCGCAGAGAGGATGGTGCCGAGCAGCTCGAACGCCTCAATCGGTCCATATCCCAGGGCGAGAGGGAGGGCGATGACGAGAGTCGCGAGGCCCTGGACGAGGATGCCAACGACTGGCGAGGCGTAGCGGCGGTGCGTTCGCTCCAAGGCCGACGGCAGCAGCCTGATGCGGCCCATCGCGTACCACGTCCTCGTCGAAGCGATGAGCGCCGAGTTGCCGTTCGCGAAGAACGAGTTCACGACCGCCAGAAATACGACCACCCAACCGAGGCCCCACAGCTTTCGCGCAAAGGCGATCCACGGGCTCCCGTTGCCGAGGCCGCCGTAGGTGGCGAAGTGCGCAGAACCCACGAAGGCGGCCGCGGCGTAGGTCGTAAAGAGGTAGAAGATGCCCACGACGACGCACGAGAGGATGATGGCGCGCGGAACATTGCGTCGAGGATCGCGGGCCTCTTCAGCGAGCGGGGCGCTGGCTTCGAACCCGACGAACGCCAGCACGACAAAGACGGCTCCCGCCACGATGCCCGACATGCCGTGGTAACCCCTTACGGTTGCGAACTTCAACGTGAAGACCTGCAGGGTGTTGCCCCCCGGTGCGGCGTGGGCGATCATCCAGATCGACAACGCGATGAAGACCAGCATCTCAAAGGCGCCGAGTATGACGCCGAACCACGTGCTCAGCTTCACGCCTCGGTAGCCAATCACGGCGGTGAGCACCATCGCGAGCAGCATGAAACCGATCCATGAAGCCTTGTAGTTCCAGCCAAACTCCTGGTTCAGGGTGCTACCGACGAAGTAGCCAATGAGCAAGTTGACAATCGGCCCGACGAGCCCCGTGATCATGGCGTAGCCCCATCCCACGAGGAAGCCAATCGTGGGATGCAGCCCTTGGGCGGGATAGGTGTAGATGCTGCCGGCCGAGGGGAGGTGGCGCGCCAGCTGAGCCATGGAGATCGCGACGAGTACTGCGGCAACGAGCGTCAGCAGAACCGAGAGCGGGAGCGCGGCGCCTGCGAACATCGCACTCGCCGCGAGTGACGTGGCAACGGCACCGCCGGGGGCCATGAACGTGACCGACTGGAACAGCACCCCGGGCAGCCCGACGACGTGCGTGGCGAGACCGCGATGATCGCTTCCCGCTTGTGCTGCGCGTGACTCGACTGAACGTTCGCTGGTGCTCATTGGTTCTCCTTTATCGAACTCGTGCTCTCTTCGACCTTCGAGGACGAGCCGGTCCCTACACCAACCGACCGTGCTTCCTCGTTATCCGAGGACAGCTCCTCCACGATCAGATACTCGACCGGACTGCTGTGTTCGACCGTTCGCGACACCGTGCACAAGACGTCTGCGGTCAATCGGCGAGCAACTTCGACGTCCGTCGGGTCTGCGCCACTACCTTCGGGAAGCACGTAACGAACCTCGATCGCCTCCAAGCGCTCATCGCTCGCGCGACGCCCGCGGACCTCAATATCGAGTCCGCTCAGGGGATGACCGCGACGCGCCAAAACGGTCGTGAAGTCGATGGCCGCGCACCCGCCAACGGCCGCAAGCAACATCTCGATCGGGTTGAATCCTTCGCCTTCCCACCCCGTCCCGATGGGCAGTTCGCCGCCTCGGGTGTTGCGCGCCGACATAGAGCCGTCGCCAGCGACATTGACGCGCACGGGAAGGATTGGGTGTCGTCCGTGGCGGGTCGACGCGGCAGCCGGTTCCGCCGCCTCCGCCAGAATTGCCCCCTCACGTGGATTCTTGGCTTCCGCCATGAACGCTTCTCCTTTATTATTCAAAATAAGAGTATGTCCATCAAGTTAGTAGGAATCTCCCAACGAACGCTGACATGCCAACGTTCTATGTGCTTTTCCCCTACTTCGTGCGCGGGTGGCGAGTGACGCTACCACCCGGTTACGGAGAGCGGTGGTGTCGGAGCAGTGAGTGCTCGCCTTCTCCGCGAGGAGGTGCCGTTCGCGACGACGCGTCGCTCGACCAGCGGTGTGCACGGGCGAGATACCCGAGGACCTCACGATCGGAGGTCTGTTCGAATCGCTCGTAATAGGTGCCCACCGAGAATGAGCCGTGCGGCGTCATGAGGGCGATGAACTCGTCAACGACGCGCGACAGCTCTCGCGCGCCAGACGCGCTCGAAACGGGGGTCGCAAAGACGATACGCGCTGCCCCTCGCGCTCGGGCGCTCGCGACGCCGGCACGCGCCGTGGCACCCGTCGCAATGCCGTCGTCGACTACGACGACGGTTCGTCCCGTAAAGTCGAGGGCCCGACAACGTTCGCGGTACCGGGTGACTCGACGTTCAAGCTCTGCTCGCTCGAGCTCGACGGCGTGCGAGTACTCCTCGTCGGTGATGTATAGCGAATTGACGACGTCGCGCTCGACGTCTTCCACGCCGCCCTCGGCGAGGGCGCCCATCGCGAACTCGGGTTGGCTGGGCACGCCTACTTTTCGCACGATGATCACGTCGAGAGGTACCTTGAGAACTCTCGCAACCTCGTAGGCAACGACGACACCACCGCGCGGAAGGCCTGCGACAACGAGTGTGTCGTCGGGCTCGCGCTCGCTGAGGCGCACACCCAACTGACGACCCGCGTCGATTCGGTCGACGAACTTGTCCACGCTTCTGGCTTACCATCAGACGACCGTCGCCGCTCAACCGAGGCACCGCCCGAGGGCGAGGGAAGGGGGTGACCATGCGCCGCCTGGACCGCCACCCGGCAAAAAAGATCGACGTGTGTCAAACGCGCTTGCCCAGAACCGCGTCCGCCACACCCGCTCGCCCGCTGCGTACCATCGTGTCCTTCACGGTCGGAACGATACGTGCGAAAGTCTCGCTCCTCTGGAGTGACCAAGGAAGATCCAGAAGATCCAATTGCGTGGGCAGCGCCTCAGACGCAGCGTGCTCGATCTACGTCATTCGTGCTGCGCGAGAAACGCTTCGACGACCGCGCGGTAGTGCTCGGGTTCTTCGACGAACGGCATGTGACTCGAGCTCTCGAAGATCTCCCACCGCACGTCAGGAATGCGTTCGAAGAACGGCTGGACCGTTGCGGGCGTTGCCTCGTCGTGACGGCCCGACAGCAAGAGCGTCGGGGCGTTGATCTCGCTCGCGCGTTCGACGATGCTCCACTCGCGCAGGGTACCAATGCAAAAGAACTCATTGGGGCCGTTCATCGTGTTGTAGACCGTCGAGTCCTTGGCGAGGTACTCCGTCGTGCGCTTCACCTCGGGCGGATTCGGTATGACGCGGCACACGTGTTCGTCGTAGTACACCTGCTGGGCGGCGAGATACTCGGGGTCCGACGTGGTCCCATTCGCCTCGTGACGGTCGAGCACCGCTTCCACGTCGGCGGGGAGTTGGGAGCGCAGCACCTTCGCTTCACTGGCCCAGAGCGCCATCGACGCGGGAGAGTTGCTGATCACGAGGGCTCGCAGGCCCTCTGGTCGACGGACCGCGTGCTCGGCGGCGAGCATCCCGCCCCAGGACTGGCCGAGAACGAAGTATCGATCTGCGATGCCGAGCGTCGCGAGGACCGTGTCGATCTCGTCGAGAAAGAGCTCGACGGTCCAAAAGTCGGCGCCGCGGTCGGGCAGCAGGGTGGACCGGCCCCCGCCAACCTGGTCGTAGTGCACGACCGGTCTACCGGAACGAGCGATCTCGGCGAGGCTCGCGAGATAATCGTGCGAGCAACCGGGTCCCCCGTGGAGAACGACGAGCGGCGTGAGTTCTCCGTCGAGATCGCCGGTGACGCGATACCACGTCTCGTAGGTGCGAAACGGAATGAAACCTTCAACGACGGGAAGATCGCTCATGTCACGAAACCATATATGACCACGAAGTCACCTCACGTCAGTGCGGTAGTGTGGACTGTTCTATGAGCCTCTCGATCGGCATCGTGGGACTGCCCAACGTCGGAAAGTCGACGTTGTTCAACGCGCTCACGAAGAACCACGTGCTGGCCGCCAACTATCCGTTTGCGACCATCGAACCCAACGTCGGCGTGGTGGCCGTGCCGGACGAGCGCCTCGAGGTGCTCGCGAACCTCTTTCACTCCGAAAAGATCATCGGAGCGACCGTGACCTTCGTCGACATCGCGGGCATCGTGCGCGGCGCGTCGACGGGTGAGGGTCTCGGGAATCAGTTCCTCGCCGCCATCCGCGAATCCGACGCGATCTGTGAGGTCGTTCGAGTGTTCGAAGATGACGACGTCATCCACGTTGACGGACGCATCGATCCCGCGAGCGACGTCGAGACGATCGAGACCGAACTGATCTTGGCCGACCTGCAGACCGTCGAAAAGGCGATCGCCCGGCTCGAGCGAGAGGCGAAGCGCGGCGGCGACGCCGCCCTCAAGCTCGCCGAGGTGAGAAGGGCCGAGGCCGCGTTGAACGACGGCCACGTGATCAGCCAGCTCAGCGCGAAAGAGCTCGATCGGGCCCAACTCTATGACCTGCACCTCTTGACCGACAAGCCATTCATCTACGTGTTCAACGTCGACGAGTCCTCGCTCGGGGACGAGGCGCGCCGGCGCGAACTAGAAGCGTCGGTCGCTCCCTCGCCGAGCGTGGTGCTCTGTGCGAAGGTGGAAGCCGAACTCTCCGAACTCGACGACGCCGAGGCGCTGGAACTGCTCGAATCCTTCGGGCAGCACGAGTCCGGGCTCGCCCAGCTCTCGCGGGTTGGCTTCAAGACGCTCGGACTCCAGACGTTCCTCACGGCCGGGCCTAAAGAGGCGAGGGCCTGGACCATCCACCAGGGCGAGACCGCGCCCGAAGCGGCCGGAGAGATTCACACCGATTTCCAGAAGCACTTCATCAAGGCCGAGGTTGTCTCCTTTGAGGAGCTCGTCGCTGCGGGCTCGATGGCCGCGGTGCGAGCCGCGGGAAAGGCGCGTGTCGAGGGCAAGGACTACGTGATGCGAGACGGCGACGTGGTCGAGTTCCGAGTCGGCGTTTGACGGTACGATAGGAGCAGGCGACTGCGACAGAGGTCGGCGCCTGGAACATATCTACTCCTAGGAGAACCATGACCTCTGACGCCTTTGACTACAAAGTTGCCGACCTATCCCTCGCCGAGTTCGGCCGTGCCGAAATAAGGCTCGCCGAGCACGAGATGCCCGGACTCATGGCGATGCGCGCCGAGTACGGCGACGCGAAGCCCCTCCGCGGCGCTCGCATCGCCGGTTCGCTGCACATGACCATTCAGACGGCGGTCTTGATCGAGACCCTCGTCGCGCTCGGCGCCGACGTGCGCTGGGTCAGCTGCAACATCTTTTCGACCCAGGACCACGCCGCTGCCGCGATCGTTGTGGGCCCCGACGGCACACCCGAACAGCCGCGCGGCGTGCCAGTCTTTGCCTGGAAGGGCGAGACGCTCGAAGAGTACTGGTGGTGCACCGAGCAGCTGTTGCGCTGGCCCGGTCACGATGGACCGACGATGATCCTCGACGACGGTGGCGACGCGACGCTCTTCGTGCATAAGGGTCTCGAGTTCGAGCGCGCAGGCTTCGTGCCGGCGCCCGAGTCGGCCGACTCCGAGGAGTACCGCGTGATCCTGGCGCTGCTCGACTCGATCATCTCAAAGGGCGAGAAGTTCTTCGCTCCGATGGCGACGAGCATCATCGGTGTCTCGGAAGAGACAACGACCGGCGTCCACCGGCTCTATGAGATGGAACGCGACGGCACCCTGCTCTTTGCCGCGATCAACGTGAACGACGCGGTCACGAAGTCGAAGTTTGACAACAAGTACGGCGTACGTCACTCGCTCATCGACGGGATCAATCGAGCGACGGACATCTTGATCGGCGGCAAGGTCGCCGTGGTCTGTGGTTACGGCGACGTCGGCAAGGGCTCGGCGGAGTCCCTGCGGGGCCAAGGTGCGCGCGTAATCGTCACCGAAGTCGATCCGATCTGCGCCCTTCAAGCGGCCATGGACGGCTTTCAAGTGACGACGCTCGAAGAGGCCCTGCCCGAAGCGGACTTCGTCATCACGGCGACGGGCAACCGCGACATCGTCACGGTCGAGCACATGCAGATGATGAAGCACCTCGCGGTGCTCGGCAACATTGGTCACTTCGACAACGAGATCGACATGGCCGGGCTCGCGAGTCTGCGCGGCGTCACGCGCGAGACGATCAAGCCCCAGGTCGACAAGTGGACTATGCCGAGCGGGCGCGCCATCATCGTGCTCTCCGAGGGACGGCTCCTCAACCTCGGCAACGCAACCGGTCACCCGAGCTTCGTGATGAGCAACTCGTTCACGAACCAGACGATGGCCCAGATCGAGCTCTTCGTCAACAACGCGGCCTACGAGAAGAAGGTCTACGTGCTGCCCAAGCACCTCGACGAAAAGGTCGCCCGCCTGCACCTCGACGCGCTCGGCGTGAACCTGACGACGCTCACCAAGAGCCAGGCCGACTACATCGGCGTGCCGGTCGAGGGCCCCTACAAGCCCGACACCTATCGCTACTAGCTACCGATAGCCGGCGAAGATGTCGGTGACGATACCCGACACGCCCTTCGGGTTCGTGACGCGCACGAACCACTCGGTGCCCATCGCGCGCTTGAACTCCTCGCGGCTCATCTTCATCCAGAAGGATTCGGCGACCTGGGAGTGATGGGCGGCGAGCGCGTCGTACTTGGCGTCGGTCGCCGTGCTCACGTCGATCGCAGCACCGATCTGGTCGTCGGGCGTGCCCAGTTCGATCTGGTCTTCCTCACTCATCTCGGGCCCCGCGGGGCGCTCGACGCCTCGAGCGGCGTCGGCCTCTCGCTGCTCGCGCTCTTCTCGCTCCCAGCGCTCGCGCATGATCGCCATGATGGAGTTCGGGATCGCGTTGAAGTAGAGCGTCGGCTCGTAGTCGATTAGCGAGAGCGCGGACATCGTGATCCGGTGGGCCTGGATGTGGTCGGGGTGTCCGTAGAAGCCGTGCTCGTTGTAGGTGACAACGACCTGAGGGCGCTCTTCCATGAGCACAACGGCGAGGCGCTCGGCCGCTTCGTTGATGGGCGTCGCCCAAAAAGAGGCGGGGTCTTCGTTCTGGGGCCAGCCCATCATTCCCGAGTCGCGATAACCGAGTCGCACGAGGCGGTTGATGCCGAGAATCTCGGCCGCCTTGTCGAGCTCGTGCCGGCGAATCTCGGCAACGTCGTCGGCGTCGTGGCCCTCTTCGTCAGGCTTGATGCCGCCGGGGGCGTCGCCGAACTCGCCGTGGGTGCAGGTCACGAGTACCGTGCGCACCTTCTGATCGGCGAGCACGCGAAACAGCCCTCCGGTGGAGCTTGCTTCGTCGTCGGGGTGTGCGTGGACCGCGAGAAACGTCAGTGCCATTAGAGCCCTCCCATGAGATCGGCGCGGTCGCGTTTCGTCTCGTGACGACTCCACGCCCGCTGGTAGTACTCGGTGCTAAAGAGTAGCGAGAATAGCTCGCTGTTCATCTCAACGAGGTCCTCGTTGTCGATCTGGGTCGCGTGAGCGGCCATCGAGTCGTGTTTCACGCGGACGAAGGCGCTCACGTCGAGCGTCGTCGAGACTAGCTCGTCGCGCACGTGGGTCTTCGCGTCGAGCACCCAGCTGGGCATCGAGAGACCGAGCTTCGCCGCACCCTCGACGAGCGAGGACATGATCCCCTCGGGCACCACCGAGTAGTAGAGACGCTCGACCGAAGTCGATCGCGCCACCGCCGCCCGCGTGACTTCGTTGGCCTTCACGTGATCGGGATGTCCGTAGAACCCGCTCTCGTCGTAAGTGACAACGACCGCCGCGCGCTCTTCGTCCATGACGGCGGCGATGGCCTCTGCGACCGCGTCGACGTCTTTGTGCATGAACGCATTCGGCGCGTTGTTCTCGGGCCAGCCCGCCATGCCCGAATCGTCGTAGCCAAGGTTGACGACGCGCGAAATCCCAAGAATCGCCGCCGAGTGCTGCAGTTCGCCCGCGCGAGTGATCTTCGTCTGGAGCGCGTCGTGGCCCAGCTGGTCGCCGGAGCGCCCGACGCCGTCAAAGCCGAGCTGACCGCTCGTACACGTGATCAACACCACGCGATGACCGAGCAACGCGTAGTACGCGCTCGCCCCGCCGCCGAAGAAGGCTTCGTCATCGGGATGCGCGTGTACGCAGAGCAGTGTGGGCAAAGAACTCATGACGAGAGACTACGAGGTCGCGAGTTGAATGATCCGCACGACGAGCAGCGTGCCCGCCGCGAATAGGTACACGCTCTGGGACCTCATGAGCAGCCGGCGTGCCTTCGAGGTCGGCATTGGTGCGAGCAGAGCGAGCCGCGGGGTGCGCCAGTCACGCTTGTCGATGAGGTACGTGCGTGTGGGCGCCATTCGCCGCAGTCCGATCGGCAGGCCCACTGCGAGGCCAATCACGGCGACGACCGCGAGCACCTCGAGGAGTGCCAAGACGTCGATCGTCGTAAAGAGCGTCGAAACCATCAGGGTCAACGACAGCACGACCAGCACGGTGATCATCACGACCGAAACGACGTTCAGCCATCGCCCATTCTTCCAAGGACCCATCAGTTCCGCGTCGTTCGCGAGCATCAAGACGATGACGGTCGTGCTCGGTAGCATCAATCCACAGAGCGCCTGCACCGCGAGCGTGATCACACCGAGCGGCGCCCCGGGGATGACGGCAACGGTGCCTGCAGCGACTAGCAGGACCGCGAATCCCCCATAGAAAGCCTTCGCTTCGCTGAGCCGCGCGTTGAGGCCCTGGTGCGACGAGGAGAGATCGCCGAGCGCGTAGGAGCTGGCGAGGGTGACGACGGCCGCTCCGATCACCGATGAGTTGAGCAGCAGCACGGCGAACAGCGTGCCCGTGCCGCGTCCAACGTAGTTGCCGAGTCCGCGCGCGACGCCCAACGCATTCGTATACGTCGAGGTACCACCGTGCGGGGCAAGTCCGACCGCGCAGATCGCGACCAGCGCCGAGGCTACGATCACGACGATGAATGAGCCCACGATCGTGTCGACGCGTTCGTAGTTCAACCAGCGCGGCGTGATGCGCTTATCGACGATGTTGGACTCCTGGAAGAACAGCTGCCAAGGGGCGACGGTCGTGCCGATGATGGAGATGATGAGCAGGACCGAGCTCGACGTCGCTCCTCCTCGAATGTGCGGCTCGACGACGGCGTGAGTCATCGCACCGAGTGAAGGGTGAGCCAGGATCGCGAGCGGGATGATGACGAAGTTGACCGCGATGAAGAGCATCATGAATCGCTCCCAGCGGCGAAACGAACCCGACGCCGTAACGGCGAAAAGTATCGCGACGGCGATTGGCACCGACGCGTAGGGGCTGACGCCGAAGTAGTCCATCGAGAGAGAAATGCCGATGAACTCAGTGATGATGATGAGGAAGTTCAAGATGAGAATGGAAAATATTGAGAGGTTGCCCCAATACCGACCGAAGCGCTCACGAATCAGTCGGCCATGACCGACACCGGTGACCGCGCCGAGGCGCGCCACCATCTCTTGAATGACAATGAGGACCGGAATCAGCAGCGGCAGCGTCCACAAGAGCGAGTAGCCAAAGTTCTGACCCGCCTGGGCGTACGTGGAGACCCCGCCCGCGTCGTTGTCGCCCACCATGACGATGAGCCCGGGCCCCACAATGGCGAGCAGGGTGAGAAGGCGAGCGCGAAAGCCGCGACGGCCGTCTTCATCGTGTGCGCTGATGGTGCCAAAGGCCCCAGCGATCTGCGGTTCTTTCGACTTCTCGCTCTGCACGTGCCATCTCCTCTCGTCTCGTCGTGGTCGTTGGGCGAAGCAACCACGCGGAGACCAGAGGGGCTAGGAGCGCTCCCGTCTCGTCAGGCGAAGTTGTGTCGTTACGTCAATAGCCTTGCGGCCGGTACTAGGGGGTTTCAGACAGACCCCCTTAGAACGTGACCTCGTTGCGCGCGCATCTATTCTTCCGCCGCGCTTGGTCCAAACTCGGCTCGCCAACCCTGGGGCAGGAGCTCTTCGAGCAGGTCGTCGACCGTCACCACGCCGATCATCTTCGAGTGCTCGTCGTCGAGCACGGGCAAGACCGTCAGGTTGAAGTCGCTCATCTTCCTCGACACCCGCAGCACGTCCCAGTGCGGGTGCACGTGGGCGAGCTGGGTACGTGCCACCGAAAGGGCGAGTTCATTCGGGCGGGCGCGCACGAGCGGCGCGATCGATGCCGCTCCGATCGGCTGACCACTGTCGTCGACGACGAAGACCGTTTGGAGTGACTCTGCCGGCACGCTCGACGTGCGGATGGCTTCGAGCGCGTCAGCGACCGTGGCGGTGGGCGGTACCGAGACGAAGTCGGGGTTCATCAACCCGCCCGCCGTGTCGGCGTTGTACGAGAGAAGCTGGCGAACCTTGCTCTGCTGCTCATGGGGAAGCAGCTCAAGAATCGGCAGACGGCGCTCTTGTTCGATCTCGGTAATGAGGTCCGCCGCGTTGTCGGGTTCCATGCGTGAAAGCAGCCTCGCGGACTCAACATCCGAGCGCGACTCGAGGAACTCGAGCTGGTGAGTGGTGTCAAGCTCTTCGAACACGTCCGCTTCAAGTTCGCGGTCGAGGCCGACCGCCTCAATAATCTCCTCGCCCTCCTCGTGGCTCGCCTGTTCGACGAGGTCAGCGATCTGGGCCGGGTGGAGCTTCGCCAGCTTGCGATACGGGATGCGCAGCCGGGCAGTCGGTATGTGAGAGACGAACGGTTCGATGGACGCGAAGTCGACGATCCGATCGGACTGGACGTGGGAGCCGATCCTTCGCCCCAGTACGCGGCGAAGGAACGAACGCCGGCCGGGGTCGACACCCGCGACCTCCCACTTTCCGTCGATCTGCGCGATCTCGATCTCGTTCGCGATGATGATGCGTCCGCGCACGAGATTGATGAGATGCCGAGCCAGGAGATCTTCGGCGAGCAGCAGCTCACCGGGTCGACGTTCGAAGCGCCGAAGGTCCATCCGCCGACCCTCAAACGTCATGCGGCCTTGGGCGAGACCGCCAATCTTCTTGATGGGCAGGAAGAGATCACGGCCCTCCACTCGGATAACTGCGCCAACGATCGGAGGGTGCGGATCGTCACCGAGCTTCGCGACCAGGTCCTGGACGCGTCCAATCTTGTCGCCGTGCGAGTCGAAGATCGGACGGTGCAAGAACGTTGAGAGGTGGAGGATCTCAGTCACGGTTACGGCTTTCAGCCCCTACAGCCTACCGCTCAATGCGGCAATCTCCCAGGGCTCGATGCTAGGTGAGCCTAAACCCAGCGAGGACCTCTGCGACAAACTCGACGTCGTCGTCACTGATCCCGGCGTGGGTGACAAAGCGCGCACGTCGCGGCGCCACCGTCCCGCCTTCGACGCCGAGTCGAGCGAGCTCGTCGATGACCCGGCGAGCCTGGGGGTGATCGAACGCAACAATGTTCGTTCGACACGATGAAGGGTCGTAGCCCGACCCGGGGAACGCCACGGCGAAGAGCTCGGCCAAATGACGCGCGCGCGCGTGGTCGTCCTTCAGGCGCTCCACCATCGTCTCGAGCGCGACGAGACCGGCGGCCGCGAGAAAACCAGCCTGACGCATCGCGCCGCCGAGGCGCTTTCGCTCGACGCGCGCACGCTCGATCAGCCCGGCCGGTCCGGCGAGCAGCGAGCCCACCGGCGCGCACAGTCCCTTGGTGAGCGCCACCATGACGGTCGTCGCGGGAGCCGCCGTCTCGGCGGCGCTCGAACCCGTCGCGACGACGGCGTTGAACAACCGGGCGCCGTCCAGGTGCAGGGGCCGATCGCCAATGGCGCGCGCGAGCCTTGCCAGCCCTTCCGTCTCCCAGGGCACCCCGCCCGCGTACATGTGCGTGTCTTCCACCGTGACGGCACCGACGCGGGGCTGATGATCACGTTCGGCGTCGATGATCTCTTCGACGCTCCCCACGTCGAGGACGCCCGTCGTGTCGTCGACGGTCGCAAACTGGATCCCCGAGTTGCGCGCCGCCGCGCCCATCTCGAAACTCACGAGGTGCTGGTGCTGTCCGGCGATGACGAGGTCGCCGGGTTCGGCAAGGATGCGCAGCGCGATCTGATTGGCCATGACGCCAGAGACGAGGAAGACGGCCGATTCTTTTCCTACCAGTTCGGCGAAGCGGCGCTCGAGCTCGTTGATCGTCGGATCCTCGCCGTATCCGTCGTCACCGACGACGGCCTTCGCCATCGCCTCACGCATCGCGGCCGTCGGTTGGGTCACCGTGTCGCTTCGAAGATCAACGCGTCGAGTCATAGCCGAAGGCTATCGGCTCTCTACACTGTCGCTATGAGCGACAACCCGTTGAGTTACTTCTCGCAACCGAACGTGAACGATCAGCTCGGCATCGAAATCGTTCGCGCCACACCGGACGAAGTCGTCTTGCGCGTCGAAGTCGGACCGAAGGTGCACCAGCCCTACGGCATCTTGCACGGCGGCGTATCGGCCCTCCTCGCCGAGGGTGCGGCGTCGATCGGCGGCGCACTCAGCGTCGCACCGGACAACATCGTCGTCGGGACGGAACTCAACTGTTCGCACCTTCGATCGATGAGCGATGGAGTGCTGACCGCGGTCGCGACGCCGTTTCGAAAGGGTCGAAGCGTGCAGGTGTGGGGCGTGGAGTTGCGCGACGATGATCAGCGCCTAATTTGCGTTGCCCGTTGTACTTTGCAGGTTTTGCCGACACCTTCGACAAAGTAGGGCTACCATCTAGACTTTTATCAGCGCGATAAAGGAGTTGGCACATGGGCGCTCGTTTTATTGGCTGGGGAGCAGCAGTGCCCGATCGAATCGTCACCAACGACGAGCTGTCGCTCACGCTCGACACGACGGACGAGTGGATCGTCGAACGCACCGGCATCCGCGAGCGGCGCATCGGCGGCACCGCGAAGAGCCTCGGCGTGCTCGCCGGGCGCGCGGCCCTCGACGACGCGGGCATCGAACCCAAGGACATCGACTTTCTGGTGCTCGCGACGACCACGCCCGACCGCCTCATTCCCGCGACGTCCACGCTGATCGCCCACGAGATGGGCCTCAGCTGCCCGGCGATGGACCTGAACGCCGCCTGCAGCGGTTTCATGTACGCGGTGCGCACCGCTTACGGGCTCTTGGAGACCGGCACGAAGCGCGTGCT
>JBAUSF010000308.1:0-2644 GCA_049581565.1 Acidimicrobiales bacterium
TCAACAACTTCACCTCGCTGACCGACCTGCTCGCGAAGACCGACCCGCGCGCCTACCGCCTGCTCGTGCTCCGCTCGCACTACCGTTCCCCGATCGAAGTGAGCCCCGCGACCATTGCTGACGCCGAACGGGCGCTCAGTCGACTCGACTCGCTCGCGCGCCGCTTCGAGCTGGCGAGCCTCGAGGGAGCCTTTGAGATCGCTTCCAGCCGCGTCTGGGAGGAGGAGTCGCGCGAGCTCTACGAACGCGTGGTGGCGCTCATGAACGACGACCTCAACACGCCCGCCGCCGTCGGCGAGCTCTTTGAAGCCCTGAGCTCGGCCAACCAGCTCGCGGACGAGGGACGTGAGACGCACGCGCGCCGCCTCGCCGAGTCGATCAACGTGCTCTTTGGCGCCATGGGGCTGTCGCTCCGCGCCGGGCTCCACGTGGTCGACGAAATCAGCGAAAAACTCGTTCTCGAGCGCGACGCGGCCCGGGCCGCGAAGAACTGGGCCGACGCCGTTCGCCTGCGCGACGAGCTCGTCGAGCGGGGCTGGATCGTAGAAGACGGATCTTCAGGAACCGTCATACGAAGGCCGTAAATCCTCTTGTTCTCGCCGTATGGCCTCATGTAGCGTTACCCGTGAGGTTGCCGTTGTGGTTCCCTCCCAAAACCGGAAGTCCGGAAGTAAGAAAGTAATAAGGAGGCCCACAGTGGCTGCAGGAACCGTCAAGTGGTTCAACGACGAAAAGGGTTGGGGATTCATCGCAGTCGATGGCCAGCCTGACGTCTTTGTTCACTACTCGGAGATTCAAGGTGATGGGCGCAAGACGCTCGTCGAGGGACAGTCCGTCGAGTTCGACATCGAGCCCGGCGACCGGGGTCCCTTGGCCAAGCGAGTCGTCCTCAACTAACGACCACTCATCCGATGGGACAACCGCCGCCTACGGGCGGCGGTTGTTTTTTTGTCCGGCTGGTACGGTACCGTAGGTTACTGGTAAGTAACCTCGACCCCAAGGTGGCCCATGAGCGACTTTTCATTGGAACTCAACGAAGACCAGATCACCCTGCGTGACTGGGTCCACGGATTCGCCGTCCAGCAGATGCGACCGATCGCGGCGGAGTGGGACGAGCGCGAAGAGACGCCTTGGCCCTTTATCGAAGAGGCCGCGAAGCTCGGTATCTACGGCCTCGACTTCATGATGAACGCGATCAGCGATCCAACGGGGCTCTCGATGATGATCGCCCTCGAAGAGCTCGCCTGGGGTGACGCGGGGCTGTGCCTTTCGATCATGGGCACGACCCTCGGGGTCGCCGCGATCGTGGCGAACGGCACACGTGAGCAGCAGATCGAGTGGGTGCCGCGCTGCTTCGGCACGCCCGACGACATCAAGATCGCGGCCTTTGGGGTCTCCGAACCCGACGCGGGAAGCGACGTCTCTTCGTTGCGCACCCGGGCCGTCTATGACGAAAAGACCGACGAGTGGGTGCTGAACGGCACCAAAACCTGGATCACGAACGGCGGCATCGCAAACGTTCACGTCATCGTCGCCTCGGTCGACCCGAAGCTCGGTGCCCGCGGTCAGGCCTCGTTCATTGTTCCCGAGGGAACGCCCGGCATCCGCATGGGCCAGAAGTTCAAGAAGATGGGCATCAGGGCGAGCCACACGGCCGAGGTCATCTTGGAGGACTGTCGCGTGCCTGGGGCGTGCCTGCTCGGAGGCAAGGAGAAGCTCGACGAGAAGCTCGCTCGGGTTCGTGAGGGCAAGCGCGCCACGAATCAGGCCGCGATGGCGACCTTCGAGGCGACGCGGCCAGCTGTGGGGGCCCAGGCGCTCGGCATCGCGAGGGCGGCCTACGAGTATTCGCTCGAGTACGCGAAAGAGCGCAAGCAGTTCGGCCGCGCGATCATCGAGAACCAGGCGATCGCGTTCAAGCTCGCCAACATGAAGATGAAGGTCGACGCCTCGCGCCTTCTCATCTGGCGCGCCGCGTGGATGGCCGCGACGAAGACGCCCTTTACGAGCGGTGAGGGTTCAATGTCCAAGCTCTTTGCGAGTGAGACCGCGGTCAGGGTCACCGAAGAGGCCATCCAGATCCTCGGGGGATACGGCTACGTGCGCGACTACCCGGTCGAGCGCTGGCACCGTGACTCGAAGATCTTCACGATTTTTGAGGGAACTTCGGAGATACAACAACTGATCATTGCCCGGGCCATTTCCGGCGTGCAGATCAAGTAGTTGACCTGAGAAAATATTGCCCCGCGATGACGAGCATCTGCGGCTCATCCAGTTGGCTGAAATTGGTCCCATATTCTTCTAGGCCCGGATGGGGCCATGCGATGGGGCGCGATCTATTCGGACTCGATTTTCACGTCTCCCTAGACTCGCAAATCGGATTGCGGTGTCAATGTGCTACACTTGACGCATATGGAGACCATTGGAGTGCGCGAACTTCAACAACATGCGTCGGCGGCGCTACGACGCGTAGCGCGCGGTGAGACCATAGGCGTCACCGATCGCGGGCGCTTGGTGGCAGTTCTTAGTGCTCCGTCAACTGCATCGGGTGCATCTGCGTTGGTCGCTTCTAACCGAGTACAACGCGCTCGCCGGCGATCGACTGATCTTCCAGAAGCGGTTCGCACGTTGAGATCAACTTCTG
>JBAUSF010000309.1:0-28551 GCA_049581565.1 Acidimicrobiales bacterium
ACGACGATGAGACGCACCCGGCGGGGATTGATACCGAGGCTCGTCGACTCCTCCTCGCCGAGACGAAGCGCGTCGAGGAGTCGCCGATGCATCAGGAGCACGACCGAACTCACCAGCACGTACGGCAGGATGAGCCAGACATCCGACCACGTAGCGACCGAGAGGCTCCCGAGAATCCACGAATACACGGCTTGGAGGTCCTGGGCGTGTTGCTGCTGGAGGAAGGTTTGAGCGGCGGTGAAGAGCGCCGCCACGGCGACGCCGGCGAGGACGACCGACGCGCCTGAGGACCGACCGCCGAACCTCGCCCCGACGACGTAGGTCAACGTTACGGCCGCGGCACCGCCGGCGAACGCCGCGATGGGCAACCAGGACGACGAACCCGTGCTCGCGACGATCACGATGGTTGCACCGAGTCCCGCCCCGGCGGCGACCCCGAGCAGGTAGGGGTCAGCGAGGGGGTTACGGAACACGCCTTGATAGGAGGCCCCACCCGCGGCGAGCATCGCCCCGACGATGCCGCCCAGGATGACGCGGGGCAGACGGATGTCCCAGACGATCGCCTGGTTGATCGTCGACGCCGATGAGTGGTAGTGGACGAGTGGTACGTGAGAGAAGAGCACCCCTGCGACGGTCGGAATCGAGAGATCGGCTGGGCCGATCGCGGTCGAGATGAGGATGACGACGACGAGCCCGAGTCCCGACAGAAGAAGAGGGAGTCGCGGCGACACGGGCGAGGTCGCCGCGCGTTCTCGTACGTGGGCGCGCATCGTCACTGCGCCGTCCTGTCCGTGAGGGCATTCGCGGCATCGTGCAGCAAGATGGTGATGCGTGGACCCCAACGCGAGGCGATGTCGTCATTGAGTTGCACTACTCGGTGATACTTGACGGCGCTCAGACTGGACCATCCGGGTCGAGCGTCCACCGAGGCGAAACTGGCGTGACAGCAGATCGTATCGGCGAGGAAGATGTAGGTGGGATTCTTCTTCAAGATGAACTCGGCGCTCAATCGCGGATAGCCGCCGCTCGCCGCGACGCCCGTAGCGCTGTCGGCGATCGACTTCAGTCCGAGCAGTCCGAAGAGGTGGCCGACGAACGTGGCGGACGTCACGGAGTAATAGGTCGTATCGAGCTCGTAGTAGTACGTGGTTCCCCTGGCCGCGCGGGGCGTCATGGCGACGATGCGGCTGATCTTCGCTTTGATCGAGGCGACTTCCTCGTTCGCTCGGGTCACGTGGCCGGTCGCCGCGCCGAGATTGCCGTACTGCGCGTACGCCTCGGCGAGGTCAGTCGCCGCCGGTTCGTAGAGCACAGGAATCTTCAGTGCGGCCATCTGGGTATTGAAGCCCGCGGAATCCGTCGACACGACGACGAGATCGGGGTTGTACTTCGCGATTGCTTCGACATTCGGCTCGTAGGCGCTGAGGGTCGTCTTCGGCGCGTTCGTTGGGTAGTCGGAGTCGCTGTCGACCGCCTTCACCTGGGGACCCGCACCGATGGCGTAGAGCATCTCCGTCGCGGTTGGTGAGAGCGACACGATGGCGCCTGGGCGCCTCGTCAACGTAAAGGTACCGTCGGCGAGCTTCAACGTCACCGGAAAGTTGGTTGTTGAGGCGCCGCTCGCGATAGGGATCGCGAGGGGACTGAGGACGGTGAGCACGACCAGAAGGCCGGTGCCGAATTGACGCATAGTTAATCTCCGTTAGCTAGACGGTGGCTGAACCTTCCGCCCGCTCCCTCGGAGTGGTACGAATCGTCCCTCCACCGGGAACTGATTACGTCGACGAAGGGAAGGCGACCGGACTTGTCTCCTTGATGGAGCATCACCGTTGCGGGACAGCGCCGGAATTTCACCGGACTTCGCTACACACTTCGTCACTTCGACGTGGAGTCGAAGTACCAAGGATCCTACTCACGTCCCGCCGCGCTCGCAGCGCCAGTTCGAAGCGGGTGTCGCGTTCGGTACGCTCGTTGTCGTGAGCCTCGACCGGATTGTGCCCTTTACCGGCGTGCTCAACTTTCGCGATCTCGGCGGCTACCAGACGTTCGACGGGCGCGTCACGCGCTGGGGGCGCCTCTTTCGCTCCAACGCTCTGCACGATCTCACTCACGAGGACCTGGTGCTCTTTCGCCGCCTCGGGGTGGCGTCCGTGGTCGACTTGCGCAGTGCCGCCGAAGTGGCCCGAAGCGGAAGGGGGCTGCTCGAGCTCGAGGCGCTTCGCTTTGTCAACTCGCCGGTACTTTCTGACTACGAGGCCGACGAACCCCGCGACGAGTCACTCATCGATGCGTCGTACCTCTCGCGCCGCTACCTCCAGTACCTCGACATCGGCGCGCCCGCCTTCGTCGCGGCAATCGAGGAGATGTCGGTGCGAGAGAACTACCCGCTCGTGTTCAATTGCTTTCTCGGCAAGGACCGAACGGGGGTGCTCGCGGCCCTCGTCCTCAGCTGCCTCGGCGTCGAGCGCGACATCATCATCGAGGACTACGCCATCACCGACGAGCGTGTCCGGTTGATCATGGAACAGCTCCGCCAGGACCCTTACCACCGCGACGCCGTCGACCAGACCGACCCCACGCTCCTCGCCGCCCACGAAGCGACGATGAAAAGCTTCCTTGACGAGGTCGATCGCCGATTCGGTGGCGCCCGTGCGTGGGTGGACGCGGCGGGCGTCGCCCCTGCGGTGCTCGAACGCCTCGAGGAGATCGTCCTCGAGTGAGGCTCGTGGCCTCACTCGGTGAAACAGCGAGAAGGTCCTAGAGGTAGCGTCGCCGGGGACGGTTGATTCCTCACTACCACTAGGCTTGAAGGGCGCTCGAGCCTTCTGGAGCGAGTGGCGAACCGGAGAATCCCCTGTCTTTTTGCGTTTTTCAGATTTTCCGGTAGAATGGAAAGCCGACCTCGGGGCAGGACTCTGAGGTCTATCCGTGAGGGAGTTTTGCTCCTGCACGCCCCGTAGTGAAGAAGCAAGGAGAGAGAACCTGAGTAAGCCAAAGGAAGACGCGTTCACCGTCGAGGGAACCGTCGTCGAGCCTCTACCCAACGCCATGTTTCGCGTGGAGCTGGAGAACGGCTATACCGTTCTCGCGCACAGCTCGGGGAAGATGCGTATGCACCGCATCCGTATTCTTCCCGGCGACAAGGTCCAAGTTGAGATCACGCCCTACGACATGACCCGCGGACGCATCACCTACCGCTACCGATAACTCACGTTCTTCAAGTTCGAGAAAGTAATTCAATGAAAGTTCGCGCGAGCGTCAAACCCATCTGTGAGAAGTGCAAAGTCATTCGACGCTCCGGGGTCGTTCGCGTGATCTGTGAGGCAAACCCGCGCCACAAGCAGCGCCAGGGTTAGGAGAGACGATGGCCCGTATTGCTGGTGTCGACATTCCACGTGAGAAGCGTGTGGTGATCGCACTTACCTATATCTTCGGCGTTGGTCCGACCATCGCTCAGCAGATCTGTGCCGCGACGGGCATCAACGAATCGACCCGCGTGAAGGACCTCACCGAGTCCGAGGTCAACGCGCTTCGCACCTACATCGACCAGAACGTCACCGTCGAGGGTGACCTGCGTCGCGACGTCGCCCAAGACATCAAGCGCAAGATGGAGATCAACTCGCTCCAAGGCATCCGCCATCGCAAGGGCCTGCCCGTGCGCGGTCAGCGCACCCGCACCAACGCTCGCACCCGCAAGGGACCCAAGCGCACCGTCGCCGGTAAGAAGAAGGTAACGAAGTAATGGCCAAGCCCACCGCGGTTCGCAAGACCCGCAAGAAGGAACGCAAGAACGTCGCCTTTGGTGTCGCGCACATCAAGAGCTCGTTCAACAACACGATCGTCTCGATCACCGACCCCGAGGGCAACGTGCTCTCGTGGGCCTCGTCCGGCCAGGTCGGCTTCAAGGGTTCGCGCAAGTCGACCCCCTACGCCGCGCAGCTGGCGGCCGAGAAGTGCGCCCGCGCCGCGATGGAGCACGGGGTGAAGAAGGTTGACGTGTTGGTGCGCGGTCCCGGCTCGGGTCGTGAAACCGCGATTCGCTCGATCGCTGCAGCCGGCATCGAAGTGGTCGCGATCAAAGACGTGACGCCGCTGCCGCACAACGGATGCCGCCCGAAGAAGCGGCGCCGGGGTTAATCGATCATGGCTCGTTACACAGGACCCGTTTGTCGCCTCTGTCGCCGTGAGCGCACGAAGCTGTATTTGAAGGGCGAGCGCTGCTTCAGCCTGAAGTGCCCCGTCGCCGAGAACTCGGACCGCCGCGTGCGGGCGTTCCCCCCAGGCATGCACGGACGCGACCGACAGCGCCAGGGCTCGGAGTACTTGAACCAGCTTCGCGAAAAGCAGAAGGCCCGTCGCATCTACGGCGTCTTGGAAAAGCAGTTCCGCAACCTCTACGAAGAGGCGAGTCGCCGCCCGGGCATCACCGGTACCAACCTCTTGCAGTTCCTCGAAACCCGTCTTGACAACGTTGCCTACCGCGCCGGATGGGGTGCCTCGCGCGCCCAGGCCCGCCAGCTCGTGCGCCACGGGCACGTGAGCGTGAACGGCAAGCGCGTCGACATTCCCTCGTACCGCACTCGCCCCGGCGAAGTCGTGACCCTGAAGAACGTGACTCGCGAAAACTTCAACGTGAAGCGCAACCTCGACGTGCTCGACCGCAACGTGCCGGGCTGGCTCGAAGTGGGCGACAACGGCTTCAGCGTGACGATGCGCATCGTTCCCCAGCGCGAGCAGATTGACGAGTCAATCCAGGAGCAGCTCATCGTCGAGCTGTACTCCAAGTAATCGATTTTCTTACACACCCCTAGGAGTTCCCATGTTGATCATCCAACGACCCACTATCGAAGCCCTCGGCGACGAGGTCAACAACCGCCAGTCATTTGGCATCGGCCCGCTCGACCCGGGCTTCGGTCACACCCTCGGCAACTCGTTGCGCCGCACGCTGCTGTCTTCGATCCCCGGCGCCGCCGCCACGCGCGTCAAGTTTGACGCCGTGCTGCACGAGTTCGGCGTCATCGAGGGCGTGAAGGAAGACGTCCAGGACATCACGCTCAACTTAAAGGACCTCTTGTTGCGCGTGCACTCCGACGAGCCCGTCACGCTGCGCCTCGACAAGCGCGGTGAGGGCCCGGCGCTCGCCTCGGACCTGTCGACAACGGCCGACGTCGAGATCTTGAACGGCGACCTGCACCTCGCGTACCTGACGAACCCGCGCGCGTCGCTCACGTTCGAGCTCACTGTCGAGCGTGGCAAGGGCTACGTCGGCGCCGAGGGCAACAAGGGTTCCTCGACCATCGGCGTCATCCCTCTCGACGCCATCTTCTCGCCGGTCCGCCGGGTGAGCTTTGAGATCGAGCCCGTGCGCGTCGAGCAGAGCAAGGACTTCGACCGCCTCGTCATCGACATCGAGACCGACGGATCGATCTCGCCGCGTGAGGCGCTCGCCTCGGGCGGCAAGACGCTCGGCTCACTGGTCGACCTCATCGCGAGCTTCGACGAAGAAGCGCCGTCGCTCGAGCTCGGCGACGTGGGCTCGGCCCAGGCCGCCGCGAGCGAACTCGACATCCGCATCGAAGAGCTCGGCCTCACGGAGCGCTCGCGAAACTGCTTGAAGCGCGCGGGCATCAACACCATCGCCCAGCTCGTGAACGCCACCGAACGCGACCTCACCTCGATCACCAACTTCGGCGCGACGTCGCTGAAGGACGTGAACGACCGCCTCGAAGAGCGCGGCCTCTCACTACGAGCCGAGGACTAACATGCGCGGAACTCCGACCAAAGGCAAGCGCTTCGGCGGTGACTCGGCACACCAGAAGGCGATGATGGGGAACCTCGTCGCCTCGTTGATCGCGGCCGAGTCCATGGTCACGACCGAAGCCAAGGCGAAGGCCTTGCGGCCGATCGTCGAAAAGGTCGTCACGGCGGCGAAGAACTCGCCCGAAGGGTCGGTCCACGCCCAGCGCCGGGTCGTCGCACTCATTCGCGACAAGGACATGACCCACAAGCTCTTCAGCGAGATCGCCCCGCGCTACAGCGACCGTCCCGGTGGCTACACGCGCATCTTGAAGCTTGGGCCGCGTCAGGGCGATAACGCCCCGATGGCGCGCATTGAGTTCGTCTGATCCACTGGGCGCCACGCAACGCTGGCGCCTGGACCTCGCCTACGACGGCCAGGCCTTTAGCGGATTCGCCTACCAGCCCCACCGCGACACCGTGGTGGGGCTGCTTCGCGCCACGCTCGCTCGCACGCTGCGCCTTAGCGAGGATCCGATCATCGTCGGAGCGGGCCGCACCGACGCTGGCGTGCACGCTTTCCACCAGGTGGTCCACGTGGACCTACCCCGAGCGGCGAAGGTACGAAGCCTCGAAGCGGAACGACTTCGCGACTCGCTGAACAAGCAGCTGCGTGGACGAGTCCAGATCCTCTCTGTCGAACCCGTCGCCGACGAGTTTCACGCGCGCTTTTCTGCGGCGTGGCGCGAGTATCGCTACCTGGTCCTCGAGCACAACGCCCCGGGCCTTGATTCGACCAACGCTTGGGCCTGGTCGGTGGCAGGCCCGCTCGATCTCGCGGTGATGAATCGTGTCGCGTCCCAGCTTCGCGGCACGCACGATTTTCGGGCGTTCTGTCGTCGACCCGAGAACATCGCGCCGGGAGAGCCCCTCTATCGAAGGGTGCTCGACGCGAAGTGGGAGCGACTCGCGGACACCTGGTTCATGAGCCCTCGAGCAATGCCCGCCCTTCGGCTCACCATCCGCGCCCAGTCCTTCTGTCACAACATGGTGCGCTGCCTTGTCTCGTCGATGGTCGCCGTCGGGGCGGGCACGCTCGACGAAGCAACGGTCGACGAGCGACTCGCCAACGGCGATCGCCATCAGCTGCCCCAGCCGGCGCCCGCGGCGGGCTTGGCTCTGGTCGGAGTCGGCTACGACGTCGTCGCGTAGGGACGTACGGACGCCGAAGAGGCCGATCATTAGGCTGGCCGCGTGACTGACTCTCTCATCTCTGGCATTGACGTCGACGATCTCAGCCCCGCGATCCGTCCCCAGGACGACCTCTTCCATCACGTCAACGAACGCTGGATCGAGCGAACGCCCATACCTCCCGACAAGGCAAGCTACGGCACCTTCATGAGACTCTTCGAACAGTCCGAAGAGGCCATTCACGTGATCGTGGCCGAAGCCCGGACCGCGCCCGAAGGGACCGAGGCACGCAAGTTCGGGGACCTGTACGCGAGCTTCATGGACGAACATCGCGTCGAGGAGCTCGGCGCGGAGCCACTGCGCGACGACCTCGCGGTCGTCGACGCGGTGACGACAATCCCCGAGCTAATTGGCGCGGTCGGCCAGCTCCAGCGCGGAGGTCTCTCGGGCTTCTTTGACGTCTTTGTCGATAACGACCCCGGCAATCCCGAGCGCTACCTCGTCTTTTTCGAGCAGGGCGGGATCTCCCTGCCCGACGAGAGCTACTTCCGTGAAGAGCACTTCGCCCCGGTGCGCGATGCGTTTGTCGTGCACATCGCCAAGATGCTCGAGCTCGCGGGCTTTTCCGAAGCCGAAGCTCGCGCCGCTCGCGTCGTGGCCCTCGAGACCGAGATCGCATCACGGCACTGGGACAACGTTGCCTCGCGCGACAGCCAGAAGACCTACAACCTCATGACTTTCGTCGAGGCGACCGAGCTCTTGGCACCGTCCACGTCCGAGGCGGCTGCCGGGAGCCTCGAGCAGTGGGCGTCGGCCTTTGGCGCACCGGATCAGGCGCTCAACGAGATCGTGGTGCGCCAACCAAGCTTCCTGCACGGGCTCGGCGAGCTCTTCAGCGACGACCGCCTTGAATCGTGGAAGGACTGGCTGCGCTGGCAGGTGGTGCACGGGTACTCGCCCTACCTGTCGACGGGCTTCGTCGACGAGCAGTTCGACTTCTACGGACGCACGCTGACGGGAGCGCCACAGCTGCGCGAGCGCTGGAAGCGCGCCCTGTCGTTGGTCGAAGGGGCGCTTGGCGAAGCGGTCGGCAAGATCTACGTCGAGCGCCACTTCCCGCTCGCGGCGAAGCACGCAATGGACGAGCTCGTGGCGAACCTCGTCGAAGCGTACCGACAGAGCATCGCGACGCTCGAGTGGATGGGGCCCGACACCCGCCAGCGTGCGCTCGACAAGCTCGAGGCCTTCACGCCGAAGATCGGCTACCCCGCGAAGTGGCGTGACTACTCGGCGCTCGACATCGATCCCGCCAATCTGATCGAGAACGTCCGGGCCGCGAGCCAGTTCGAGTTCCGTCGCCAGCTCGCAAAGATCGGCTCGCCCATCGATCGCGACGAGTGGTTCATGACCCCTCAGACGGTCAACGCGTACTACAACCCCGGCTTCAACGAGATCGTCTTTCCCGCGGCGATCCTCCAGCTGCCGTTCTTCGGCGCCGAACGTGACAACGCGGCCAACTATGGAGCGATCGGCGCCGTGATCGGGCACGAGATCGGACACGGCTTTGACGACCAGGGTTCGAAGTTCGACGGTGCGGGTCGACTCACCGACTGGTGGGAGCCGGCCGACCGCGAGGCGTTCGAAGAGCGCACTCGTTCGCTCATCGACCAGTACAACGAGCTCTCGCCGCCCCAGACGCCGGAGCTGCACGTGAACGGGGCGCTCACTATTGGTGAGAACATCGGGGACCTCGGGGGCCTCGGCATCGCGTGGAAGGCGTACCTCATCTCCCTGAAGGGGGAAGCACCGCCCTTGCTCGACGGTCTCAGTGGCGCCGAGCGATTCTTTCTCTCCTGGGCCAAGGCGTGGCAGAACCAGGCGCGGACCGAAGAGATCGAGCGGCGACTCGCCATCGATCCGCACTCGCCGCCCGAGTTTCGCTGCAACCAGATCGTGCGCAATATCGGCGAGTTCTATGAGGCCTTTGGCGTCACCACCGACGACGCGCTCTGGCTCGAGCCCTCCCGCCGCGTCATCATTTGGTAAATCGCCGGAAATCACGCCGGGCAGGTCCCTGAGCGGGTGAATCCCCGAATCTGGCTGCTCGCGGGGCGACTACGCTGGACGGGCCGGGTTCGCCCTGGCCGGACTTGCCTTTAGAGGCCCGGATTTCGTAAGATGGAGAGTCCCCTCCGAGCCATCGGGGCGTGGCCGAAGATCGCTAAGGAAGAACTGTGAAGACATATTCGCCAAAGGTCGCCGAGTTGACCCGGGAGTGGCAGGTCATCGACGCCGAGGGCCTGGTGCTCGGTCGCGTCGCGACCGTGGCGGCTTCGCTTCTTCGTGGCAAGCACCGCACGTACTTCGCCCCCCACGCCGACACGGGCGACTTTGTCATCATCGTGAACGCGGACAAGATCGTGGTGACCGCGAACAAGCTCGCCCAGAACTTCCGCTACCGCCACTCGGGCTACCCGGGTGGTCTGCGCGCAACGTCCTGGCAGTCGCTGATTGACACCGACCCGGTCGAGCTCGTGAGCTCGGCCGTGCGGGGCATGGTCCCCAAGAATCGCCTCGGACGCGCCCAGATGGACAAGCTGTTCGTCTACGCGGGGCCCGATCACCCTCACGCGGCCCAGCAGCCCAAGAGTTTTGACACCTCGGCGATCCGCCGCGGTTAAGGAGCGACGTTGACACTACCTCTCACCCAGACCACCGGTCGGCGCAAGGAAGCGGTTGCGCGCGTGCGATTTCGCCCGGGCACGGGAACGATCACGATCAACTCGCGGGCCTTCGACAATTACTTCACTTCCGCTACGCACCGCCAGATGGTGATGGAGCCGCTGCGTCTTATCGACGCCCAGCAGACCTACGACATTGACGCGACCATCGAAGGTGGTGGCGTTGCCGGTCAGGCCGGCGCGCTGCGCCTCGGGATCTCCCGTTCGCTGTTAGAGATCGACGAGGGCGTTCGCCCCGCCTTGAAGAAGGCCGGACTGCTCACCCGCGACTCGCGCAAGAAGGAGACCAAGAAGTACGGTCTGAAGAAGGCGCGCAAGGCTCCTCAGTACTCCAAGCGCTAATGGCCATGGCCGTGCGATTTGGCACGGACGGGATTCGAGGGCGCGCAGGCGACGAGATAACCGTCGAGCTGTCCTATCGACTCGGGCGCGCCGTCGCGTCGGTCTTCTCGGTTCCGATCTACGTGGGCTACGACACGCGCGAGAGCTCGCCCACGCTCGCCGCCGCGGTACTCGCGGGCCTGCGCGACGGGGGCGCGACCGGAGTTAACCTCGGCTACTTCACGACCCCGGGCGTCGCGGTCATCGCCCAGCAGCGCGGAGGGGCGGGTGTGGTCGTCTCGGCGTCGCACAATCCCTACTACGACAACGGCCTGAAGGTGCTCGGCGTCGGGGGAGCGAAGCTCGACCTCGCGACCGAAGCCGCCGTCGAGAGCGCGCTCGAACACGCACTGCCTCCGGCGGCGTCACACTTCGGCAAGGTCGACATCGATGAATCGGCCGAGCACGAGTATGTGAAGCACTTGCGCGAGCTCGCCCCGGCAGATCTGTCGGGACTGCGCATCGTCGTCGACTGCGCGAACGGCGCCGCGTCGCACGTGGCACACGAGCTGTTCGCCTCGACGGGCGCGGACGTGACGGTCATCAACGCCGAGCCTGACGGTCGAAACATCAACCTCGAGGCGGGGTCCACGCACGTGGCGCGTCTCATCGAAGAAGTGCGCGCCGTCGGCGCCGACCTCGGTCTCGCGGTCGACGGCGACGCCGATCGACTGATCGCGATCGACAGCGAAGGATCCGTGCGCGACGGCGACGACCTCATGGTGCTCTTTGCGCTCGACTGGATGGAGCGACAACGGCTCGGCGGCGGCGTCGCCGTGACCTCGATGAGCAACCTCGGGCTCTTTCGCGCCCTCCACAGCGCGGGCATCGAGATCGAAGAGACCGACGTGGGCGACCGCAACGTCCTGCTCGCCCTCGAAGAACGCTCGTGGATTCTCGGCGGCGAGCAGTCGGGGCACGTGATCTTTCGCGATCTCGCTCCGACCGGAGACGGCCTGCTGACCGGACTGCTGCTCGCCGAGCTCATCGTGCGGCGCGGGCCGCTCGCCGATCTGGCGGGCGCCGCCTGGCGGCGGGTTCCCCAAGAGCTCTACAGCGTCTCGCTCGAGCACTTCAGCGATCTCGCCGTGCGCGAGCTCTTTGAAGAGCTGCTCGCGACCTACGAGATGGAGCGCGACGACGTGCGCCTGCTCGTTCGCCCGTCGGGAACCGAGCCGGTCGTGCGGATCATGATCGAAGCCACGAGCGCGGAGTTTGTCGACGTGTTCGGCAAACGGCTCGGCGCGCTCTTCGCCCGCTGAGCCGAAGAGGCCGCAAAAACCCGAGAGTAGGCTGGACTCATGTGCGGCATCATCGGGGTCGTCGGCTCCAGCGACACGCTCGACACGCTCCTCGAGGGCCTCGCGCGACTGGAATATCGCGGCTACGACTCGGCCGGCATCGCGCTCGTTCGACCCGGCGAGACCTGGCGCGCCCGGACCGCCGTCGGCACGGAGTCGGTTCGAGCGTTGACGCTCGAATGCGAGCACGCCCCCCGGGGCTTCAGCTCGGGGATTGGCCACACGCGCTGGGCGACGCACGGCGCACCAGAGGCCGTGAACGCCCACCCGCACCTTGACTGCTCGGGCAACATCGCGATCATTCACAACGGCATCATCGAGAATCACACGGAGCTTCAGGAGGCGCTCGAAGAGCGCGGACACCTCTTTAGCTCGGTGACCGACTCCGAGGTGCTGGCCCACCTCATCGAAGACTCTCGCGCCGCCGGATTCGAGCTCTTGGAGGCCGTGCGCCAGAGTCTGCTCGTCGTGCGCGGCGCCTTCGCAGTCGCGGCGATGGACGCCACCGAGCCCGACGTCATCGTGGCTGCACGTCGAATCTCGCCGCTCATCGTCGGCACCGCCGCGGGCGTCACGTATCTCGCGAGCGACATCCCCGCGATTCTTGACCGGGCGAACGCCTTCTACGCGGTCGACGACGACGAGATCGTTCGACTCGGGCCCGAGGGATTTCGGGCGATCGACCTTGAGGGCGTGCCGGTTCGACTCCACCAGCTGTCGATCGACTGGGACCTCGAGACCGCCGAAAAGGGTGGGCACGAGGACTTCATGACCAAAGAGATCAACGAGCAGCCTGAGGCCATCCGCGCGACCCTGCTCGACCGTCGCCGGCGCGACGGCACGCTCACCTTTGACGAGCTGCGCGTGACCGATGAGGAGCTTCGCGAGGTCAAGCGCGTCGTGATCGTTGCGGCGGGCACCTCGAACCACGCGGGCCAGGTCGCCAAGTACGCGATCGAGCGGTGGGCGCGGCTCAGTGTGGACGTCGACATCTCGAGCGAGTACCGATACCGCGACCCGATCGTGGAGGTCGGCACGCTCGTGATCGGTGTCTCCCAGAGCGGCGAGACGATCGACACCATCCAGGCGATCCGTGAGGCGAAGCGCCGCGGCGCTCGGGTCATCGGCGTCACCAACATCGTCGGTTCCTCGCTCGCGCGCGAGTCCGACGCGGTCATCTACACGCGCGCCGGACTCGAAGTGTCGGTCGCCTCTACGAAGGCGTTCGTCGCCCAGGTGGCCGCGCTCGAGGTGCTGGCGCTGCGTCTCGCCCAGCTGCGCGGCACCGTCCAGCCGAACGACGTGGACGCGCTCTTCAAGGCGATCAACGCCGTCGCGGACCAGGTCGCGACGGCGCTCGAACGTCGCGCCGACGTCGAAGACGTCGCGAAGCAGCTCGTCGGGGCGCGGGACTTCTTCTTCATCGGTCGTCACACCGGCTTTCCGACGTCGCTCGAAGGCGCCCTCAAGCTCAAAGAGCTCAGCTACCTGCACGCCGAGGGCTATCCGGCCGGCGAGCTCAAGCACGGCCCGCTCGCGCTGATCGAGCCCGGCGTCGTCGTGGTCGCCGTGACGACCGACCCGGCGATGCACGAGAAGATGCTCTCCAACCTGGCCGAAGTGAAGGCGCGCGGCGCGACCGTGGTCGCCGTAGCGAGCGACGACGACGAGTACGTGGGGGCGATCGCCGACTACGTGTTGCGCGTGCCGGCGACCGAGCCCCTCTTTACCCCGATGGTGGACGTCGTACCCCTGCAGCTGTTCGCCTACGCCATGGCTCGCGGGCTCGGGCGCAACGTCGATCGCCCGCGCAACTTGGCCAAGACCGTGACGGTCGAGTGATGGCGACGGTGGGCGTGGGCATCGACCTCGTCGACGTGGCGCGCTTTCGCCTCGCCCTCGAGCGTCATCCCCGCATCGTCGAGCGGCTCTTCACCGACGACGAGCGGCGCGACGCTCGCGCCCGCCCCGAACGCCTCGCCGCCCGATTCGCCGCGAAGGAGGCGGTGATGAAGACGTTCAAGGTGGGCGTTGGTTCGGCCCCCTGGCGATCGATCGAGGTCACCCTCGATGACGCCGGCGCCCCGAGCGTGCTGCTGCACGCACCGACGCGCGAGCTCGCCAGATCCCTCGGCGTGACGAACCTGCACCTGTCGATGACCCACACCGATCAGACCGCCGCCGCGATAGTCGTCGGTTCGTCGAGCGACGAGTCCCGTGGCCGTTGAGGGCGTGCGCCGTCCGGCCTGGGCGGAGATTTCGGCGTCGGCCATTGGCCACAACGTTCGAGCTCTCAAGCGTGTCGTCGGTGAGACGGCGCTGTGCGCGGTCGTCAAGGCGAACGGCTACGGCCACGGCGCACCACTCGTCGCGGCGGCGGCCCTCGACGCCGGGGCCGACTCGCTCGCGGTCGCCATCGTGGACGAAGGCATCGAGCTGCGCAAGAGCGGGATCACCGTGCCGATCCTGCTGCTCGCAGAGATTCCCGCCGCGACGATCCGAGACGCGCTTCGCTACGACCTGACCTTGACGATCGGATCGCCAGACGGCGCACGCGACGCGGTCGCCGCGGCGCACGAGCTCCGCGGACGACACCGGGCCCACGTGAAGGTCGACACGGGCATGCACCGGATGGGCGTCGCGCCGAGCGGCGTGGACGAGGTCTTTGACACGCTCGCCAGCTCGCCCACGCTCGAGACCGAGGGGCTGTTCACGCACTTCAGCGTTGCCGACGGCGCGAGCGAGGACGATCGCGCCTTCACGAGGGTCCAGATCGACCGCTTCAACGACGTCATCACTCACCTCCGCGATCGCGGTCAGCTGCCGCGCGTCATCCACGCAGCGAACTCCGCCGGTGCGCTGGGCTACCCCGACGCGCGGTATTCGATGGTTCGTGTCGGGCTCTCGCTCTACGGGTACGTGCCCGACCCCTGGCTCGCCGCTGCGCTCGCGGACGTGGGCGAGCACCTGGAGGTCGCGCTCACGTTGCGCGCGCGGGTCGTCGCCGCCCGCCGGGTGAAGGCGGGCGCTCGTCCGAGCTACGGTCGGCGCCGCGAGACGACGCGTGACACGACCGTCGTGACGGTGCCCTTCGGCTACGCCGACGGCTACCCCCGACGGCTCTTCGACGGTGGCGCCGAGGTTCTCATCAACGGACGTCGCTACCCGCTCGCGGGCGGCGTCACGATGGACCAGCTGATCGTCGACGTCGGCGACGATGACGTGAAGGTCGGCGACGAGGTCATCCTCCTCGGGCGCCAGGGCGACGAGGTCATCACCGCCGACGAGTTGGCCCGCGGAGCCGACACCATCACCTGGGAGATCCTCGCCTGCCTCGGGGCGCGCGTCCCGCGGGTTGTCGTCGACTGATGGCGGACTTCGCCGAGATGTCCACCTGCGAGCGCTGCTCGCTCGCCGCGACCCGCCAGCGCGTCGTGATCGGCTCGGGGCCGCTCAGCGCACGTCTCATGATCGTGGGTGAGGCCCCCGGGCGGACCGAAGACGAGGGCGGCGCGCCCTTCATTGGTGCGAGTGGCAAGCTCTTTTTCACCTTGCTCGGAGAAGAGGTCGGACTCACGCGCGACGAGTGCTACGTGACGAACGTCGTCAAGTGTCGCCCTCCGGCCAATCGAACGCCAACGCCGCACGAGATCGAAACCTGTCGGCCGTGGCTCGTCGAGCAGCTCGACCGCGTCGCGCCACGGTTCATCCTGACCCTCGGGAACACGGCCGGGCGAGCGATCTTCGCCTACGAAACCGGGATCGGTCGAGTGCACGGACATGTCTTTCGGTCGGGTTTGATTCGCGGCATCCCGACCTACCACCCGGCGGCGGCGCTGCGGGGCGGTCCGAGTGTCGTTGAGGTCATGCGCAGCGATCTTGGCGTACTGCGTCGGCTGCTGGAGGCTCCGTGAGCTGGCGGCGGTACTGCGCGAGCGCGGACGACACGAAGCGCGCCGGTGAGGAGTTCGCCGCTCTCTTGCGACCCGGTGACGTGGTGCTGCTCACCGGTCAGTTGGGCGCGGGTAAGACCACCTTCGTCCAGGGCGTCGCCCGCGGGCTGGGTGTGAATGAGCGCGTGACGAGCCCGACGTTCACGATGGTTCGCGAGCACCGGGCCGCGAACGAGCTCGGCATCGTCACGCTGCACCACGCCGACGTCTACCGGGTTGGCTCGATTGGCGAGGTGACCGACCTCGCCCTCGGTGAGCTCGTCGAGGAGTCCGCCGTCGCGCTCGTCGAATGGGGCGAGATCGCCTCGTCGGTCTTCGGCCGGGAGGTGCTCGGCGTTGCGTTCCTCCTCGATGAGCGTGACGGTCGGACCCTCGAGGTGGACGGCGCTCTGAGCGAGGGTCGAGAATACGCACTCGACGCGTGGGCGAAATCGTGAACATCCTTGGCATCGAGACCGCAACGACGGCGTGCGCGATCGGACTCGCTACTGGCGACGAGCGAATCGCACTGGTAGTCGACGGGAACCGTCACCACACCGAAGCGCTCATGCCGGGCGTCCGCGATCTGCTCGCGCGCGCGAACCTTCGCGCGCGCGACATCGACCGCGTCGTCGTCGACCGCGGCCCCGGGCTCTACACGGGGCTGCGCGTCGGCATCGCAACCGCCATTGGCTTCGCGCTCGCGGCGAACTGCGAGATCGTCGGGGTGACGTCGCTCGAGCTCCTCGCGGCGGGTGCCTTTCGCGCGGGGGTGCGAGGAGAGCTCCTCGCCGCCGTCGACGGCCGCCGGGGAGAGGTCTTCGTGCAGTCCTTCACCCTCACCGACGGTGTCCATTCGACCAGCGAACCCGCGGTCGCTCGCGCGAGCGATGTCGTCGCGCGGTGGTCGTCCGGCCCGGTCACGGTGACCGGAGACGGTGCGTCGCGATACGAAGAAGCGTTCGGGCACCTCGATCGAGCAGAGATCTTCGACCAGCCCGTGCCGCCGGTCGTCGAGGCGCTCGCGCTCGCCGAGGACCGAGCGGCCGACGAGACGGTGACGCCGCTCTACTTGCGCGAAGCGGACGCCGTCGCCAACTTCTCGACCCGCGAACGCTCCTCGTGAGTGCGTGGGCCATCCGCACAGCCCAGCGTCGCGACGTGCCAGAGCTGCTCGCCATCGAAGACGCCCAGTTTCCCGAGCCCTGGAGCAGGTCGATGCTGCTCGACGAGATCTCGAACACCGAGACCCGCCGCTATACGGTCGCCGTCGAGGAGAAGAAGATCGTTGGCTACCTCGGCGTGATGTTCGTGATGGACGAGCTGCACGTGAACACCCTCGGCACGCTGCCCGGCGAGGAGGGACGGGGCATCGCGACGTCGCTCTTGAACGACGCGTGGTCCGTCGCGCGCGAACGCGGCATTCTGCGCGCGACCTTGGAAGTGGCCGTTTCGAACACGAGAGCCCAGTCGCTCTACTTTCGCTTTGGTTTCTCGCCGGTCGGTGTACGCAAGAACTACTACGAGCGAACGCGCGAGGACGCACTGATTCTCTGGGCCGACCTCGCCTGAGGGTCTCGTCACCCGCCGTACGCTGGACGGGTGGCGTTGATCCTCGGCGTAGAGACGAGCTGTGACGAGACGGCGGCCGCCGTGGTCGACGAGGAGTTCCGCGTGCGCTCCTCGGTCGTCGAATCCTCGATCGACCAGCACCGCGCCTTCGGCGGCGTCGTCCCCGAGCTCGCCGGACGCGCCCACGTCGCGACCATCGGCCCCGTGATCCGTCGCGCCCTCGATGAAGCCGGCCTCGACCCGGGTGCGCCGAGGCTCGCGGGAGTTGCCGTCACGAGTGGGCCCGGCCTCATCGGCTCCCTCCTCGTCGGGCTCTCGGCGGCGAAAGCGCTCGCCTTCGCCTGGGACGTGCCCCTCATCGGCGTCAACCACCTCGAGGGGCATCTCTTTGCGCCCCTCCTCGAATCGCGTGGACTCGAGTGGCCACTCATGACGCTCCTCGTCTCGGGCGGCCACAGCCTGATCGTCCTCCAGCGAGGACCAGCGGAGCACGAGGTGCTCGGCGAGACCATCGACGACGCCGCAGGTGAGGCCTACGACAAGGTCGCCCGGTGGCTCGGACTCGGCTACCCCGGCGGACCCGAGATCGATCGCCTGGCAAAGGAGGGATCGCCGGAGGCGCTGAAGCTGCCGGTCTCGATGATCGGCGACGACTTCGACCTTTCGTTCTCCGGGCTGAAGACGGCCGTCGTACGGGCGACCGAAGCCCACCGCGAGATCTCGCTCGCCGACGTCGCGGCGTCGTTCCAGGCGGCTGTCGCTGAGCAGCTGCTTCGAAAACTGCGCCACGCGCTCGAGCGCTACGACGTCACGGGCGTCGCACTCGCGGGAGGCGTGGCCGCGAACTCCGCGCTGCGCGCCGGGGTCAACGACCTCGCCGAAGAGTTCGGGTTGGTGTCGCACCTGCCGACGCTCGCGATGTGCACGGACAACGCGGCGATGATCGCCGCCGCCGGCGCGTACCGGCTCTCGGTCGGCAACGCCAGTCCCCTCGATCTGTCGGCGACGCCCAACTGGCAGCTGGCGGACGTGTCGTGAGCGAGCGCTGGGTGCCCCTTGACGTCAGCGACGTCGATCCCGATCCGTTCGCGCAGTTCGAACGCTGGTTCGACGAGGCCCGCGGCGAGATGGCCGAGCGCGAAGCAGTCGCCCTCGTGACCGCGACCTCGTCGGGGCTGGCGAGCGCGCGCATGGTGCTGCTGCGCCACCACGACGGCTCGTCCTTTGGCTGGTATACGAACTACGAGTCGCGAAAAGGCCGCGAGCTCGACGAGAACCCCGTCGCCGCGCTGCTGTGGTACTGCGAGCCCCTGGGGCGCCAGATTCGCATCGAAGGCGCCGTCGAGAAGATGAGCCCGGCCCAGTCCGATGCCTACTTCGCGGGCCGCCCACGCGGTAGCCAGCTCGGCGCGCACGCGAGCCACCAGAGCCAGCCGCTCGCCACGAGGGCAGAGCTCGAAGAGCGGGTGAGCGACCTCGCGACCCTTTTCGAGGGGCGTGACGTCCCCCGGCCCGAGAACTGGGGCGGTTACGTGCTCACGCCGGAGCGATTCGAGTTCTGGCAGCACCGAGAGGACCGACTTCACGACCGGGTGGTGTACCTGCCAGAGGGCTCCTCCTGGCGTCGAGAGCGCCAGTCCCCCTGAAAACGAGGGGCGAACCGCCCACGAGAGCAGCCATCCACTCTTTGTTGGCACTCCCCTCATCTGGCTGCTAAATTGGCAGTCGCAAGTATCGAGTGCTAATTGCTCAGGAGGCAAGAACAATGAAGTTGCACCAACTAGAAGACCGCATCGTCGTTCGTCCCAACAGCGCGGAGGCCACGACGGCTTCGGGCTTGGTGATTCCCGACACGGCCAAAGAGAAGCCCCAGCAGGGTGAGGTGCTCGCTACCGGTCCCGGTCGTCGTGCCGACGCCACCGGCGAGATCATCCCGACCGGCGTGTCGGTCGGTGACACGGTCGTCTACTCGAAGTACGGCGGGACCGAGATCACCGTCGACGGCGAAGACCTGTTGATTCTTTCGGGCCGCGACGTACTCGCGACCGTTACCAAGTAGCTCGTGGCGAGCGCGTCTCGTCACCTATCGCATAAGGAAAACGAATGTCAAAGTTATTGAAGTTTGACGAGGACGCTCGACGCGGCCTCGAAGCGGGCGTCGACAAGCTCGCCGACGCCGTCAAGGTGACGCTCGGGCCCAAGGGCCGCAACGTCGTACTCGGCAAGAAGTTTGGCGCCCCCACCATCACGAACGACGGTGTCTCCATTGCTCGCGAGATCGAGCTCGAGGACCCCTTTGAGAACATGGGCGCCCAGCTCGTGAAGGAAGTCGCGACCAAGACCAACGACGTCGCCGGTGACGGCACGACGACCGCCACGGTGCTCGCACAGGCGCTCATCAAAGAGGGACTGCGCAACGTCGCCGCGGGCGCAAGCCCGTCGGGCCTGAAGCGCGGGATCGAAAAGGCCGTCACCACTGCGGTCGAGTCGATCGCGGACCAGAGCCAAGAAGTATCGGGTAAGACCCAGATCGCCCAGGTCGCGACGATCTCGGCCGCCGACAGCGCGATCGGAGAAGTCATTGCCGACGCGATCGACAAGGTCGGTAAGGACGGCACCGTCACGGTCGAAGAGTCGAACACCTTTGGCATCGAGCTCGAGCTCACCGAAGGTATGCAGTTCGACAAGGGCTACCTCTCGCCGTACTTCGTCACTGACCCCGAGCGCCAGGAAGCGGTCCTCGAAGACGCCTACATCCTCTTTACGAGCAACAAGATCTCGGCCGTGCACGACCTCGTGCCGGTGCTCGAGAAGGTCATGCAGGCCGGCCGACCGCTGCTCATCATCGCCGAAGACGTCGAGGGCGAAGCGCTCGCGACGCTCGTCGTGAACAAGATCCGCGGTACCTTCACCTCGGTCGCCGTCAAGGCACCGGGCTTTGGTGAGCGCCGCAAGGCCATGCTCCAAGACATGGCCATCTTGACCGGCGGCACGGTTATCTCCGACGAGATCGGCCTCAAGCTCGACAGCGCCACGATCGACCTGCTCGGCCGTGCGCGTCGTCTGGTTGTGACCAAGGACGCGACGACCATCGTCGACGGTGAGGGCACAAAGGAAGACGTGGCCGGCCGCGTGGCTCAGCTGAAGCGTGAGATCGAAGACACCGACTCCGACTGGGACCGCGAGAAGCTCCAGGAGCGCCTCGCGAAGTTGGCGGGCGGCGTTGCCGTTGTCAAGGTTGGCGCGGCCACCGAAGTCGAGCTCAAGGAGAAGAAGCACCGCATCGAAGACGCACTGAGCGCCACGCGCGCGGCGATTGACGAGGGCATCGTGGCCGGTGGTGGCACCGCGCTCGTGCGTGCTCGCGTTGCCGTCGACAAGCTCGTGACGACCCTGGTGGGTGACGAGGCGACCGGTGCGCGCATCGTGGCGAACTCGCTTGAGTCGCCGCTTCGCCACATCGCCCAGAATGCGGGCTTCGAGGGGGCCGTCAAGGTCCGCGAAGTGGCCGACGCGAAGGGTTCGGTTGGACTCAACGCGGCGACCGGTGTGCTCGAAGATCTCGTGAAGGCCGGCGTCATCGACCCGGCGAAGGTGACGCGCTCGGCGCTGCAGAACGCGGCCTCCATCGCAGCCCTGTTGCTCACGACCGAAGCCATCGTGGCCGACAAGCCCGAACTAGCCGGAGCGCCCATGGGCGACGGCGGAATGGGTGGCATGGGCGGGATGATGTAGTCATCCGGTCAAACGACCTCGAGAACGGCCGGGCCTTGCGCCCGGCCGTTCTGCGGTTTGAAGGCAACGTTGTTTGAACGATCCGATGACACTGATCTCTCGACGATGGCGATGGCTGGCAGCAACGGTCATCGCGGTCATGCTTGTCGGTGGGGAAGTGTCGACGGCACCCGCGCAGTGAGAGGTGGACTCGCTGGAGCGGGAGATGACGGCGCGTTAGTGCCAGACGCCCTTCAAGGCTCGACTCAGGCGTCTCGACGGGCGAGGAGCACCGCCCCGATGACGTTGGCGGCAACGGCGTAGCCGACCAGGATGAGCATCCCGACCCAGGGCGAGAAGGCCCCCGTTCCGTTGAAGCCGCCGTTCGTAGTGATCATGGTCGCACCGATGTGGTCGGGCAGGAACCGTCGAACTTCCAAGGCGAGGGAGTTCGGGAGCGCTTGCACCACGAGGGGCAGGATCAACAAGATCCCGACGAAGGTGCTGATTGCCCCGGCAGAGTGTCGAATGATCGTGGCCAGGCCGAGGCCGAAGACCCCGAGAGTCGCCACGTAGAGGCCACATCCCACGACGGCGCGCAGGGCCCCGGGGCTCGAGAGCGTCGCGTGGATCGCGGGCGAGCTCAAGAGCGCCTGGCCAAGGAAGAACGACGCAAACGAGACGAACTCTGCGACGACGATCGCGAGCACCGTGAAGACGAGGATCTTCGCGAGCAGGACACGGTGGCGCTTGGGAGCCGCGGAGAAAACGGCGCGGATCGTCCCCGTGCTGTATTCGGCACTCATCACGAGCACGCCGAGCACGCCGATCGCGAACTGGGCGACGAAGACGCCGATCAGACTGATTGACGTTGCGTCGAAGCTTCGGATGCCCTGGGGCGTCATCGACGACCAGTTCGCGCGCGTGGCGGCGGTCGCGATGGCACTGACCCCGAGGCCGAGCACCACGGTGATGACGATCGTCCACACTGTTGAGCGCACGGAGCGCAGCTTCGTCCACTCCGAACGGGCGAGGTCAACCAGGTTGTACTGACCCGGCGGAGGGGCATCGTCAAGGGCGATGGACGTGAGCGTCATCGTGGCCACGCCGCCCGCTCCGCGCTCTTCGGTGAGGGTGTGCGCAAGCGTGCTCGCGGCGCCTTCGGCGATGGGCCGGCGGCTGCGCGAGCGCTGGACGAGGAGGACGACCACGACCGCCACGATGATGACGAGGACCACCAGCCCGACGATCCCTCCATGGCGGCGATGGTGGAGCCCGGCGGCGAGCAGCGTTGCGGCGAAGGTCAGAGCGCCAATCACGAAGGTGCTCCGTCGACTGTCGCGTCGTCGTTACTCACTCCGCGGTACTCGAGACTGCCTTCGGTCAGCTCCATGAACGCTTCCTCCAGTGATGCGGTGCGCGGCGACAGCTCGTGCAAGACAATGCCGCGCGCGCCGGCGAGGTCACCGATTGCGACCTCGTCCACGCCTCGTACCGTGAGCGAACCGTCGTCTTCCAGGTCGGTCGTCGCCCCGAGCTCGCCGAGCGCGTCACGTAGGGCGGAGAGCTGCGGCGAGCGGACGCGAACCGATTGCATCGAGCTCTTGTTGAGCAGGTCGTCGATCGAGGTCTGCTCGATGAGGTGACCGCGGCCGATGATGATCACTTCGTCGGCGGTTACGGCCATCTCGCTCATCAGGTGGCTCGAGACAAAGACGGTGCGCCCCTCACGGGCGAGTCCCTTGAGCAAGTTGCGCACCCAGCGAATGCCGTCGGGGTCAAGTCCGTTGACGGGTTCGTCAAAGAGCAGGACACCGGGATTGCCCAGCAGCGACGCGGCAATACCGAGGCGTTGACCCATCCCGAGGGAGAACTTTCCGGCTCGTTGGTCGGCGACGGCCGTCAAGCCCACGAGCTCGAGGAGGTCGTCGACGCGGCGAGCGGGCAGTCGGTTCGTTTGAGCCAGCATGAGCAGATGTGCTCGGGCGCTTCGTCCTGGATGGATCGCGCGCGCCTCGAGCAGCGCGCCGACCTCGCGTAGGGGCCAGTGCAGGTCACAGAAGCGCTTGCCGTTCACTCGGACCCGGCCCTGGTTCGGCTCGTCGAGGCCCATGATCAGGCGCATCGTTGTCGACTTGCCCGAACCGTTTGGTCCGAGGAAGCCCGTCACGACGCCCGGACGAACGGTGAAGCTCAGGTCTTCCACCGCGACCTTCGTACCGTAGTGCTTGGTAAGCCCCTCGGCTTCGATCATCGGCGGTCCTCTTCTCGTGAGCCATACGATCTTAGGGCTGCCGTGTGGCAACCCAGGTTGGGGTGAACCCCGAGAGAAGGGGCGCTCCGCGTCAGGGTCTCAGGGTCGGCCGCGGTGTTTCCTCATTCGGTCGCCTCGACGGCGACGTGCGGCACGATCCGGTCGAGCCAGCGTGGCATCCACCAGTTGGCCTTGCCAATGAAGTGCATGAGCGACGGCACGAGCACCGTGCGGATGATGAAGGCGTCGATCAGGACGGCCCCGCCGAGCCCGATGCCGAACTCGGCGATGACGCGCTCACCGCCCACGGCGAAGGAGAGAAAGACGCAGATCATCACGAGCGCGGCGGCCGAGATGACCCGCCCAGTATTCGCCTGACCGCGGATGATGCCCTCTTCGTTGTCGCCGGTGTTCAGCCACTCTTCGTGCATGCGCGACACGAGAAAGACCTGGTAGTCCATCGAGAGACCGAAGAGGATCGCGATCATGATGATCGGCAAGAAGGATTCGACCGGTCCGGTGCCCGCACCGAGCAGCGACGTGCCCCAGCCCCACTGAAAGACCGCGACGACGAGGCCGAACGACGCGCCGACCGCGAGCAGGTTCATCACCGCCGCCACGATGGGCACGAGCACGCTGCGGAACGCGATCATGAGCAGCAGGCATCCGAGCAGGACGATGACCCCAACGAAGAGTGGCAGCTTGCCCGTCAGCACTCGCGCAAAGTCGACAAAGATCGCCGTAATGCCACCCACGTAGATCTGCGTGTGAGAAGACGTCGTGACGGCGGGTATGTACGTGTTGCGAATGGTGTCGATGAGCGCCGCAGTCTTCGCACTTTGGGGGCTCGACGTGGGAATGACGTTGATGATGGCGACCGTCTTTTGAGGATTGGTGACGAGCGGGGCGACGGTCGCGACGCCGGGCTTGCCCTTCAGCGACGCGTCCAAGTGCTCCATCGTCGCGAGGTCGTTCGTGTTGCGAACGGAGCCGACGATGGTGAGCGGCCCGTTGAAACCGGGGCCGAAACCCTTGGCTAGCAGGTCGTAGGCCTGACGGGTCGTGGAACCGGCTGGATCCGAACCCTGGTCCGAGCTACCGAGCTGGAGCGAGAAGAACGGCACGATGATGAGGATGATGATGGCGAGCGCCGCGAAGGTGAGCGAGCGTGGGTGACGTGACACGAAGTGCGCCCAGCGCTGCCACGGTCCACTGATGACGACAGGCCCCGGGCCCTCGGTCGCGAGCGCGCGGCGCACGCGACGGCTGAGCACCCGTTGCTTCTGAAAGGCGAGGAGGGAGGGAAGCAGGGTGATTGAGGCGAACATCGTGATCAACACCGTGAGCGATGCGGTCACCGCGACACCGTTCAAGAACGAGAGACCGAGCACGAGCATGCCGAGGAGTGCAATGCAGACGGTAGAACCGGCAAAGAGGACCGCACGCCCCGACGTGTTGAGCGCCGTCGACACGGCGTCTTCCTCGGTGGCTCCTCGTTTGAGCTCCTGGCGCGCTCGAGTGACGATAAAGAGGGCGTAGTCAATGCCCACGCCGAGTCCGATGAGCGAGCCGAGGATCGGGGCGAACTGGGCGATCGCAAGGATGTGGCTCAACAGGATCCCGCCAGCGAGCGCGACGCCGAGGGCGAAAAGGGCGACGCCGAGGGGCAGAAGCATCGCGAAGAACGATCCGAAGGCGAGCACGAGCACGATCGCCGTCGCGATCAGTCCGAATACCTCGTACGGGCTACCCGTTGGGGACGTGAGGTCACCGAAGGCGTTTCCGCCGAACTGGACGCTGAGCGACGGCGAGCGAAGCGTCGACGCCTGGGTTTCGACGGCTCGGATCTGCGGGTTGGTGAGTTCGTTCGCACCCTTGGAGAAGTGCACGACGGCGTAGGCGATGGTCCCATCTTTGGACAGCTGGGTGGCACCGAGACAGGACCCGTTCGGCAGTGTCTCCGTCTTTGCGAACGTGCCGGTGCAGAACGGCGAGGTCACCGAGCCGACCTCGGGGAGCTTTTGGATCTTTTCGAGCGTCGATTGGATGGACGCTTCGTGGGAGGCAACGGAGCCGCCGTGCGACTGGAAGACGATCTGGTCGACGTCACCGGACTGGGTCGTGAATCCTTTTTCGAGCAGGGCCTCCGCGTGCGCCGAGTTGGTATTGGGCAAGCTGAAGACGTTGGAATAGGCCGAGCCAGCAGCGTGCGAGACCACGTTGATGACGATGAAGAGGGCAACCCAGACGCCGAGCACGAGCCAGCGACGCCGAACACAAAAACGGGCAAGGGATTTCAAAAGGGGGGCTTTCCTGAAGGGAGTTGGGGGTATCGCGTTACCGTGAGAATGTGAAACGAGTGACCAGTCTAGAGGGATAACGATGACGGCTTCTTCAGACTGGCCCGAGCGCTTCGCAGGTCATCAGTACCCACAGACCATCCCCGCGCCCGACGAGATCAAACCGGGCGACCCCGCGCCGTGGGCCTACCTTTCGATCGAACGGCGCGCCAACCTGTCACTTGAGCTCGTGACGACGCGACTCGACAACGCGAGTCGGCTGCTCGCCGTGTCGTCGCCCCCGGTCGAGCCCGCCGAGCTTGCCCTCGTTGCTGACGCGTCACCCGTCCCGATCATGCACCGGTCGGCGGTACTCGTCGCGCTGTTTGAAGAAGATGGAGAGGCACATGTGGTGCTCACCCGACGGTCGTTCGCCATGCGAGCCCACCGCGGAGAGATCGCCCTGCCGGGTGGGCGCAGCCACGGCGACGAAACACCGGTCGCGACTGCACTGCGCGAAGCCGAAGAGGAGGTGGGGCTCGACCCTCGACTCGTGACCCCGCTCGCCTGGCTGACTCCCATCTCGGCCTTTGGCTCGAGCTCTTCGATCTGGCCGATCGTCGGCGTGCTCGATGCCCGCCCCGAACTCACGATCAACCCGAGCGAAGTCGACCGGGCCTTTACGGTCGCGCTCGCCGATTTGGCGGCGGAGGGGGCCTTCATCGAAGAGCGCTGGCGTCGCTCGACCGTTCGACCGGGCGCCGACGAGGATGGCTACTACCCCCTCTACTTCTTCAAAGTGCCGGACGATCTCATCTGGGGCGCCACTGCGAGGGTGCTCACCGAGCTGCTCTCGATCGTCACGGGCGTCTAGCACTCGGCGGTGGCGACCAGTCGCTCCAGTAGAATGGCCGAAACACGGCACGATTTCTGTGGCGTCTCACTCGGAGGACTTCATGGCGGAAGTTGAGATCGGTATCTTCAAATCGGCTCGTCAGGCCTACGGCTTTGACGACATTGCGATCGTTCCCTCACGCAGGACCCGTGACCCCGAAGACGTCGACATCTCGTGGCAGATAGACGCCTACAAGTTCGAGCTCCCCGTGCTCGGTTCGGCGATGGACGGGGCGATCTCGCCGCTCACCGCAATCGAGCTCGGCCGGCTCGGTGGACTGGGCGTCCTCAACCTCGAGGGCCTCTGGACGCGCTACGAGGATCCGATGCCGCTCTTTGAGGAGATTCGCGAGCTCGACGACGACAAGGCGACCGCTCGTATGCAGCAGATGTACTTAGAGCCCATAAAGCTCGAACTCGTCGCCGAGCGCATCAAGCAGATGAAGGACGCAGGCATCGTGACCTCGGCGTCGGTCACGCCCGCCCGCACGGCCTGGATGTCAAAGACGATCATTGATTCGGGACTCGACATTCTTGTGATCCAGGGAACGGTCGTCTCGGCCGAGCACGTCTCCAAGACCGCCGAGCCCCTCAACTTGAAGAAGTTCATTCGCGAGTTCGAAGTGCCGGTCATTGTGGGAGGGTGCGCGAGCTATCAGGCGGCCCTGCACCTGATGCGTACCGGTGCGGCCGGGGTGCTCGTCGGCGTCGGCCCGGGCAACGCCTGTACGTCGCGCGGTGTGCTCGGTATCGGCGTACCCCAAGCGACGGCGATCGCCGACGTTGCGGGTGCGCGCATGCGTCACCTCGATGAGACGGGCGTCTACGTGCACGTGATCGCCGACGGCGGCATGAGCAAGGGTGGCGACATCGCCAAGGCCATCGCGTGTGGCGCCGACGCCGTCATGATCGGCTCGCCGCTGACGAGCGCCGTCGAAGCGCCGGCGCGTGGATTCCACTGGGGCATGGCAACCTTCCACCCGACGCTGCCGCGCGGCACACGCGTGCGCACCCAGGTGCGCGGCACCTTGAAGGAGATCCTGCTCGGACCGGCGCACGAGAACGACGGACGCCTCAACCTCTTTGGCGCCCTGCGCACGTCGATGGCGACCTGCGGGTACGAGACCCTGAAGGAGTTTCAGAAGGCCGAGATCATGCTCGCGCCGTCGCTGCAGACCGAAGGCAAGCAGATGCAGCGCTCCCAGGGTGTAGGCATGGGCCATTGAGCGACGCCGTTCTCGTCGTTGACTTTGGGGCCCAGTACGCCCAATTAATTGCTCGGCGCGTGCGCGAGGCGCACGTCTACTCAGAGATCGTTCCGAGCTCGATCAGCGCCGACGAAGTGCGCGCGAAGGCACCCGGTGCGATCATTCTTTCGGGAGGACCGAAGTCGGTCTACGCGACGCCCGCACCGACGCTCGATCCCGAGATCTACGAGCTGGGCATCCCGATACTGGGCATCTGTTATGGCGCTCAGCTCATGGCCCTTCAGCTGGGCGGAGCCGTGGCGAATAATGGAGTTGGCGAGTATGGGCGCACCGAGCTCGCACGTGAGGGTTCGAGCCTGCTCATGGCCGAGTGGCCCGCCGCCTCGACGGTGTGGATGAGCCACGGTGACGCCATCTGCGAGGTTCCTTCCGGATTCGTGGTGACCGCGAGCTCGCCCGAGGCACCCATTGCGGTGATGGAGAACGCGCAGCGTCGTTTGCACGCTGTCCAGTTCCACCCGGAGGTCGCCCACACCGAACGAGGCCAGGGACTCCTCGCGAACTTCTTGTACCACGTAGCGGAGATTCCTCCCACGTGGACGAACACGTCTATCATCGAAGACCAGGTCGCCGCGATTCGCAGACAGGTCGGCGGCGAACGCGTGCTGTGCGCGCTCTCGGGCGGTGTGGACTCGGCGGTCGCCGCCGCCCTCGTCACGAAGGCCGTCGGAACCCAGCTCACGTGCGTCTTTGTTGACACGGGGCTCATGCGCAAGGACGAGGGCGAGCAGATCGAAGCGACCTTCACGCGCCAGTTCGGCGTCGAACTGATGCACGTGAAGGCCCAGGACCGATTCTTCGATGCGCTCGCGGGCGTGACCGATCCTGAAGCCAAGCGCAAGATCATCGGCGAGCTCTTCATTCGCGAGTTCGAAGCGGTGGCGCGCGACCTCGCCGAGGGCGGCGAAGGTCCGAAGTTCCTCGTCCAGGGCACCCTCTATCCGGACGTGATCGAGTCGGGCTCGGGTCACGCCGCCAACATCAAGAGCCACCACAACGTGGGTGGACTGCCCGAGGATCTCTCCTTCGAACTTGTCGAACCGCTTCGCCTGCTCTTCAAGGACGAGGTTCGCCACGTGGGCGAGGAGCTCGGCCTCCCGCCCGAGATCGTGTGGCGCCAGCCCTTTCCCGGCCCAGGCCTCGGCGTGCGGATCATTGGCGAAGTGACGCGCGAACGCGCCGAGATCTTGCGCAACGCCGACCACGTCGTCGTCGACGAGATCAAAAAGGCCGGCCTCTATCGCGAGCTCTGGCAGAGCTTTGCGGTGTTACCCGCCGTGCGTACTGT
>JBAUSF010000310.1:0-3235 GCA_049581565.1 Acidimicrobiales bacterium
GTGAGTGCCGTGCTCTCGTGGGTGGTGGGCAGTAATCAGGTACTTTGCACGTTGTATGGCCAATCAGCCTCCTCGAGGAGCGCTCCATCTGCTACGGAGATAGTTCATATCACGTGAAGATTCTCACGAGTACCAGTGCATGCCTCAAGGCGGTCGGGCTCTACTCATGGAGTGCCTACTGAATTGCTCGTTCGATCTCGTAAACTGAAGTGGAAATAGCACGTTCGTACCGGTTTCGACTGCTCAATGCGAGCGCGAGATTACGATCGAAAAGGATTGTCGTGCTAAAACCTCGGTTTGTCCTACTCGTCGTCACCTGAACTGGCAATTGCCGAAATGACGGGGCATTGCCGATCACGTGACAGCTGGGTGCCTTTCATGGTTGAGGTTTCGCCAATCGGCGTCAAGTCCATATTTGTGCCGCTAACCCTCGGCTTTGGGCGGTAGCGCAGGTGGTGGGAAGAGCAGGTTTCCCGCCCTTATGCCAATTGAGTGTGGATGACCTGCGCGACTGAGTCAAATGTCGTACACTTTCGCTCTGGGGATAAATGTCGTACACTTTTCACAAGACAATCACACAACAATGAGCATGGGGGGAATTATGAGCATCAAACGATTTAGCACCAGACGGGCGACCATCGGTATTGCGGTCGCATCAGTGCTGGTTGCTACGGCCGCGGTGACGGGGGGCGCATTTGCAAGTGCAACTGGATCGCCTCCAGGTGCACCGCTCAATGTGACCACCGTTATCGGCTCCAGTACGGTGAAGGTCAGTTGGACGGGGGCCAGGGCATCGGCCAAAGCTCCTGTCACTTCGTACGTCGCGACGGACAAGCCTGCCGGCAAGAAGTTCACGGTGAAAGCTAACGCGTCGGGGAAGTACTCGGTTACCTTCACGAATCTGAAGAAGGCGACGAAGTACAACTTTGCCGTTCACGCGGTTGCGGGTACCGCGACCGGTAAGACGGTCACTACCGCGATCACAATGGGTCCAGCCAGCACGCAGAACTGGAAGCTGTCGTCCGACCTCACTACAGGTGTGCTCTTTAATGACACGTACCTGACCGCAGCTGGCGCGGGCGTCGAGGCGGCGACCAACAACCAGGTGCAGGTTACGGAGTATCCGGCCAACACGCTGTACTCGAGCCAGACGCTCGCGTTCACCGCGCTGGAGCAGGACCAGATACAGGCGGTTGTCACCCAGGCGCTCAACGTCAACTCGTTGATCCCCGCCATGGACGGCACCCAGATCGCCTACATCGCCCCGACGTCACCCCAGTACTTCCAGATCTTCGCCCCCGGTACGGCGTGGTTCACGGAAGCGGCCGCGGAGTGCGCCAAGGTTGGTGTGACACTGGTCCCGGTCGCCGCGGGTTCGCCAGGAGAAGCCGGTTTCGGTACCACGTCGACAACGCCGTTCACGTCGCTTGGCAGCCTCACCGGTCTTAAGGTGCGGGTACCTGGTGCCGGCATCGTGACCGACGAGCTCAACACGCTCGGCGCGAACACGGTTCCGCTGAGCACGACTGCGGTTGCGACTGCTCTGCAAAGTGGCACCGTCACCGCAGCGCTCGGCTCGGCCGCGTTCATGGCTTCGACTGTGAAGGGCATCATCCACGGCTTCCTTGACCCGGGCACCTTCCAGTACGGTCCGTACTTCATGTTCGTCAATACGAATGCGTGGAACGCGATCGGTACGAAGGACCAGAGTGCAATCATCGCTGGCGTCGACGGCCCGATCAACAACTACCTGAAGACGATCAACTTGCAGCAGCAGGTGAACGACGAGACCTTGGCTTCACAGGGCGACTGGATCGTCAAGGCAACGCCGGCGCAGATTCAGCAGTACGCGGAGCAGTTGCAGCCGACGGCGCTGTCCACGTTCAAGGCCGAGGACTCGGCGTCGTACACGGCGCTGATCGCCACGGTGAAGAAGTTGAACATCGCTCTGTACGGAAGTTGATCTAAGTCGTGGATTCGAGACGGTCGGTCCAGTGCTCAGAAACGGTATTCCCGTTGCGGGGCACTGGACCTTCCGTTCTGACGCAGTTAAGTTGCAGGCAGAACTCGTTCACTCGGTGGAAGTGGGCGATCAATTTGGGGGCCAGTACGGGCAATGTTGGGCAACGGAAGTAGCAAGAGTCAAGAAGTTCACGGGGGATCCGCCGTGGCGTCATCCTCGCAAGCGCGCCGAGCCCCGAGCAGCAAGTTCCTTCGCATCGTCCGCGGCATTGGCGACTGGACGGGCTACATCGCTGAAACCCTCGGCATCTTCGGTCTCTCTCTCGGCATCATGTTGCAATTGTGGGACGTGCTCTGTCGCAACTTGGATTTCAAGTCCCTTGACCCTTCCTGGATCTCCGACGGTTCCTCACTCGCCCTTATCCTCGGCGCGTTGATCTACGTTGCGGCGACGAAAGTGCACCTCGGCTTCACTGGCATCGCCGAGGTCTTGAACAACAAGACCTTGAAACGCCGGCTTGAGTACGTGACCAACCCGCTGGTCGCAGCTCTTCTGATCTTCCTCGGGTACTACGGCATCTTGTTAGTGAAGGACCAGATCGGTTTCGGCGGCTCGTACTCCACTGCCTTCTACTCACCTCTTTGGCTTTTCTACGCCGCCTTTCCATTGACTTGCTTCCTTGCTGCGATTCGTTGGCTGACGCGTTCCATCAAGCGCGACGACGATGACGACGATGACGTGATTATCCCCCCCGTTTGAACACATCCTCTAGGAGTTATCGATGGTAATTACCCTTATCGTGATAGCGCTCGTCGCCTTGTTATCCGGGGTGCCGTTCGCATTCTCGTTGCTCATGGGTACGGTGCTCGCCACACTGGTGTTCGACCCCTCGGGACTGCTCAGCCTCCCGCTACTTGCGATGAGCGACATCAACGACCCGCTCATTATCGCAATACCGATGCTCATCATTGCGGGCCAGATGCTGAGCGAGGTGGGCGCGATAGAGCCGATCATCGAGGTATGGGAGTGGCTCTTCGGCAGGATCGAAGGATCCCTCGGGTTGTGCTGTGTCGGCACCAGTCTCTTCTTCGCCGGCTCCACCGGCTCCACCGCCGCGGAGTCCGCTGCAGTCGCCACGGCCTTCGCGGCACCCATGGAGAGGCGCGGCTACTCGCGTCGTTTCGTCGGTTCGCTCGTCGTGGCGAGCTGCGCGGTCGGTCTGCTCTTCCCGCCGAGCCTCGCCATGATCCTGTACGCGCAAGTCATCAATTA
>JBAUSF010000311.1:0-9227 GCA_049581565.1 Acidimicrobiales bacterium
TGACGAGGAAGTTCGAGTACTGCAGGTCGTAGATTCCCGTCCACATGACCGCGAGGTCCGGTCCACTGTTCGAGATCGCCGACGACTGGAGCAGCTGAAAGTAGTTCGTGCCCGGTTCGGCGACGTCGTTGATCGTGATGTTGGGATGGAGCGTCTCGAAGGCCCTGATGAGGTTCTTCGTCGCTACCGCGTTCTGCTCGGTGCCGTAGTTCTGCCACAGGGTCAGCGTGACCTTTGAGCTGGCCGAGGCTGGCGCGACGGTAAAGACCGTGCCCGCCAGCATCAAAGCGGCCGCCACCGCTCCGATCCCCCTAGTTCGTATCCATTTCACAGGTGTTCTCCCCTACCTATCTCGAAGTTCACGGTGAACTCCAACTCTCGTGAAGCATTCACTTCTCAAGACCTCCCCACGACTGGTTCGCTCAACTGCGGAGGCTCTCCGCTCGGCTGGACCAGAAAATCGAAATCGCACCCATCGGGTGCCTGGGTGACGTGGCGCCGGTAGAGCTCGACGTACCCACGTGCATCGCGGTCGGGCCGGGTGGCACGTTGGCGGCGGCGAGAAAGCTCTTCCTCGTCGACCTCAAGTTCGATTACTCCGGCGTCAGCGTCGACCCGGATCATGTCGCCGTCGCGCACGAGCCCGATCGCGCCGCCGGCGGCGCCCTCGGGAGAGACGTGCAGGTAGACGGTGCCAAAGCTCGTGCCACTCATTCGCGAGTCCGTCACCCGCACCATGTCGGTCACTCCTCGTTCGAGCAGCGGCTCGGGAATGGGGATCATGCCCCACTCGGGCATGCCCGGCCCTCCGACTGGTCCGATGCCCGCAAAGACGAGCACCGCGTTGTCGGGACACGTGGTCCCAGGTCCCGTTCGCCGCTCGAGGTCGTCGACATCTCCAATGACGTAGGCGGGGCCGCGGTGGACGAGCAGTTCGCGAGTCGCCGCCGATCGCTTGATGAGCGCCCCATTGGGGGCGAGGTTGCCGCGCACCACGCGGAAGGCGCCGTCGGCGTCGACGGGGTCTTCGGGGCGGTGGATGACGGCACCGGGCGCGGGTGCGTCGAGCTGGACCTGCTTCATCTGACGACCGTCGGCGAGCTCGGCGTCGCCGGCGAGCCGTGTGTCGAGAGCCCGAAAGACGCTCGGGAAGCCACCCGCGGCGTCGAGGTCTTCGAGGAGAGCCGCGCCCGATGGTTCGACGTCAACGATCACCGGCGTCGTGCGACCAACGCGATCGATGTCCTCCAGTGAGAGGTCGTGGCCGAGGCGACGGGCCATCGCGGTGAGGTGAATCACGGCGTTCGTCGATCCGCCGATCGCGGCGAGCACCACGAGTGCGTTTTCGAGCGCCTCGGGTGTGACCTGACTCGTCGCCGGGCGGTGGCTTCGGGCGAGTTCGACGATGCGCTCTCCGACGAGCCGCGCGTTATCGATGTGACGGGGATCGCCCGCGGGCAGTGTCGTCGAGCCCGGCCAGGCAAGTCCGAGCGCTTCGGCGAGCGCCCCCATGGTCGAAGCCGTGCCCATCGTGTTGCACGTTCCCTTGCCGAGGGTGAGCGCCCGCTCGAGCTCTGACCACTGTTCGTCGGTGAGCTCGCCGGCGCGCCGCTGATCCCAGAGCCGCCAGAGATCGGTCCCGGTGCCGATGCGTCGACCTTCGAAGAGCGCGACCGGGCGCGGCCCTGAGACGACGAGGAGTGTCGGCAGGTTGGTGCTGAAGGCGCCCATAAGGGCTCCCGGTACGGACTTGTCGCACGCCGCGAGCACGACCACCGCGTCGAGGGGCTGGCTGCGCAGCGACTCTTCGAGCTCCATCGCGACGAGGTTGCGATAGAGCATCGACGACGGCTTCATCAGGTCCTCGCCGAGGGACATCATCGGGAACTCAACGGCGACGCCGCCGGCTCGAGCGACACCATCTTTCAGAGGAGCGACGAGCTCGTCGAGCGGCTGATTGCAGGGATTGAGGTCGCTCGAGGAGTTCGCAATGCCGATGATCGGGCGGCCTCCCGAGGCGTCGACCGCGGCACCGCCCATGCGCAGCGCGACGCGGCTGTCCAGGGCGACCTCATCGTCGCCTCGCACCCAGCGGTCACTACGCAAGCTCATACTTCGGGAACTCCGATGCCCTCGGCCCCGGGCTTAGAGACCGTGAGATCGAACGCGGAGGCGTCGAGCCACTCGAGGGCGATCTGCGCACGGCGCACCTTTTCTCGCACGTTACCCACGACGTCTCCTACAAGGTGGGCGCCCGCCGGGTACACGGGACGGGCGTTGCGCAGGCCGAACTTCGCGTAGAGAGGAGCGGCGACCGTGGCGATTTCGCCGAGCTCGTGTCCGCGTACGACGCCGCCCATCGAATCGGGTGATTCGAGGTAGAGATCGATGGGCGCGTCGCTGAGGGAGCGAAATTCCGCGAGCTCAGCCATCGTGATGTCGCTTGGCACATTGACGGTCGTGCCCCCAAGGGCGACGAGCTGGCGGAACGTGACGGCATTGGACGGGGCGAGCACCGCAGAGATCTTCCAGACGATCGTGTTCGGCAGCTCCTTCTCCTTCACCATTAGCGACAGGACCTCCATGAGACCGGTGTCGGCGATGAGAAAGCCTCGGATGCCGGCGTCAACGGCGCGCTGGATGTCTTCAATGGCGTAGCGCAGCTGGTGAAAGCCGCGGAGACGTCCAGAGAACATGAGACCGTCAGGACTTCGAACTGCGCCTCCGATGCCGTACTCTTCGCGGGGTCCCACGAACAGGCTCACCTCGAGTCCCTCGTCCGCGCCGATGCGGGCCATCTCGGCCAGCTCGGCGTTCGTCAGCAACATCGCGCCGCTGCCCTGGGAGGCCCGGTGGATCGGCACCTTTCGCTCACGGGCGTCGTCGACGACGGCTCGCAGCGCCTCGGGGTTCTCGACGCTCGGAATCTCGATACGAAAGTGGGCACCGTCGGGGAAGCGTGCGGTGCTTGCGATGGGAGCGTCAGCGACCGCTCCGACGTGTCGTGAGAGAGCCGCCGAGCCTCGGGGACTGCCTGCGCCATTGATCATGTGGATCCTTTCGTTTCCTACAGCACTTTGATTGCACTACGCGCCACGCCGAGGGGTCCCTCCTCGAGGGGCCAGTCGGGTGTCGTGGTGACGAGCTTGAGGCCGTCACCAATGAGGTACGTCTCTTCAAGTTTTGCTCCTCCGCGCAGGCTCGGATTCCACGCGACCGCGTAGGAACCGAGTCGCTCGAGCGACCAGAAGGGTGACGTCTCTTGGTGTGGCGCGAGCTCGAATTCGCGCTGCTCGAAAGCAATGGGGCCACCTTGATAGTGCTCGCGCCACGCTTCGGGCTGGCCCACCGCGTCGTAGCTCGAGGCCAGCGCCTCGACGGTGGCGCCCCACGTGCCACCGGGCGTCGAAGCCTCGACGACACTGTCGTGGATCGAGGCAACAGACTTCATGAGCGTCACGATCTCGTCATCGGCGTGGCGAAGCGCGGTGCGGGTCGCCGCCACGTGGAGTCCCGCGCGCTTGGCGACGACGCCGGCCATGATGACGTCGTGAACGACCGCGCCAACCGACAGAGGGTGTCGAAGTCCGCGCACTCGTTCGTCGCCCCCAACGATGAGGCAGACCGCCTTTGCGCCCTCGGCCTCGAGGATGGCGCTGATCGCGGCGGCCGTGTCGAAGTCTGTCGTTGCCCCTGGTCGCCACGCGTCAATTCCGACGCCGAGAGCGCGTCCGACAACAGCGCCGAGCTCCGCCAGATCCTCTTGCTCGGCGGGCGAGAGGGTGAGCCGGGTGCTGATGAGAAGGTCGCGAACATTCCTGCCGACGCCCACCGTGTCACTCAGGAGTTCGAGCGACGACACGCCCACGTACTCACACGCGAGCGACAGTCGCGCGTCGTCGTCGTACCAGGGCGCCGAGAGTACTTCCCACCCCAGCTCGCTCACGCGGTAATCGTGCTCGAGGCGGGGCGCTTCAATCTCTGAGGTGATGAGGACGCTGCCACGCTCGCAGTCGAGCGCCCACACGGGATCGCTCGAGGCGGTGAGGTCAATCGGATCGGAGAGGCCGCCGGTACGCCAGTTGACGGAGCCGGGGGTCGTGAGGAGAAGACCGCGACCTTCGCAGGTCTCGCGCAGCCGAGTAGACGCGAACTTCGCCGCCTCGGCCCGTCGAGCCACGCGGTTATTGTTCGGTATTACAAAACGAGTGTCGGAATTAATACATGCATACAAGCACGTTCGATGGATGTGGTCAAGTTCATTCGTCGCATTAGGTCAAAGTTTCCGTATAGTGTTTTGCCGTGCCGAACATATTGAGGCCTATGGACGATCATCGCTATCACGTGCAGTCGGTCGCTCGAGCGGCAACGCTGCTGAACGAGATCGCCGACCACGGAGGACGCGGGCTCACCGTGACCGAGATTGCCGATCGACTGGGCGTGGCGAAGAGCACGGCTCTTTCGCTCGCGCGCACGCTGTCGGCCGCGGGTCTGCTGCGCAGCATCGACCCGGGACCTCGCTACGTGCTCGGGCTCAATCTGCTTCGACTGGGCGATCTCGTTGGCCAACAGACGTCAATCGCCGAGCTCGGTCTGCCGACGATTCGCGATCTGTCGGCGACGACGGGCATGACGGCTCGACTCGCCTCGAACGAAGCGGGCTACCCCGTCTTTCTCGAGCGCATCGACGGCGAGGGCTCGATTCGTTTCCACGCGCCGCTCGGCCAGCGTGAGCAACCCCACGCAACGGCCGCCGGCAAGGCGATCCTCGCTCATCTGAATGAGGCAATGGTTCGAGAAGTGATCGGCGAAGCCGGCATGACCCGCTACACCCCTAAGACCCTGACCGACGTCGAGTCGCTCCTCGTAGAGCTCGAGCGCGTGCGGAGTGAAGGGTACGCCCTCGACGACGAGGAGGAGGCGGAAGGCGTGTTCTGCGTGGGTTCGGCGTTCTTTGACCACCAGGGCGCGTGCGCCGGCGCGCTGAGCGTGACCGGCCTCAAAGTCGACGTGGCGCTGCGCGAAGTGCAGCAGTTGGGCGTCACGGTGCGCGAGCACGCCGATCGCGTGAGTTCCATGCTGGGCGGTCGGCGTCCCCTCGTCGTCGCGTGACCATGAGAGCATTCGTGGTCACCGAACCGGGGTCGTGCGCGGTCCGGGAGTGGCCCGAGCCCGTCGCATCGAAGAGCGAGGTACTCGTTCGTCCGGTGCTCGCGGGAATGTGCGGGACCGACGTCGAGTTGATCGACGGCACGATCGACCCGGCCTACGTCCGCTACCCGCTCGTGCTCGGACACGAATGGGTCGGCGAGTTGATGAACGAGAGCGACCTCGGACCGGCCGGTACTCGGGTCGTCGTCGAGGGAATCATTCCCTGTGGCGCGTGCGCGGCGTGCCATCGCGGAGCGACCAACCTGTGCGAGGTGTACGACGAGATCGGTTTCACTCGCGCGGGGGCGATCGCGGATCGAGTGAGCGTGCCCGCTTCGCTCGTGCACCGGCTCAGCGACGACGTCAGCGTGGACGACGCCGTACTCGTCGAGCCCATGGCGGTCGTCTGGCGGGCGCTCACGCGGTTCGCCCTCCGGCCGGGCCTGCGCGTGGCGGTCGTGGGCGACGGAACGATTGCGTTGCTCGCGACGCATATGGTTCAATTGCTCGAGCCTTCCCGCACGACCGTGATCGGCCGCCGCGAAGAGCAGCGAGCGCTTGCGTTGCGCGCGGGGGCCGATGAGTTTCTTATTGACGCGCCAACGACATCGTTTGATCTCGTCATCGAAGCCGCCGGCAACGCCAACGCCGTACGCACCGCTCTTGCGCACTGCGCTCGAGGAGGCGTGGTGATTCTTCTCGGCCTCCCGACGCACGGCACCGTGGTCGAGATCGCACCCGACGACCTCGTGAACAACGACGTCATCATCGAAGCGAGCTTCTCCTACACGCGCGACGCCTTCGCCGACGTCGTGGCTCAGCTCAACGTGGGGGCGCTTCGACCATCGTTTGTCATCACGCATCGCTTCCCGCTCGACCGGGCGGAGGAGGCCATCGCGGCGCTGCGCGGTGGCGCCACGCACGAGCCACGCGGCAAGGTCGTCATCGACCTCGCGAGCGGCTAAGAAAAGCTGCCGCCGACACCAACACGCGTCTCGACGATGTCCTCGCCGACGAGCTCGACGCGGTACGCGGCCGGTCCGTCGTCGGGGTCGAAGGCAACGTCGGCGACCACGGTCGTCGGTTCGGTACCCTCGAACCAGATGCCCACCTGATCGTCGGTGGCGAACCCGAGCGGTCCGAGCGTGTGGTCCTTCATGAGTTGGTGCAGCAGCGGACGACGCTGTGCTTCGTGGTCGTAGTGCACGCCGTTCGCGTAGGGCAGAAACCCGAGCGCGTCGGTCACCGGTCGCAACGTCGGCCCGAAGGAGTCGGTCGTGCCACCCTCGTGCCAGCAGAGGCTGCCCGCCGAGACGCCACCGAGGATCACTCCCGCATCCCACGCTTCACGCATGGCGACATCGACGCCGTGCAGGCGCCAGAGGGCCAGCAGGTTGGCGACGGACCCGCCGCCCACCCAGACGAGGTCGCTGCCGCACAGGCGCTCGCTCGGATCGGCTGTCGGCTGAGGGAAGAGCCTCAGCTCGGTCACGTCGCATCCCGCTTCGTTGAATGCTTCGTAGCTTCGCGCGTAGTAAAGGTCAGGGTCGCCCGTCGCGGTGTAGACGAGACAGACGCGCGGGCGGCTTTTATTCGTGCACGCGAGCGCGCCGGTGAGCATCTCGCCGAGCCGCACGGACATCTGCACCGGGCCGGGAACAAATCCGCCTGAGGTGGCGAGAATTCGGGGAGTAGTCATCGTTCCGTTTTAGTGGAAGTATTCCTATAGCTACTAATCAGGGGGATAACTGGTGACTACGAGCGAAGTCGAACTCGACGCCCTTATTGACGATCTCGTCTCGACGTTTCCTCCGTCGACGACGGATCCGATCAAGTTCCTCGGCGAGCAGTTCGATCGCGGGCTCGCCTGGACGCACTTTCCCGTCGGTCACGGCGGGCTTGGTCTCAGCCCCACTGAACAGCTGCACTCGCTGCGGCGACTCTCGGCCCTTGGCGCGCCCAGCTCCATGCGGACCAATCCCCTCGGCTACGGCATGGTCGCGCCGACCATCGTGGCCCACGGCACCGAGGAGCAGAAGACGCGCTACCTGCGCCCCCTCTTTACTGGTGAGGAGATCTGGTGCCAGCTCTTTTCCGAGCCGGGCGCCGGCTCGGACGTGGCCGCGCTCGCGATGAGCGCGACGCGCGACGGCGACGAGTGGGTGCTCACCGGACAAAAGGTGTGGACGACGCTCGCGCACCTCGCCGCCTTCGGACTCATCATCGCGCGCACGAATCCTGACGTGCCCAAGCACAAGGGCATCACGGCGTTCCTGGTGGACATGCACGCACACGGCGTCGAGGTGCTACCGCTCTATCAGGTGACCGGCGAAGCCGAGTTCAATCAGTGCTTCTTCGACGAGGTGCGTGTTCCCGACGCCGATCGCCTCGGTGGGGTCGGCGAAGGATGGGGCGTGTCGATCACGACGCTCATGAACGAGCGCGTCTCGATCGGCGGCACCGTGCCGCCGCGCGAGTCGGGGCTCATTGGCGAGGCCGTCAAGATCTGGCGGGCGCACTGGACTTCGCGGCGCGACGCCCACGCCATGGCGGTTCGCGCGGAGCTCATGCAGTCGTGGGTGAGAAACGAAGTGGCCCGACTCACCAACTGGCGCGCGAGCGACCTGCGCCAAGCGGGGACGCCGGGACCCGAAGGGTCGGTCGCGAAGCTCGCCTTCGCCGAGGAGAATCAGCGCACGAGCGAGCTGTGCGTCGACCTCATGGGTGCAGAGGGCATGCTGTACGGGTCGGACTATCCGCTCGTGCGCCCGACGGAGTCCGCCATGAGCTCGGGGGACATGAGGAAGGCATTCTTACGGATGCGCGCGAACTCGATCGAGGGCGGCACGAGCGAAGTCATGCGCAACATCATTGGCGAGCGCGTGCTCGGACTCGCTGGTGAACCTCGCGGCGATAAGGACGTCGCGTGGAAGGACGTGCTCCGCAGCTAGGGGGTACTACTTCGCAGCGAGCTGCGCGTCGAGGAATGCGAGCGCTCGCGCATAGGCGTCATGGGCAGCAGCCTCGTGAAAGACGCTCGGTCGCTCGTCGCAGTGGAAGCCGTGCTGTGCGTCGGGGTAGCGCACGATCTCGGTTGCGACGGCGGACTGTGCGGTGGCGACGCGCAGGCGTTCCACTTCTTCGGTGGGGATACCGGAATCGAGGTCGCCGTAGAACCCGAGCCACGGTGCTCGCAGCTTTGGCGCGAGCTCGAGGAGGGGCGCCAGGCCCATCCGGCTCGACGTGACGCCGCCACCGTAGAAAGAGACGGCGGCGCCAACCGTGGACAGCGTTGCGGCGAAGAACGCAACAGATCCCCCCATGCAGAACCCGATCGCGCCGACTGAGCGCGCGTGGTAGCCGAGCGACGACAGAAAGTCGGTGGTCGCGTCGAGGTCGTTGCGCAGGCCCTCGGCGTGGAGGTGACTCATTGCTTCCTTGGCGGAATCGAGATCGCCGTAGGGGATCTCGGGCGAACCGTCACGGTGGTAGAGATGCGGAGCGACCGCGAAGAAGTTGGCGTCGCCGAGGCGATCGGCGACGCCACGAATGTGGTGATTCACCCCGAAGGCTTCCTGAAGGACGATGACGGCGCGCGGCGCCTCCGTGTCACCGGTCACGTAGAGCGGAAAACGCGGAGACGCGACGCCGCTCATTCGAAGGTCGGGTCCTGCGTCCTCGTGCGCTTCAGCTCATAGAAGCCCGGGGTGCTCGCGACGAGCATGACGCCGTCAAAGAGCTTGCCGGCCGCTTCGCCCTTGGGAGCCGGCGTCACGACGGGCCCGAAGAACGCGACGTCGCCAACGTGGATGACGGGCGTGCCGACCTCGTAGCCAACGGGGTCCATGCCCTCGTGATGGCTCTTTCGAAGCGCCTCGTCGAACTCGGTACTGGTCGCCGCCTCGGCGAGCTCGGCCTCGAGGCTGACATCGCTCAGAGCTCCCGCGACGACCTCACTCAGGTTCTTGTTTCCTTCAACGTGGTAGCGAGTGCCCATGGCGCTGTAGAGGGGCTCGACGACCTTGCTGCCGTGACGCTCTTCGGCGGCGATGAGCACGCGAACCGGTCCCCACGAC
>JBAUSF010000312.1:0-10670 GCA_049581565.1 Acidimicrobiales bacterium
GAAGCGTTCGCGAACGCGGGCTTCTCGCTCTATGCGGTCGGCGGCTCTGTGCGCGACGCACTGCTCGACGAACGGCGTCGCGAGGACTTCGAGATCGACTTCACCACCAACGCCCGCCCCGACGACATCGAGCGACTGATGAAGCCACTCTGCAGCGCCCTCTGGCAGCAGGGCAGGGCCTTTGGCACCATCGGCGGGACGCTTCGCGACAGCGGCGTGAAGGTTGAGGTCACGACGTTTCGGTCCGAGGCCTACGTCGACCACTCGCGCAAGCCCGCCGTCGAGTGGGGCGACTCGCTCGAGGCCGATCTCTCGCGACGTGACTTCACCATCAACGCACTCGCCCTCGACGTGATCGCGCTGAACGAACAGACCCCCGGCGTGCAGACGTTGTTCGACTACTACCAGGGCTTTCACGACCTCCAGGACCGGGTGCTGCGCACGCCCGTCGATCCGAAGATCCTCTTCAGCGACGATCCGCTGCGCATGCTGCGCGCCGCGCGATTCGCCGCGCGCTTCGAGATGTCGATCGACCCGGCCGTCGAAGCGGCCGCCACCGAGATGGCCGAGCAGCTCACGAAGGTGTCGGCAGAGCGCATCCGTGGCGAGCTCGATCTGCTGCTCATGACCAAGCGGCCCTCGATCGGGCTCGACTTCATCGTGCGCACCGGCCTCGCCGACTACTTCATCCCGGAACTACCGAAGCTGCAGCTGGAGCAAGACCCCGTGCACCAGCACAAGGACGTCTTGAAGCACACGTGGGCCGTCGTCGACAAGACCTCCGCGTCGCTCGTGCTTCGCCTTGCGGCACTCTTTCACGACATCGCCAAGCCCAACACGCGCGCGATCACCGACGAGGGCGTGACCTTTCGCTTTCACGACGTCGTCGGCGCGAAGATCACCCGTCAGCGGCTCGCGGCCCTCAAGTACTCCCAAGACATCATCGACGACGTGGCGACGCTCGTTGAGCTGCACCTTCGCTTTCACACCTACAAGCTCGGCTGGAGTGACCGTGCGGTGCGTCGCTACGTGCGTGACGCGGGTGATCTGCTCTTAGAGCTCAACGAACTGACCCGCTGTGACTGCACGACGCGCAACGCTCGAAAGGCTCAGCAGCTCGCGGCGCGGATGGACGAGCTCGAAGAGCGGATTGAAGTGCTGCGTGAGCAAGAGGACCTCATGCGTCTGCGCCCCGCCCTCGACGGCACGGCGGTCATGGAGCTGCTCGATATCGCGCCGAGCCGCGCGGTGGGCGAGGCGCTCGACTTCTTGATGGAGATCCGGCTCGACGAGGGCGAGATCAGCGCCGACGAAGCGGCGGGGCGTCTTCGGGCGTGGTGGGGCGAGCGCAACCGACGATGAAAAGAGCCCCCGCTCGCGCGGGGGCTCTTCTTCTGGATCGAACGACTGTCACGGCCAGACGGGGTTTTCCGCACCGGCGGCGAACTCTTCGATCATGTCAAAGGCGACGTCGTCGTGGAACTGGACGGGTGGCGACTTCATGAAGTACGCCGACGGCCCGAGCAGCGGGCCCCCGATGCCACGGTCAAGGGCGAGCTTCGCACAGCGCACCGCGTCGATGATGACGCCGGCCGAGTTGGGCGAGTCCCAGACCTCGAGCTTCAGCTCGATGTTGAGGGGCGCGTCACCGAAGTTGCGTCCCTCCATGCGGATGTAGGCCCACTTACGGTCGGCGAGCCACGGCACGTGGTCGCTCGGGCCGATGTGCACGTCGTCGGGGTCCATCTCGGCGAACTCGATCTGGGAGGTGACCGCCTGGGTCTTCGAGACCTTCTTTGACTGAAGGCGCTCGCGGTCGAGCATGTTCTTAAAGTCCATGTTGCCGCCGACGTTCAGCTGGTAGGTGCGGTCGAGCGTCAGACCGCGGTCTTCGAAGAGGCGGGTGAGGACGCGGTGGACGATCGTCGCGCCGACCTGGCTCTTGATGTCGTCACCGATGATCGGCAGGCCCGCGTCGGTGAACTTCTTTGCCCACACCGGGTCGGAGGCGATGAACACGGGGATTGCGTTCACGAAGGCGACGCCCGCGTCGAGGGCAGCCTGGGCGTAGAAGCGCTGCGCCTCTTCGGAGCCGACCGGGAGGTAGGAGACGAGTACTTCGGCCTTCGCGTCACGCAGCGCCTGGGCGACGTCGACCGGCTCGACCGGCGACTCCTCGATCACTTCGCGGTAGTACTTGTTCAGTCCGTCGAGCGTCGGTCCGCGTAGCACCGTCACGCCGAGCGAAGGTACGTCGGCGAACTTGATGGTGTTGTTCTGACCGCCGTCGATGGCCTTGCCGAGGTCGTTGCCGACCTTGGTCGCGTCGACGTCGAACGCGGTCACGAATTCGAGGTCACTGACGTGATAGCCGCCGAGCGACACGTGCATCAGGCCGGGTACGTGGTCGCCGTCCTTTGCATCGCGGTAGTACGTCACGCCCTGGATGAGTGAGCTGGCGCAGTTTCCGACGCCCGCAATAGCCACACGAATCTTGTTCACAGGCTGTTCCTTTCCTACTTCGCTTCGTTCGCGAAGGTCTGCTGGTTACTACGTTCCGTGTTCAACATGTCGTCGATCCACTGGAGATCTAGTTCGACGCCCTTGGCGGCGTGGTCCATGACGGCGCGTGCGTACTCGTCGAGATCCTCGTTGCGTGCGCCAGCGCGCACTTCGGCGAGGCGACCGAGAAGGTCGGCCCGGCGGCGCTCGAGCAGGCCGAGTCGCAGGTTCGGCGTCAGATACTTCGCGAGCGCCATACGCAGTGAGAAGTTCTTGCCGTCGTCCAACGTCGCGGGGTCGCTCAACAACGTCACGAACTCCTGGCGACCGCGATCGGTGATGCGGTAGACCTTGCGGCCGCGCCGTCCGAGGGCGCTCGTCGCACGGAGCGAGCGCAGCGAGGCGCGCTCCCCTGAGAGCGAGCCGGTTGAGAGAGAGTTCAGTCGAGGCGCGAGTGGCGCCACCGCTTCGACGAGCCCGTGGCGCTCGAGCCGCGCGAGGGCCGGGTAGATCGAACCGAAGGAGACATTGGCCCATACACCGAGGCGGTCACGCAGTTGGGTGCGGATCTCGTAACCGTGGTGGTCTCGATCCATCAAAAGGCCCAAGATGGCAATGTCTAACACGCGAACCATCATATCACTTCGATATATCGAACGAGACGGTACCGCACCTTTGGGCGATTTTCCGGCCTGTAGCATCACCCGTAATGGATAAGCGATTCCGATCGAGTACGGCCGATGGAGCCGTCGTCGAGTTCGGACTCGTGCGCCATTCGCTCCTCGCCAAGCTCGCCGCGGGTCAGCTGCGACACGAGGACGTCTGTGACGCGCACCCGGAACTTCTTCGTGCCGCGCGCAACATCGGTCGACGCACGGGGGAGACGTGTCCCGTCTGCGGTGACGCCGAGCTCGTCGAGGTCACCTACGTCTTTGGCGCGCGATTGCCCTCGGGAGGGACGTGCCCGAGTACGCGTGCGGAGCTGTTGAAGCTCGAACGACGCGACGAACCAGTGCAGTGCTACGCCGTCGAGGTCTGCGTCGCGTGCTCCTTTCACCACCTCGTACGCAAGTGGACGACCGGCGGTCGCTCGCGCCGGAGTGCCTTCGCCCACGAGGTTGGAGAGTGAAGCTCTCCGCCCCCCAGATCAGAACCCGCAAGCGCCGTCAGGGTTCAGCACCCCTCGTGATGGTGACCGCGTACGACGAGCCGAGCGCGCGACTCGCCGCGAACGCCGGCGTCGATCTCATATTGGTCGGTGACTCGCTCGCGAACGTGGTCCTGGGACAAGCCGACACGCTGCACGTGAGCATCGATGACATGTGTCACCACGTTCGCGCGGTCGCCGCCGCGAAACCAGACGTGCACGTTGTCGCGGACATGCCGTGGCTCAGCTACCACCTCTCGGTTTCCGACAGCGTGCGCAACGCGGCCCTCCTCATTCGAAGTGGCGCCGACAGCGTGAAGCTCGAGGGCGGCCGAGTGCGCCGCGACGTCGTGCGCGCGATCCTCGACGCGGAGATCCCCGTCATGGGTCACCTCGGTCTCACCCCTCAGAGCGTGATGGCCTTCGGTGGGTTCAAGGTTCAAGCGAAGACGCGTGAGGCGGCCGAGCAGCTCCAGCTCGACGCGAAGATCCTCCAGGACGAAGGAGTGTTCGCCGTCGTCATAGAGGCAGTGCCGAGCATCGTGGGAACCCGGGTCACCGAGTTCCTGGAGATTCCCACTATCGGCATCGGGGCGGGTCCCGACACCGACGGACAGGTTCTCGTCTTTCACGACCTCCTCGGACTCACTAACCAGAAGCCGGCAAAGTTCGTTCGCCAGTACGCGAATATCGGGCCAATCATCACTGACGCCATAGCCCGGTACGCGCAGGACGTCCGCAGCGGCGAGTTCCCCAGTCCCGATGAGGCCTACGCGAATCCCGACGATCTGACGAATTAGGTAGATTCCGCACGGACCAGTACACTGGTTATTCCCACAAACGTGGGAACGAGTGACACCCTGCTCCGTATCCGCGGGGCCCGGACGGTTGTCCGGTCCAGAGGGAAAGGAAACTGGCCATGAGGCCTTATGAGACCATGATCGTGTTTGACACGACCGTCGACGCCCAAGCAATCCAGATTGCGCTTGACCGCGCGCTCGAAACCATCCGAGCAAACGGAGGAACCCCGGGAAACATCGACCGTTGGGGCAAGCGTCCCTTGGCGTACGAGATCAAGAAGCGTAAAGAGGGTTACTACGTCCTCGTGGAGTTCAGCGGTGAGTCGGCGACCGTCGACGAGCTCGACCGCATTTTGACTCTCGCCGACGAAGTGCTTCGCTTCAAGATCCTTCGCCGCCACGTACGAACAACCGCCAGCCGTGTAACGGCACAGGCGTAGGTTCGGGCGCGAAACGCTAAGGAGAAACCATGCCGGATAACACCATCACCGTCGTTGGGAACATCACCCGCGACCCCGAGCTCAAGTTCTTGAACAGCGGTCAGGCCGCCGTTCGGCTCTCGATCGCCGTCAACCGACGCTGGCAGAACCGCCAGACCCAGGAGTGGGAAGAGCGCGTCTCGTACTTTGAGGTTACGGGGTACGGCTCGATGGCCGAAAACGCCGCCAACTCGCTGACGAAGGGGACCCGCGTCATCGTGAACGGTCGCCTCGAGCAGCGCAGCTGGGAGACCGAGAACGGCGAGAAGCGCTCGATCGTCGAGATCAACGCCGACGAGATCGCCCCGTCGCTGCGCTTTGCGACCGCCGTCGTCACGAGGACCCCCCGCGCCGAGGGATCCAACTTCCAGCCGAGCGATCGCCCAGCGCCACGCTCGAACGAGCCCACCAGTTACGCCTTTGATGAGGAGCCTTTCTAATGCCACGTATCAATAACCCCAAGCCACCCAAGCGCGCGCCGAAGATTGATATTCGACGCGGGACGAAGAAGAAGCCGTGCTCGTTCTGCCAGCACGGCGTTGTCCACGTCGACTACAAGGACTTGGCGCAGCTGCGCAAGTACATCTCGGACCGCGGCAAGATTCGTGGCCGCAAGGTCTCGGGGAACTGCCAGCAGCACCAGCGCGACGTGAGCGACGCGATCAAGACGGCGCGTGAGCTGGCCCTTCTTCCCTACACCCAGCGCACGGTCACCGAGCGTCGCGGCGGACGTGGTCGTGACGACCGTGGACCGCGCGGTCCTCGTCCGAGTCGCGACAGTGTCGAGACTCCGGTTGAGGCCGAGGTTGCAGAGACGCTGCTCGAGGACGCGAGCGAAGCCGCCGAGGTCTTTGAGACCGAGTTGGTGGAGGCGAGCGAATGAAGGTACTGCTGCGAAATGACGTGCGAGGCCTCGGCCGTCGCGGCGACATCGTCGAGGTGAAGTCGGGTTACGCGCGCAACTTCCTCCTGCCGTCGGGTGCGGCGCTGCCCGCCAGCTCCGCGACCGAGCTGCAGGCGACGTCCATGCGCAAGGCGCGCGACGTGCTCGACGCGAGGAGTCGCGACGCCGCCGAAGCGCAGAAGGCGATCATCGAGCAGGCGACGCTCACCATCGAGGCACGCGCCGCGGCGAACGGCCGACTGTTCGGTTCGATCACCGAGTCCGACATCGTGAACGCGATTCGCACCGCGACGGGAATCTCGCTCGATCGACACGCGATCTTCCTCGCCGAGCACTTGAAGGATGTCGGCAGCGCGAGCGCTACCGCGACTCTCTTTGACGGCGTCGTCGCGACCGTGAATGTGGTGGTGGCGGCGAAGTAGCTTCCGTTCTACTACGTGGAACCGCACGATGCCGGGGCTTCAGGGCCCCGGCATCGTGCATTCCCGCACACGCACGATCGGTGTGTCACACCATTCTGAAAGTGTGGAGAACCGATGACTAAGACACAGGATTATCCCCATCTTGTTGTTCTTGTGACGCACAGCCGATATCGACAACCGTTGAGGTCTTATGACGCAGATTGAAGCAGAGCGCTCGCGCACCGTTCCCGGGGGTCGCGTTCCGCCCAGCGTCATCGAAGCCGAAGAGTCGCTGATCGGTGCGATGCTCCTCTCTGCCGAAGCGGTCAGCGTCGCGTACGAGAACGTGACGGCGGAGGATTTCTATCGGCCCTTGCACGGCCAGATCTTCAGTGCCATCATCGCCCTCGCCCACGCCGGCGAGCCCGTTGACTACGTCACCGTGCAAGCGAAGCTCCAAGAGCGGGGCGCGATCGCCGTCGAGCTCGCGGTACTGTCGTCCCTGCAGCTCAACACCCCGTCGGCCGCGAACGCCCAGCACTACGCCGAGCTCGTTCGCGAGAAGGCCCAGCAGCGCCGTCTCATCTCGGTCGCGGGAGAGATCGTCGACGACGCCTACGTCGCCACCGACGACGTCGTGGGTCTCATCGACGAGGCCGAGCGAAAGATCAACGCGATCGGCGATGACCGCAAGATGGACTCGGTCTCACCCCTCCAGCGTCTCCTCCTCGCCGAGGCCGACATCCTCGAACAGCGCGGTGAGACACGCGGACAGTTCAACGGTCTCGAAACCGGGTACCGGTCGCTCGACGCCGTCTTGCAGGGACTCCAGAAGAGCTCCATGACCATCGTGGGAGCGCGCCCCGCGACCGGAAAGACGGCCTTTGCTCTCGGGATCCTCATCCACGTCGGGGCCGTCGTGAAGCGTCCGGCGCTCTTCTTCTCCTTGGAGATGAGCCGTCAAGAGCTCGCCGAGAGAATCCTCGCCTCAACGGCGCGCATCGACTCGTCGAAGCTCCGCACGGGTGACCTTTCCGAGGCGGACTGGAATCGAGCACACGAGGCCTTCGGATACCTCCAGTCGGCGAAGGTCTTCATCGACGACAACCCGAGTCTCACGATCATGGACGTGCGCGCGAGGGCTCGACGCATCAAGCAGCAAAACGGGGACCTCGGCATCATCATCATCGACTACCTCCAGCTCATGAGCAGCCGGGGACGTGCGGAGAATCGCCAGGTTGAAGTTTCTGAGATGAGTCGTTCGCTCAAGATCCTTGCGCGCGAACTCGAATGCCCGGTGCTCGCCCTCTCCCAGCTCTCGCGAAAGCTCGAAGAGCGCGCGGACAAGCGACCGATGATGTCGGACCTTCGCGAATCGGGATCACTCGAGCAGGACGCCGACGTGGTGCTCTTCCTCTACCGTCCCGAGATCTACGGCGAGGTGCCCAACGACATGAAGGCCGACGCCGAGATTATCGTCGGCAAGAACCGTAACGGCCCGACGCGCACGGCGCACCTCACGTGGCGCGGGGAGTTTGCGCGCTTTGACAACGTGGCCGACGCGCGAGAGATCTAGGGCAGGGGCCAAGCAAATCTGAACGGCGCCGTCCCGGCTATCCGGCTGCGGGTAGGAGGAAGGGAGCGGCGGGTGACACGATGTACTTGTACTGTCCCCGACACGCTGCGAGAGGCTGCTTCTTCGAGCCTCTCGAATCGAAGGACCATACTTCGCGCAGGATCCTTGCCGGGCTGTCGGTGTCCACCAGCTCTGCCACGTAGTTCTGCAGGGCATTTCTTGCGGCAACGTTGGGTGCGTGCTCCAGCGCAATCTTGAGTTCACTGACGAGGTCGGTGAGGGCTCCCACCATATGCGAAGTCAGTGACGTCGGTTTCTTGGGCACGTTCACGGCTGTGTCGACGGCGTCTGCTCTCGTTGACAGCACCTTCAAGAGGGCGGAGCAAAACAGCGAACGTGACACTGCTCCCGCTCGACTCTGCTCGCCCGACTGCGACCACATGAAGATGAACGAAATCACCAGAAGCGCCGACAGGGAGCGAAGAGTCATTCGCCTCATCGAACTGACGCTACCGTGCACTAGCTGGAGTGACGTTACTGAGTTACGTCAGTATTCGGGTGCACGCAACTCGCGCGGGAGCACCGTCTCGAGGCGCCGAGAAGTTGATGTACGTGTGAAAGGTCGGCGGGACGAGGACTGTGGCCGTCGTCGCCGGCGTCCTACGTCTAGGGCAGACACGTCTGAGTCGAGACGGTCCGCGTGGCGGGCGTCTTCGCGAGGTCGGCGCGGATGACGCTGGCGGGAATGGCGTATCCGGTACTCGCCTGGCTGATCGACTTCGATTCGACGATGCCTGCGACCTTACCGTTGACAAGGACGGGGCTTCCCGAGTTTCCGGGGTCGACGTTGATCTCGAGGTCGAGGACAGTCTTCGAGAAGAGCGTCTCGTTGTAGATACCCCGTCCGAGACCCGTCAGCTCACCCTCGAAGTAACCGGGCGCCTCGGTGCGAGATCCGTTGAGCGGAAAGCCGACGACCTGTACCGCCGTTCCACTCGACGGTTCATTTGAGAGGAATCCGAGTGGGCTCTCGCTCTTGCTCACTCGCAGGATGGCGAGATCGTTCTTGGGGTCGTAGTAGGCAACTACTGCAGGCGCTCCGCCCACGGTCACGTGGTTCTCACCAGCGACCACGTGCGCGTTGGTGACGACTTCGTTGCTCGTCACGTAGAAGGCGCTGCCTTCGCTCAGCACATCACCGCAGCCGCCACTCGCGAGCACCTTCACGATGTCGCTCGGTTGGCTGAGTCCGCTCACGAGTGGCCCGAGCTTGGACGGCTTCACCGTCGCAGGAAGGGTCGGCGTCACGACGTCGGCAAAGATGTTGGGCACGCCCGCGTCGTGAAAGAGGCCCTGCACTTTGGCCTCGATGTTCGGCACGGGGGGCATCACGTGATCCATCGCGGACAAGATGCTTGAGTGCTCGATGCCCGACGACAACGATCCCCACGTCGTCGAGGTGAGCAGTCCCGCCGCGAGCCAGCACATGACGAGCGCGCCTCCCGCTCCCACGACGACCCCGACGATGCGGTCAACGATGCCGAGCATCATCGCGCGCACGACGTGCTTGATCACGTTGCCGACGACACCACCGACGATCCCGCCGAGCACCGAGACGATGAGCACGATAAAGAGCGCAACGGCCGGGCGCCAGCCCGTCTTCGTGATGTCGCCCGACAGGCTCGGTGCGATCGCGGCGCCGAGGAGAAAACCGCCCCCGAGTCCGGCGAGTCCGGCGACTTGGCGGATCGCTCCCTCGGCGAAGCCGCGAAGCCCCGCGAGCACGACGACGATGACGATGATGAGATCGACCCAGCCCATGACCGCAAGGCTAAGCGCTGACCGCGTTGCTTCAAGGTCGCGGCGGCGATGATTCCTTCGTCGCTAGTGCGGCGTCGTCACTATTTCGGCTGCATGCGAATGCCGGCGTCGATGCGAATCGACTCGGCGTTCATGTAGCTGTTGGCGAGGAGCTCGAGCGCGAGCGAGGCGTATTCGCTGGCGTAGCCGAGCCGCTTGGGAAAGAGGACTCCGGCACCGAGGCGCGCCTTGAACTCGTCGGAGGCTTCGCCCGTGCCGTAGATCGGCGTGTCGATGAGGCCGGGAAGAATGCAGTTCACGCGCACGCCAATCGGCGCGATGTCGCGCGCGAGCGGAAGCGTGAGCCCGACGATGCCGCCCTTCGACGACGAGTAGGCGACCTGGCCGATCTGGCCGTCCTCGGCGGCGACGGAAGCGGTGTTCACGATCGCGCCGCGCATGTTGTCGACGTCGGGCGTGTTGTGGCTCATCGCCGTTGCCGCCAGTCGACAGACGTTGAAGGTACCGATCAAGTTGATCTCGATGACCTTGCGGTAGATGTCGAGGTCGTGGGCGGAGGCGTACTCCCCGTCCTTACCAATGGTGCGCGTCGCCCAGCCGATACCCGCACAGTTGACGGCACTCCACAGTGGCGCCATCTCCTTTGCGGCTTCGATCGCGGCGATCACCTCGTCGGTGTTCGTGACGTCGCAGTGAGCGTAGGCGCCGCCGATCTCCTTGGCGACTGCGTCGCCCCTCTCGTCGTTGAGGTCCGCGACGACGACCTTCACGCCACGGGCGGCGAGCAGTCGGGCGGTGGCTTCGCCGAGTCCCGAGGCACCGCCCGTGACGACCGCCGATGTGTTGGTGAGTTCCATGATGCTCCTGTTCGTCGTTCGCCTCGTGGCGGAACCGTTATCGATTCAATCAGACTCTGACGGGGTCGAGCTCCCTACGCGACAGGGAACCGCGAAGTGAGCTCGAAGAGCAGACGACGGCGTCAAGGTACGCGTTCTGTTGCGCGACGACTGAAGGGTTGCGGCGGGGCCGCGGGGGCCGGC
>JBAUSF010000313.1:0-19943 GCA_049581565.1 Acidimicrobiales bacterium
CCCGACAGTGAAGTGCGGGCTGCGACCGAAGAGGGCCTCGTCGACGGCGGGCTCGCGCTCGGCGGGCCGGGCGCGCTGCTCGCGGCACTCGGGCGTGCGCGCACCGGGCGCATGGGCGACATCATCGCGACCATCCAAGGTGAGCAGGACCAGATCATTCGGAGCCCCCTCGCGGGCATCCTGCTCGTCCAGGGCGGACCGGGCACCGGCAAGACGGCCGTCGCGCTGCACCGCGCGGCGTACCTGCTCTTCACCCACCGTGCGACGCTCGAGCGACAAGGCGTCCTCGTCGTTGGTCCGAATCCGCTGTTCCTCAACTACATCGAGAACGTGCTTCCCTCACTCGGTGAGTCGGGAGTCACGCTCTCAACCATCGCGGGACTCGTCACCAACGTCGACGTGCGCGCGACCGAGTCAGAAGACGTGGACCAGCTGAAGGGCGACCTTCGCATGGTTCGCGTCCTGGCACGGGCCCTGCGCACGCGCGAACGAGGACTGCGCCACGACGTCGAGATACCGGTCGGGCGCGCCATCATGACGCTGAAGGTGGGCTACACCGTAGAGGCCGTGGAGCGCGCCCGCCGCCGCCCTGGCAACCACAACCAGCGCCGATCGGCGGTCGGGCGCGAGCTCGCGGCGCGGCTTGCGGCCGAGTATCGCGAGCGATTCGTCCACGAGGTGAGCGAGGAAGTGAACGCGGCCGGCGAGCTCGCCGATCAGATACGTGCGACCTCGCAGTTCAAAGAGGCGTTGCAGCGCATCTGGCCGCGACTGAGCGGGCAAGAGCTCCTCCACGATCTACTCGGCGCGCCCGCGCTGCTGCGCGCCGCGGGCAAGGGCATCTTGAGTGATCGCGAGATCGAGATGCTCTATCGACCGCGCTTCACGTCGCTCGACGAGATCGCCTGGACGAAGGCCGACGCGGCACTCATCGACGAGGCCCGCGTCCTCGTCGGGCCACGGCGACGCCCCCGTCCACTGCCCAAGCCCACCGACGGTGTGCTCACCAGCATCGACCTCGACGCGTACTCGGGCGACCACCGTGCGGCGGCGCTGCGCGAGGCCCAGCGTCTGGCCGTCACCCAGTCCCAGGAACTCGATGAGGCGGAATTCGTCACCTACGGTCACATCGTCGTCGACGAGGCTCAGGACCTCTCGCCGATGGAGCTGCGCGTTCTCAAGCGTCGCGACCTCACCGGATCGATGACCATCGTCGGTGACATGGGCCAGGCAACAACCGCGTCGTCGTCGGCGTCGTGGGAGGCGTTGCTCGAGGTCCTCGCACCGCGCCGCGCACCGGCGAGGGTCGATCTCACGGTGAGCTATCGCACGCCTGAAGAAGTGCTCGACTTCGCCGCACCGACGCTGCTCGCGGCCGCACCCGACCTCGAGCCACCGCGCCCGGTGCGACGTGCGGGCGCGCTGCCGAGCGTGTCGATCGTGAGCGCCGATGAGTTCGCCGAGTCGCTCGTCAAGGCGACGCGCCGTGAGATCGACGACGTCGCACCCGGTCGCGTCGCGGTCATCGTGACCGCACGACGCGTCGACGAGATCGTCGAGATCTTGCGCGACGGTGGGCTCGAAGCCGTTGATCCACGTGACCAGGAATCAAAGGGGCTCTCCGCTGATCTGGTGGTGTTGCCCGCCGACGGCGCGAACGGGCTCGAGTTTGATGCGGTGGTCGTTGTAGAACCTGGTCAGATCGTAAATCGAGGATCCGAGGACGGCAGGGGTGTCACGCCGCGTGGTCTGCGGACGCTGTACGTTGCGCTGACGCGTCCGACGAGACGGCTCGCCGTCATCGCAGTTGAGGAACTTCCCGCCACTCTTCGCTGAGAGAACGTCGCTCATTTCGACAAAGCGGGGTCTCGATTTCTACTAGAAAGGTAGGCGTGAGTCAGGCAGTTTCCCCCAATAGCCTGGCGAAGCAAGAGAAGATCGTCCACGATCGACCGCCGATGCTCGCCATTGGCGTGATGATCTGGCTCGGTTCAGAGCTGATGTTCTTCTCGGGACTCTTCGCCGCCCTCTTTACCATTCGAGCCCACCTCGCTTCGTGGCCGCCCGTCGGCACGAAGCTCGACACGATCCAGGCGGGGATCTTCACGATCATCCTCATCTCGTCGTCGTTCACGATGCAGCGTGCGGTCTGGCTCATCGAGCACCGCCGCCGCAAGCAGGCCCGCAACTGGGTGATCTCCACGATCGTCCTCGGCACGCTCTTCGTCTCCAACCAGGCGTACGAGTGGACCCACATCGCCACCCGTTGGTACACGAACTCCTATGGCTCGATCTTCTTCATCACGACGGGCCTGCACGGACTGCACGTGTTCTTGGGTCTGGTTGCCATGTCGTTTCTCTTGTTTCGTATGCGTGGTCGCGAAGGAGACCCCGGTGAGCTCGCCACGTTCCAGGGCGTGATCTACTACTGGCACTTCGTCGATGTCGTCTGGATCGGGCTGTACTCGGCCCTCTTCTTGTTGAAGTAGGTATGGGAGTGACGACATCGATCATGAGGCGCGTACCGCTTCTCGCAGCGGCCGGTTTCTTCACGCTCGCACCGCTCGCGGTCTTCGCGAACGGGGCGCAGGCGGCGAACTACGGCCAGACCTCGCGCAAGAACGCGGGCACCCCAAATTCGAGCATCGTCGTGAAGAATGACAAGGGCGTCGTCATCAAATACGGCGACAAGTACATCACGTACACGGCGCCGCCGACGAAACTCGACAAGCTCGGTGAGGCCCTCTATACCGAGAACTGCGCGTCGTGTCACGGCGTCGAGGCGAACGGCGTGCCCGCGAACGGCACGAGCGGCGCCTTTCCCAACCTCGTCGGCCTCGGACCGGCGACCATCGACTTTTGGATCGACTCTGGTCGCATGCCCGACAAGGACACGTCGGCGGTCGAGGCGCTGCGTCGCCAGCCGGCGCTCACCCCCAAGCAGGCTGAGGCGATCGCGGCGTGGGTGAACTCGCTCGATCCGAGCTACCCCTACATCCCGACTCCCAACCTGAAGAACGCCAACGCCGCAGACGGCATGGCGCTCTTTGCCCTCAACTGCGCGGCCTGCCACACGATCGAAGGTGACGGCGACGCGCTCGCCTACAGCACGTTCGCGCCCTCGCTGCGCAACATCCCGGCCTTTCAGGTCGCCGAGGCGATCCGCACGGGTCCGGGCAACATGCCGCGCTTTACCGGCAACCTGAGCGACCACCAGGTCGACGACATTGTCAAGTACGTCACCACCGAGATCCAGCACCCGAGGAACATCGGAGGGTTCGGGCTCGGTGGCCTCGGTCCGGTCGCCGAAGGCTTCGTCGGACTACTCATTGGCGTGGGCTTCTTGGCCCTCATCTGCTACTGGATTGGAGAGCGCTCGTGAGCGACGCGGAACACCGCACGCCGGTATCACTGCAAGGTCTTCCCGAGGACGATCCGCACCTGCAGCCGGCGGCCAAGAATCCGGCCACCGTCGAGGGCGTCACGGCCGTCTTGTTCCTCCTTGGAATCCTTGGCGTCGCCGGATTTGGCGCCGCGTACTGGGTCAACGCGAAGCCCTGGATCCTCGGCGCCACCATCGGCGCGGGCCTCTTCTTCCTCGGCGTCGGGCTCGTCGCGTGGGGCAAGTACCTCATGCCGCGCGGGCCTTTCGTCGAAGAGCGGCACCCGCTCGCCAACAGCGAGGCCGATCGCGAGTCGCTCGCGGCGGCTGTCGTCGAGCGTGGCGGCGGCGTCGTCAAGCGCCGCAAGGTCTTGGCCGGCCTTCTCGGCGGGGGACTCGGCATCTTCGGCGTCGTGGCGCTCTTTCCGGTGCTGCGCAGCCTCGGCCCGTTGCCCAAGGGCACGCTCTTCCACACCGACTGGAAGAAGGGCACGTATGCGGTCGACTCGACGGGTCGACGCATCAGCGAGGGTGAACTCACCATTGGTTCGATCCTCACCATCTACCCCGAAGGGCAAGAGAACACCGACCGCGGCCAGGCCGTCGACCAGACGGTGCTCATTCGCATTTCGAACGAGAACTTCACGACCCAAAAGGGCCGCGAGACGTGGGGCCCGAAGGGATACGTCGCCTATTCGAAGGTCTGCACGCACCTCGGCTGTCCGGTCGGACTGTACGAGCAGCAGCTCCAGCTGCTCGTCTGCCCGTGCCACCAGTCAATGTTCAACGTGACCAACGGCGCCATTCCCCAGTTCGGCCCCGCGCCGCGCCCGCTGCCCCAGCTGCCGCTCTACATCGACGCCGACGGCTACCTGCGCTCACAAGCTGACTACGACCAGCCCGTTGGTCCCGGATTCTGGGAGCGTTCGAACGTATGAGTGACGTCGCCATCCCCACGAACAAGCGCGCCAAGCGCCGGGCCGAAGGCCCCTACGGCAAGCTCAGCAAGGTCATCGACGAACTGGACGATCGCTTAGGCGTCGCCAAGGGCGGGCGCACCTTCATGGACAAGATCTTCCCGGATCACTGGTCCTTCATGTTGGGCGAGATCGCGCTGTACTCCTTCGTCATCCTCATGGTGACGGGCGTCTTCTTGACGCTCTACTTCGTGCCGAGCTCGACGATCGTGACCTACCACGGCGGGTACCTGCCTCTCGACGGACAGAAGGTCACCGAAGCGTTCGCGTCCACCGTCAACCTCTCCTTCGCGGTGCGTGGCGGGCTGCTCATGCGCCAGATGCACCACTGGTCGGCGGACATCTTCATCGGTTCGATGGTCGTGCACATGGCGCGCATCTTCTTCACGGGCGCCTTCCGCAAGCCCCGCGAGCTCAACTGGACCATCGGCGTCACGATGCTCATCCTCGCGATCGCGAACGGCTTCCTCGGCTACTCGCTGCCCGACGACCTCGTCTCGGGCACCGGCATCCGCATCGCCTACTCGATCGTGCTGTCGATCCCGCTCGTCGGCTCGTACCTCGCATTCTTCGTCTTCGGCGGGAACTTCCCGGGCACGGCCGTCATACCGAGGTTCTTCATCCTGCACTGTCTCATCGTCCCGGCGATCATCGTCGGGCTCGTCGGGGCGCACCTCTTCTTGCTTGTGCGCCAGAAGCACACGCAGTTCCCGGGCAAGGACAAAACCGAGAAGAACGTCGTGGGTTCGCCCATGTTTCCCGTGTTCATGGCCAAGACCACCGGCTTCTTGTTCATCGTTGGTGGCGTCATTGCGCTCCTCGGGGCGTTCGCCGAGATCAACCCCATCTGGCAGTTCGGCCCCTACACCGCGTCGCGCATCTCCTACGCGGTCCAGCCCGACTGGTACATGGGCTGGCTCGACGGGGCGCTGCGCATCTTCCCGTCTTGGGAGTTCACGGGCTTCGGCCATACCATCCCCTTCGAGGTCTTGATACCGGCCGTGATCTTCCCGGGCATCGCCTTCAACCTCGCCTACGCCTGGCCGCTCATCGAACGAAAGTTCACCGGCGACAACGCGCTGCACCACCTCCTCGACCGACCGCGTAACCGTCCCAAGCGCACGGCCGCGGGTGCGACCACGCTCGCCTTCATGGGGATGTTGTTCATCGCGAGCTCGACCGACGTGTTGGCGAACTTCTTCCACGTGTCACTCAACACCGTGCTGCTCGTCATGCGCATCCTCGTCATTGCGGTGCCGATCATCGCCTATCCGCTCACGTACAAGATCTGTAAGGAGCTCCAGGGCGTGCGCCACGGCGGCAAGCGCAAGACACACAACATCGTCATCCGCACCGCCGAGGGCGAATACCTGGCCGTGCCGAGCCCCGCCTACGTGGAGGACGAGGACCACGAACTCGAGCCCACGGAGGTGCCGATCTACATCGAGCCCGAACCCGAAGAGGTTCGCGAGAGCGGCGTGAGAACCGTCGAGCGATAAGCGTTAGCGGGGCGAATACCCGTCTGCCTCGCTCTCGCATGTCCGCTGCGTAGCATGGCAGTCGTGGCGCTAGCGAACGACTCCAAGTGGCGATCGGCCGCGACGATGGTCTTTGACCGGCCGATCGACGCGCGCCGCAACGTCGCGATGTTCGGGGTCGCCACGTATCAGACGTCGGTCTCTCCGCGATCGTCGACGAGCACGCCCGACGCCATTCGTGCCGCCCTCCATCGTTATTCGACCTGGTCGTGGGCTAGTCGCGTCGACCTCGCGGACTACGTGGCCGTCGTCGACCACGGTGACGTCACCGATCCTGACGGCGACGGCGCTCGCGAGCGGCTGGCGGCGATGCTCGAAGAGGTCGACACGCCCCTGGCGATGTTCCTCGGTGGCGACAACGCCGCGACCTGGCACGCGTTGGGCGCCTTCGCGGGCGAGCAGCTCGACCAGTTCGGCCTCATCACCTTGGACGCCCATCTCGACATGCGCGACGGCCGATCGAACGGCTCCCCGGTTCGCCAGCTCCTCGACGAGGGGCTCGACGCGAGACACGTGGTCCAGGTCGGGCTCGGCGAGTATTCGAACTCTGCCGCCTACGCCCGTGATTCGTTGAAGCGCGGCGTGCGCATCATTGAGCGCGACGCGTTTCATCGCGAGGACGCGACCGTCATCGCGCGCCGCGCTCTCGAAGTCGCGAGACAGGGCGGCCGACAGGTCTACGTCGACATCGACCTCGACGTCGCCGACCGTTCCGTCGTGCCGGGCTGTCCGGCGTCGGCGCCCGGCGGGCTCTCGGCTGACGAGGTGCGCCGATTCGTTCGCGAGCTCACGTCTTCAAAGCACGTTGTCGCGATCGACTTCACCGAAGTCGACGTCGACCAAGACGCGCCCGACCAGCGCACGGTGCGCCTCGCGGCACTGTTGGTATTAGAAGCGCTCGCGGGCGTCCAAAGGAGAACGTTGTGACGGTGACCGTTGGCTTGGAACCGCTCACGCGAGCACAGCTCATCGCCGTGGCGCGCGGCTACGCGCCCGTCGCACTCAGTGACGAAGTCCTCCAGCGACTCCAACGCCAGCGTTCGGCGATCGACGTGCTCGTCGACTGCGGAGAACCCATCTACGGGCTCTCGACCGGCTTCGGATCGCTCGCGACGACCGCGATCTCACCCGACGAGCGACGCGATCTGCAGCGATCGCTCATTCGCTCGCACGCGGCGGGCGTAGGACCTGAAGTCGAGACCGAAGTCGTGCGCGCGATGATGGTCTCGCGACTCACCAACCTCTGCAGCGGCGTCTCGGGCGTGCGCCCCTCGACCGCGCTTGCCTACGCGGCGCTCATCAACGCGGGCATCACCCCAATCGTCCACGAGTACGGGTCGCTCGGCTGCTCGGGTGACCTCGCCCCACTCGCGCACGTGGCCTTGGCTCTCATGGGCGAGGGGGACGTGCGCGACGCGGGCGGCGCTCGGCGGCGCTCGAACGACGCGCTCTCCGACGCCCAGCTGAGTCCGATCGAGCTCGAGGAAAAGGAGGGGCTCGCCCTGATCAACGGTACTGACGGCATGCTCGGCCAGCTCATTCTCGCGATCGACGACGGGATGGCCCTCATGGCCCAGATGGACATCGCGGCGTCGCTCTCGATCCAGGCGCTCCGCGGCACCGACAAGGTCTTCCTGGCCGAGATCCACGCGCTGCGCCCGCATCCCGGACAGCTCGCGAGCGCCCAGAACCTCGCGAGCCTGCTCGCCGACTCCATGATCGTGAGCTCTCACCTCGACGATCCATCCCAGGTCCAAGACGCGTATTCGCTGCGCTGCGCCCCCCAGGTCCACGGAGCGGCACGCGACACGTTCGCCTACGCGACGTCGGTCGCCGATATCGAGCTCGCGGCCGCCATCGACAACCCCTCGGTGCTCTCGGACGGCTCGCTCGTTTCCAACGGCAACTTCCACGGCGCGCCCGTTGGCTACGCGCTCGACTTCCTCGCCATCGCGCTCGCCGACGTCGCCTCCATGAGTGAGCGGCGCACCGACCGACTGCTCGACGTCAACCGGAGCTACGGCCTCCCGCCGTTCCTCGCCGACACCGCGGGCGTCGACTCGGGTCTCATGATCGCCCAGTACGCCCAGGCGGGACTCGTGACCGAGATGAAGCGTCTCGCCACGCCCGCGAGCGTCGACTCCATTCCCTCTTCGGGCATGCAGGAAGACCACGTCTCGATGGGCTGGCACGCTGCGAGAAAGCTGCGACGGTCCCTCGACGCCTTTCGCGACGTGGTCGCGATCGAGCTGCTCGCGAGTGCGCGCGCCCTCGCGCTGCGCGCGCCACTCGTGCCTTCGCCGGTGACGGCCGAGATCACAGATCGCGTGAACGCCCTGTCGGGCGGGCCCGGCCACGACCGCTGGCTCTCGCCAGAGATCGCGGCGGTGGCCGAGCTCGTGGCGTCTCGCGAGCTGCTTGACATAGCGTCGCGGTACGTGACGTTGCGCTAGCAACGCCGAGGAGGAGGATCATGCACGGTGCTCGAGTGGTGCGCGCGGCGAGGGGGACCTCGATCAGCGCGGTGGCCTGGCCCCAGGAAGCGGCGCTGCGCATGCTCTCGAACAACCTCGATCCCGAGGTCGCCGAGCGTCCCGACGACCTCGTCGTCTACGGCGGCACCGGCAAGGCGGCTCGGGACTGGCCGAGCTTTGACGCACTGGTGCGCACGCTCACGACCCTCAAGTCCGATGAGACGATGCTCGTGCAGTCGGGCCGTCCCGTTGGCGTGCTGCAGACTCACGAGTGGGCGCCGAGGGTCTTGATCGCGAACTCGAACCTCGTGCCCAACTGGGCGACCTGGCCGGAGTTCCGCCGCCTCGAGGCGCTCGGGCTCACCATGTTCGGGCAGATGACCGCGGGGTCGTGGATCTACATCGGCACCCAGGGCATCTTGCAGGGAACCTACGAGACCTTCGCCGCCATCGCGGCCAAGCGATTCTCGGGAACCCTCGCGGGCACGCTCACGGTGACGAGTGGCGCCGGCGGCATGGGTGGTGCTCAGCCGCTCGCGGTCACGATGAATGACGGCGTGTGCCTCTGCATCGACGTCGACCCGTCGCGTTTGCAGCGCCGCGTCGACCAGCGGTACCTCGACGAGTGGACGAGCGATCTCGACGCGGCGCTCGAACGCGTGCTGGAGGCGAAGCGTCAGCGCGAGGCGCGGAGCGTCGGGCTCGTCGGCAACGCCGCCACGGTCCTGCCCGAGCTCTTGCGGCGAGGCGTCGACGTGGACATCGTCACCGACCAGACCTCCGCGCACGATCCGCTGAGCTACCTGCCCGAGGGCATCGATCTCAACGACTGGCACGACTACGCCGAGAAGAAGCCCGAGGAGTTCACCGACCGCGCCCGCGCTTCCATCGTGCGCCACGTCGAAGCCATGGTCGGATTCCTCGACGAGGGCGCCGAGGTCTTTGACTACGGCAATTCGCTGCGCGGTGAGGCGCAGATCGGTGGATACCCGCGCGCCTTCGCCTATCCCGGTTTCGTACCCGCGTACATTCGCCCCCTCTTCTGCGAGGGAAAGGGACCCTTTCGCTGGGCCGCGCTCTCGGGCGAGGCGCGCGACATCGCCGCGACCGACCAGGCCGTGCTCGACCTCTTCCCCGAGAACGTGGCGCTCCGTCGCTGGATCACGAAAGCCCAAGAGCGCGTCGCCTTCCAGGGTCTGCCCGCTCGAATCTGCTGGCTCGGCTACGAGGAGCGCGATAAGGCGGGCGTTGCGTTCAACGACCTCGTGAAGTCGGGTGCCGTCGTGGCACCGCTCGTCATCGGTCGCGACCATCTCGACAGCGGTTCGGTCGCCTCGCCCTACCGCGAGACTGAAGCCATGCTCGACGGCTCGGACGCCATCGCCGACTGGCCGCTTCTGAACGCGCTCGTGAACACGGCGTCGGGCGCGACCTGGGTGTCGATCCATCACGGCGGGGGAGTGGGGATCGGCCGATCGATCCACGCGGGCCAGGTATGTGTCGCTGACGGCACGGCGCTCGCGGGTGAGAAGCTGCGTCGAGTCCTCACGAACGACCCCGCCATGGGAGTCCTGCGCCACGTGGACGCGGGTTACGATGTCGCCGAAGAGAAGGCCGATCAGACGGGACTGCGAGTACCAATGCGCGAGGCTCCATGACGACGAGCGTTGTCTGCAATATCGCAGAGCTGACGACGAACGATCCGACGCTTGGTGACGGGACTCCCGTGGGGCGGCTGCACGACGCGGCCTTCGTCGTCGACGACGACGTCGTGCTCTGGGTGGGGCGAAACGGTGAGGCGCCCGACGCCGACGAGATGATTGACGCGAAGGGCCGCGCCGTCATTCCCGGCTTCGTGGACTCCCACACCCACCTCGTCTTTGCCGGCGATCGCAGCGACGAGTTCGAAGCGCGCATGGCCGGGCAGTACTACGACGGCGGCGGGATCATGCGTACGGTCGAGGCGACGCGCGCGGCGTCAACCGGAGTCTTGCGGGCCGGGACGCAACGACGCGTGGACGAGCTCGTCGCGGGCGGCGTCACGACGATCGAGATCAAGTCGGGCTACGAGCTCACCACCGAGGGCGAGGTCCGGTCGCTCGAGGTGGCCGGTGAGTTCACCGAGGAGCGCACCTGGCTCGGTGCGCACGTGCTGCCGCCCGAGTTCGAGGACGATCGCGGTGGTTACCTCGAGCTCTTGACGACGACGATGCTCGACGCGTGTGCGCCAGAGGCAAAGTGGGCCGACGTGTTCTGCGATCGGGGTGCCTTCAGCGTGGACGAGGCGTGGACGATCCTCGCCGCGGCGCGCGCGAGGGGTCTCGGGCTGCGCATGCACGGCAACCAGCTCGGCCACAGCGGCGCCATCAGCCTCGCCGTGGACATGGACTGTGCGAGCGTTGACCACTGCACCTTCGTCGAGGACAGCGATATCGATCTGCTGAGTGCGTCGGCGACAGTTTCGACGCTGCTGCCCGGCGCGGAATTCTGCACGCGGTCTCCGTATCCTTCGGCGCGCCGCCTGATCGACGGCGGGGCGACGGTTGCGCTCGCGACGGACTGCAACCCGGGTTCGTCGTACGTGACGAGCATGGGCTTCGTCATCGCGCTCGCGGTGCGTGAGATGCACATGACCGTTGACGAGGCTCTCTGGTCCGCGACCAAGGGAGGCGCGCTCGCCCTTCGCAGCGCCGAAGTCGGCCACCTCGGCGTTGGTGCGCGGGCGGATTTCGCCATCCTCGACGCGCCGCGTGCCGCGCACCTGGCGTACCGACCGGGTAGCAATGTTGTGGAGCGTACGTACCGATCAGCGGCCGCGAAGCGGGGATAAATCGTTTGTCGGCGCTGGGTGATGAGCCGCGAAAACTGCCCTGCTTGATCGAAGGTCTACGTCGCGAGCGCCGCGGACCCGGTATGGAGGGTTTCGTACGCGAGTTGCGAGGAGCTCACGGGTTCGCCGCAGTAAGGACACGAGGTGGCGACCCCCGCCCGAATGGCCACGGATGCGATGTTCGCGAGCGCGTGATGACGAAGACGTTCGTGCAGCACGACCAGGTGAACTGCGTAGAGAATCGGCACGAACACCACCGCCACCGCCAACGCCACGAGAGCCCAACCCAAAGTGGTAATCAGCATGCGATAACAACCTTTCTCGCGACTCGACAACGGTCGCTGCACGAGTAAACACCGAATGGTGGAAACGGGGAAGAGAAGCAGCGTTGATTTTCGTCAACGTTGAAAGATTTCATCGATTCGAGCCGTTCTCACCCCTACCATCGCGTTATGAATCGGACGGTAGCGCGCAACGGCGTGGCCTACGTCGTATCGAGCGTCTTTCTTGCCGTGTTGGTCGTCGGGCACGATACGCTGATCGACCGCCGAGCACCCACGATCGATGCCGTTTTGCAAACGTCGATTGCACTCACGGGAACCCTGGTCGCGTTGCTGGTTCTCGGTCGATACCGACGTTCCGCGGACCTCAGCGACCTCTTGATCTTTATCGCGGTGCTGCTGCTCGCGTGGGTCCACACACTCTTCAAGGTCCTCCCCGATCTGATATCGCCAAATTCCGTGGGCAATGGCATCAGCGAGCGGGTTGAAATATGGGGTGGGATCATGACCAAGATCCTTGCGGCCTGGTACCTGTTTCGTGCAACGTTGCCCGGCGAACCAGCACACGAGCTCGGCTCTTCGCGCTCGCGTCGCTACCGGGCACTGTACGTGCCGGCGATAGTCGGCGCGTCTTGTTTCATGCTGTTCGCGTGGCTGGTTCCCGTTTCCCACGTCGGCGTGATGGATCTCGTTCCCCGATCCGAGCTCGCGTCGGTGCTGATCGAGTTCGCGGGATCCCTCCTCTTTTTTCTCGCCGGATGGCGCCTTACCGAAAAGTCGGTCACCGAGGAGGACTCGTTCATTTCGTGGATCGCTGCGGGCTGCGTCTTTGGCGGGTTTGCGATGGTCAGTTCAGGGCTCTTCGGCGTGCAGAACGGCGATTGGATCCAGACCAGCGACATCTTTCGCATGGCGCTCGTATGCACGTGGGCGTGGGGTTCAGTCATCGAGATTCGTCAGTACTGGTCGAGCATTTCAACGTCCTCGTGGCGAAGGGCACAACGATCGGTGGCGCTCGACCTGCACGATGGCATTGCCCAGGAGTTGGCGCTGATTACGAGTTATCTGTATGCACCGGCACTCGAGCGGACGAGCCCTGAGTGGCACCGCCAGGTGCAGGCGACGGCGGCGCGGGCGTTGTGCGAAATCCGCGAGACGATCACGGTGCTCGCTGCGGAGACGCTCGAGGTCCGAGTGTCCGCCGCTCACGAACACCCGGTCACTCGACGGGTCGTCGAAACGGAACATCACGTCACCGACGTCAGTGATCGTCAGCGAGAATCGTTCGTACGAATCGCTCGCGAGGCGGTCACGAATTCGCTGCGTCACGGGCAGGCGAACACCATCAGGATCCAAGTGTCGAACGACGGCCGATCGAAGGTGCTGCGCATTTTCGACGACGGCGTCGGATTCGATCCGACCATGACGGTCAGCTCTGGACGTCTCGGCATCGTCAGCATGCGAGAACAGGCCAATGCCGTCGGTGCGTCGCTGTTGATCCACTCGACGCCGGGACAGGGGGCCATCGTCGAGGTGAGGTGGCCATGAAGTCGAGGGTGCTCATCGCTGACGATCACGCACCCACGCGGGCCGCCATTCGCTACGCCCTCGAAGACGGTGGATTCGAAGTGTGCGCAGAGGCGCATGACGCTCACGATGCGGTGCGCGCAACGATCGAGACGTTGCCAGCAGCCGCGCTCCTCGATGTACGAATGCCCGGGAACGGCATCTTCGCCGCGGAAGCGATACACAAGGAGCATCCGACCATCGCGTTAATCATGCTCACGGTCTCATCTGAAGAGGCCGATCTGTTCGCGGCTCTCGCGGCAGGTGCCTCGGGCTACTGGCTGAAGGGCGAGGACATGTCGACCATTCCTCCGTTGATCTATCGCGCGCTGGCCGACGAGGCGGTTCTTTCGGATGTCTTAGTCAAGAGCCTCGTACGCGAGTGGCGCGCTCACGACGTGCGGATTCGTTCGCAATCGGAGCTGGTGAACGGGGTCCGCTTCTCCTTTCGTGAGCGCCAAGTAATCGAACTGCTCCACGAGGGCTTCACCACGGCCGATATCGGTCAGCAACTCTTCATTTCGCCCGTGACCGTTCGGTCCCACGTGGCCAGCATTGCGCGCAAACTTCGAGCAAAGGACCGCAGCGATATCCTTCGCCAACTTCGCCGGTTCCCGGAGGACACCGATAGTGACTTTGGCTAGCGGCGATTACGTCAGAGTGGACATGTCGTGTACGAGCACGCACCGGGCGGCGCGTCCTCCTCTCGGTGAATGAGTCCCGGCGGGGCGCCCGTTGATGCCTACTTGACGCGAGGACCCGGCGCCCCCAAGATGCGTGGGTGAGCTCTCGGGGAAGTCGTCGTGCCGCTATCGCACTCGTTGGCGCAGCGCTGGCGGTGATGACTGCGTCGTCGGGAGAGTCCGGCGCAACCACCACGACCACCACCACGACCACCACCACGACCACCACCACGACAACAACCACGTCAGGCACGTCCACCACGACGACGACGCTTGCGCCCACGACGACGACGACCACACGGCCGACCACGACGACCACCATCAGGCCAAAGCCCCTGCATGGTCCACGACTCGTCGTGGGCGATCACGGTCCTGCAGTCGAGATCGTCCAGCGGAGGCTGTCGGCCCTCGGCTACTGGCTCGGGCCGCCCGACGGCGTCTTCGGCGACTCCACCGAGCAGGCCGTCTACGCGCTCCAGAAGGCGGCGGGGATTGCGCGTGACGGCACCGTCGGTGCGCAAACCTACGTGGCGCTGTCGAAGGGCGTTCGAGCCTCGCCGCGCGCGGCGACGGGGAATCTCGTCGAAGTGGACCTCGCCGACGACCTGCTGATGATTCTGCGCCACGGAAAGCTATACGAGACGCTGAATACGTCAACGGGGGGCGGCTACACCTACTACGACCAAGGCGGCACCGCGATTGCCGAGACCCCGAAGGGGATCTTTCACGTCTATCGCGAGGTCGACGGGCTTGTGGTCGACACTCTCGGTGCGCTCTGGCGACCGAAGTACTTCAATACGGGCTTCGCCATTCACGGAGATTCCTACGTGCCGCCGTACCCCGTTTCGCACGGTTGTGTGCGCGTGAGCAACGAGGCCATCGACTGGATCTGGGCGAACAATGTCATCCCGCTCGGCACCGAGGTCTGGGTCTACGGCTGATGCGCGAGCGGCGCCGCGAGCGGCACGGAGCTTGATGACCGAACGTCTGCGTCAGCGCAGCTCTTGGACGCGGATCATGTTGCCCGCGGGATCGCGCACCGCGCAGTCGCGCACTCCGTAGGGCTGTTCGGTCGGTTCCTGGACGACCTCGGTGCCGCCCGCTTGGAGTCGCTCGAAGGTTGCGTCGAGGTCCTTCGTCGCGAGCAGGACCATACCGTAGGTGCCCTTGGCCATCATCTCGGCGATGGTGCGACGCTCGTCGTCCGTGAGACCGGGGCTCGCAGCCGGCGGATAGAGGACGATCGACGTGTCCGGCTGGTCGGCGGGGCCGACCGTGATCCAGTGCATGCCGTTGTAGCCCACATCGTTGCGGACCTCGAAGCCGAGGACGTCGCGATAGAAGGCGACCGAGGCGTCGGGATCATCGTGGGGCAGGAAGCTCGAGTGAATGGCGACGTTCATGGCCTTGACGCTAGTGGTGCTCGCTTCGCCGATGCTTCTCGATTCCTGATCGTTTCGAACGTTCGAGACGAATTCGTCACTGATCTTGGAAGAGCCCGAGCACGTTGCCGTCGAGGTCGGTGACCGCAGCGACCAGACGGCCACCGCCCACCTCGCGTGGTGCTTCCTTCACGGTCGCACCCGCGGCGGTGAGCTCGGCCAGCTTCGCCTCGATGTCCGACACGCGCCAGTGCGGTACGGGCGAGGTCATGGCCTGTGGACCGCCGCCGGGCAGCAGCCCGATGTGCTGGTCGTTCGCGTCGAAGCCGACGTAGTAGGGACTGTTGGCCTGGGGCGCAGTGCCGAGCAGCGCAGTGTACAGCGCGGTCGCCACTTCGACGTCCGAGACGGGAATGAGCAGGATCTTGATGCCGTCGGTCGATGAGTCGGTCACGGTTACTCCTTCAGTTGGTGGTGTCGAGGTCACGCTAGGTGATCGATCCCTACGTCGCTTCTCTATTCCTGATCGGTCTCGTGACCTGCTTGGCGACGCACGACGGCATCCCGGCCGTGGCGCGCGCCTGTTCACGCCGGTAGGCGCTCGGGGACATGCCGACGAGTTCGCTGAAGCGAGTGCTGAACGTGCCGAGGGATGAGCAGCCGACCGCGAAGCAGACCTCGGTGACGTTGAGGTCGCCGCGACGAAGCAGCGCCATCGCCCGCTCGATGCGCCGCGTCATGAGGTAGGAGTAGGGCGACTCGCCGTAGGCGAGCTTGAACTCACGGCTGAGGTGACCAGCCGACATGTGCGCGCCGCGCGCGAGCGCCTCAACGTCGAGCGGCTGTGCGTAGTCTCGGTCCATTCGGTCGCGGACGCGACGCAGCCACGCGAGGTCGCTGAGACGCTGTGCGGCGGGACTACTGGTCACCCCAGAATCGTGCCACACGGAGGCGACGAACTTCTACGGCGCGGTGTTCTACGCGCCGGCCGGCGGTCGCCAGCGGATCTGCGCCGCTCGCTCGGGTTTTACGTAGTTGTGCTCGACGAACCAGGCGGCTGAATCGTAGAGGGCGAGGGCCGAGTCGCGCGAGGTGTACCCGAGTTCGTTGCGCGCGCGCGTGTCGTCAAAGATCATCGGCCTGTTCGCCATCTGAGCGGCCTCCAAGGGGACGTGCGGTTCGCGCTCGAGGAGCTCACCTTCGATGAACTGGGAGAGAACTCCCGCGATCATGGGGAGCGCGGAGGGGAAACGCTGGTCGGCGGGCGGCAGTCCGGTCACGTCGGCGAGGATGGCGAGCAGCGCCGCCATCGTGAGATTCGTCCCGCCGCAGATGTAGCTGCGGCCCTGGGTCCCGCGTTCGAGCGCGAGCACGTGACCGTTCGCGAGGTCGTCGACGTGGGCGACGTTCATGGCGGTCTCTACGAAGCCCGGCATTCGTCCGTTCAGGAAGTCGAGGACCACTTTGCCCGACGGCGTCGGCCGATAGTCGTAGGGACCGTGGGGCATGGTGGGCAGCACGAGCACGACCGGCGCGCCGCTCGCCGCGAGTCGAAGGACTTCGTGCTCGGCGACGTACTTGGAGCGCTTGTAGTTGCCGTGCAGGTGCGAGAGGTCGGCGACGTCGTCCTCGTTCGACGGCCGTCCCTCCTTCGTATGCCACAGTCCGAGCGTCGCCACGGTCGAGGTGTAGACAATGCGTTCGACACCCGCCTCGACGCAGGCGCGAACGACGTTCTGGGAGCCTCGTACGTTGACCGCGTAGAAGGTGGACGAGTCCTTGGGCCAGAACCCGAACTTGGCCGCCAGGTGAAAGCAGAATCGCGCGCCGCGAAACACGCCTTCGAGCTCGTCGGCGCGGGTGACGTCGGCCGTGACCCGCTCGACGTCGAGTGCGTCGAGATTGGACGCGACGGCGCCCGGTTCGAGCAGCGCGACCACGTGGGCGTCGCGCGCGAGCAGCGCTCGCGTCACGGCCGAACCGATGAAGCCCGCAGCTCCGGTCACGACGACGCGATCACCCGGTTCGAGCTCGTGGCTCACGTCGTGACTTTGCTCCCGCTCGACGTCGGCAGCGAACGCGTGCGCTTGAAGGTGCCCTTCGCCATCGACACGGCGAAGTCGCGCAGCCATCCGCCCTTCTCTTCGGCGTCGGTCAAGAGCTCGTCGAGGGCGGCCACGAAGAGATCGATCTCCGCTTCCGCGGCGATGAGGGGCGGCAGCAGCTTGATGACGTTGACGTTGTCGGCCGCGACCTGGGTCAAGATGCCGTAGCGCTGGAAGAGCGGCACCACCATTGTCTGGGAGAACATGGCGGTGCGCGCGGCCTCGAGGGTGCGCCAACGGAGCTTCGCCTTGGTCGACGTCGGTGGTCCAAAAACCACACCGATCATCTGCCCGCGTCCGCGAATCTCGTGGATGAACTCGTGTCGCTCCTGCAGCTCGGCGAGTCGGGCGTGCCACAGGTCGCCCATCGAGGCCGCGTGGGCAACGATGCCCTCGTCGTCAAAGACCGAGAGCGTCGCGAGTCCCGCGACCATCGCGAGCTGATTGCCCTTGAACGTGGTTGAGTGCACGAGGGCGCGGTCCATCGAGCTGTAGACGCTGCGGTAGATGCGATCGCCCGTGAGGACGGCGCCGACCGGAATGAAGCCACCGGAGAGGGCCTTTGAGACCGTGATGATGTCCGGACTGAGCCCGTAGTGCTCGAAGGCGTAGAACTTGCCCGTGCGGCCGATGCCGGTTTGGACCTCGTCGCAGACGAAGAGCGCGCCGGCTTCTTTGACGGCAGCCTGCATCGCCCGCCACGTGTCGGTGTCGAGCTCGAAGACGCCCTTGCCCTGAATGGGCTCGACGAAGAACGCAGCGACGTCGCCCGCGGCGAGCTCCTTACGCAGCGCCTCGACGTCGCCGAAGGGAACTTGCGTCGTGTTGGGCATCATCGGGCCGAAGCCGTGCTTGAACTCGTTCGATCCGTTCAGCGACAACGCGCCCATGGTGAGGCCGTGGTAGGCGTGGGCGTGGTAGAGGATGCGCGTCTTGCCGGTGTCCGCGCGCGCGAACTTGATGGCACCCTCGACCGCTTCGGCGCCCGAATTGCAGAAGAAGACCCGTTCGATCTGCGGCGGGCTTCGCCGGACGAGCTCTTCGGCGAGAAGGCCGGGCAGGAGAGCGCAGTCCATCTGGACCATGTTGGGCAGGTCTGCGTCGATTGCCTGGTGCAGGGCGGCTTTGATAGCCGGGTGACTGCGGCCGAGGGCGAAGACCCCGAATCCGCTCAGCAGGTCGAGGTAGCGCTTGCCCGTCTCGTCGTAGAGGTAGCAGCCCTCGCCGCGCTCGTAGAAGCGGTCCATGCCGAGGGTCTTGAGGACCTTCGCGAGCTGGGGGTTCACGTATTCGCTGTGGAGCTGGAAGTTCTCGCCGTGACGGCGTTGCATCAGGTCCGTGAGGTCAAAAGGCACGTTTCTCCTTTACGGTCACCCACAATCTAGGTCTGACAGAAGAAGACGCGCGGCTTCGCGAGGCAGCGAGCACGACGTAACGACGTCGTAGTCTCGTTTGATGGTCGTTTTCTTCGCGCTCGTCGCCTCGTGCGCGAACGCCGTCGCGAGCGTCTGTCAACGTTTAGGGGTCGAGGGCGCGCCGGCGTCGAACGGTCCGTCAATGGGCCTCGTGCGCCACATGGTCCAGCGGCCGATCTGGTTGGCCGGCCTCCTCATCATGGCGCTCGCCTACGTCTGTCAGGCGGTCGCCCTGCACATCGGGACGCTCAACGTCGTCCAACCACTGATGGTGAGCGAACTCGTCGCGCTCGTCCTCATTCTCTGGCTGTGGTATTCGACGCCGCTTCGGATTCGCGACCTGGTGGCGACGCTCGCGACGGCGGGCGGGCTCGGGCTGTTTCTCGCGATCTCGCCGGGATCTCCGGGCACCGCGACGCCGAGTGACGGGCGTTGGGTTGCGGTCGGGTTCGTCACGATGGGAGTCGCGCTGCTCCTGGTCGCCCTCGGAACGAGGGGGCCCGCGTGGCGGCGCGCGCTCGTGCTCGGAGCGAGTGCGTCGATCGGGTTCGCACTGCTTGCCGCGATCACGAAGACCTTTACGAACGTGTTGCTCTCGGGCTGGGGCGCGGTGTTCAGCTCGTGGCCCTTGTACGCGATCACGGTCATCGGCGTTGGTTCGTTCGTCGTCATGCAGAGCGCCTTTCAAGTGGGACCGCTCGCCGCGTCCCAGTCGTCGCTCATCCTCGTGAACCCGATCGTCTCGATCGCCATTGGACACGTGCTCTTTCACGAAACCTTGCGCGGGGGACCGCTGTACGCGTCTCTTGAAGTGATCGCTCTGGTGATAATGATCGCGGGAGGCGTTGGCCTCTCGTCGTCCGCGCTCGTCGCCGGCGTCCACGGCGATCAACCGAGCGACTTCCACTTGAAGGGACGCGGGCGGTACGGGCGCTGGCGCGACGCGCGAGCGCGCACGTGAGTGTCGGATGCGAGCGCCCGGTACGCTTCGGAAATGTTCGAGATCTCCAATGAGCGGTTCGACCAGCTGGTCGACGAAGCGCTCGCCACGCTGCCACAGGAGCTCTCCTCCCAGATCGACAATGTCGCGATCATCGTCGACGACCGTCCGCCGGGGCCACTCTTCGGTCTCTACGAAGGCATTCCTCTCACCAAGCGCAGCCCCATCAGCTACAGCGGCGTCATGCCCGATCGGATCACGCTCTATCAGGCGACGATCTGTCGGCACTGCTCGAGCGAAGATGAGGTGCGAGCCCAGATTCGAAAGACCGTCCTGCACGAGGTCGCCCACCACTTTGGCATCAGTGACC
>JBAUSF010000314.1:0-6560 GCA_049581565.1 Acidimicrobiales bacterium
CCGCAGCGCCGCCCCGTGCGGGTTCGTCGTGAGCAGGAAGAGCGGAAAGCTCGTCATCAGGGCGAACGTCGAGACTTTCCCCCACCAGAGCACGTTGATGCGAGCGGCGCCGAGGGCTGCGAGAGTGAGCGTCATCACCGAGACGATGATCTCGCGCGCGAGCGTTAACAAGGCAAACCACCAGGGCACGCCTCCCGCTATCGCGACTGCGAGGAGGCCGGTGATGACCAGGATGCGGTCGGCCGTCGGGTCGAGAACCTTGCCAACGTTCGACACCTGGTGCAGCCGCCGCGCGACGAAGCCGTCAATCCAGTCAGTCGCCCCGAGCGCGCCGAGCAACCAGGCTGCGATCGCGCGATGGTTCGTGCCAAAGAGAAGCCACAGAAATACCGGCACCATCAAGAGGCGCAGCAGCGTGATCGCGTTCGGCCACGTGCGCCATCCCGGGTCGCTGTCGGTCACGACTCGAGCGTATTACTACGCGACGGTGATGGACTGATCCAAGTACACGTCTTGGACCGCGCGCATGATGGCTGCGCCCTCATCGATCGGACGTTGAAACGCCTTGCGCCCAAGAATGAGACCCTGACCACCCGCACGCTTGTTGATGACGGCCGTGCGCACCGCACTCGCGAGGTCGTTGTCGCCCTTTGACTCGCCGCCCGAGTTGATGAGACCAATGCGTCCCGTGTAGCAGTTCACGACCTGCCAGCGAGTGAGGTCGATGGGGTGATCGGTCGTCAGTTCGGAGTAGACGCGAGGATCGGTTTTACCGAACTTGACGGCGTTGTAGCCACCGTTGTTGACGGGCTGCTTCTGCTTGATGATGTCGGCCTCGATTGTGACGCCCAGGTGATTTCCTTGACCGGTGAGGTCGGCGGAGACCTGGTAGTCGACCCCTCCGGTGACAAACGCGTCATTTCGCAGGTAGCACCACAGGACGGTGAAGAGGCCCAGCCGGTGGGCCTCGGCGAAGGCCTGGCGCACCTCTTCGATCTGGTGCACCGAGCCTTCGGAACCGAAGTAGATCGTCGCTCCCACCCCGACGGCGCCGAGGTCGAAGGCCTGGCGAACCGATGCGAACATCTGCTGGTCGTAGGTGGTTGGATAGCGCAGGAGGTCGTTGTGGTTCAGCTTCACGATGAAGGGGATGCGGTGCACGTAGCGCCGAGAGACGATCCCGAGGGTGCCGAGCGTCGTGGCGATCGCGTTGCAGTCGCCCGCGAGCGCAAGGTCGCACAGCCGTGCGGGATCGAAGTACTCCGGGTTCGGGGCGAAGCTCGCCGCCGCCGAGTGCTCGATGCCTTGGTCGACTGGCAGGATCGACAGATAGCCCGTCCCCCCGAGACGACCGTGGTTGTAGAGCGCGCCGAGATTGCGCAGGACGGTCGGTGATCGGTCGCTCCAGGCGAAGACGTCGTCCAGGAAGTCGGGACCGGGAAGTATCAGTCGTTCCTTCGAAAAGGCGGTCGACTGATAGTCGAGCAGTGACGACGCTTCGTCGCCCAAGAGTGAGGCAGTGTCCATGGCGGCATCTTAGGTCACTGCACTTGACGCCTCTTCACCCACGTAGGCGCGTAGCACGTCAGTAAGGTGGCACGATGGACGCCGACTACCGCTCGTCGCTCGTGCGCCGGATTGCCGCCGTGCACGCGCTCTACCGCGAAGCTTGTCGCACGATGACCCTCGAACAGGTGAACGCCGTCACCCACCCGCGGACGCTGCCCATTGCCTTTTCGCTCGCGCACCAGCTCCTCATCGAAGACGGCAGCCTCGTCTTCCTCGGTGGTCCCGCCCCGCTCTTCAGCGACGAGTGGGCGGCGCGCATCGACCTCGGGGTTCCCGATCACGGCAAGGAACGAACCGTCGAGGAGATGATGGGCCAGCGAATCGGGAACTACGAGGCTTTCAGTGAGTTTCAACGGCTCGTCTTCTCCGAGACTGAGGAGTACGTCGCTTCGATCGAGCCCGCTCGCTTCAGCGACGTCATCGTGCCCTTCCCCTATGGCGAGACCCTCGCCCACACGTTTTCGGCGAAGGTCGCGGGCTCGGCGGGCATCACGCGCAGCGACGCGCTCGAGTGCTGGGTCTATCAGCACGCGCTTCGCCACATGGGTGAGATCGAGCACGCACGCTCGCTCGTCGGACTCTCCGGCATGACGTCCTAGGGGGCTCGCGCTGACGCTCGTTCACGGAACATCGACCGACCGATTCGCGGAGCTGCGCGGACGGCTCGAGGCGAGCATCGCGTGCGGCGACGACCTCGGCGCCTCGCTCTGTGTCTACCAGCACGGCGAAGTTGTCTGTGATCTGTGGGGTGGTTTCACCGACCCCGAGCGGACGATTCCCTGGGGGCGAGACACAATCGTCAACGTCTGGTCGACGACCAAGACGATGGTCTTTCTCGTCATGTTGATGCTGAGCGATCGAGGCGTGCTCGACTTCGACGAGCCGGTGGCGACCTACTGGCCGGAGTTCGCCGCCGCGGGCAAAGCCGATATCAAGGTCCACCATCTCATGAACCACACGTCGGGGTTGGCGGGTTTCAGCCCGGCTATCTCCTTCGGGGATCTCGCCGACTGGGAGCGATGTGCGAGCGATCTCGCCCGGATGGAGCCGTGGTGGTCCGACCGTTCGCGATCGGGCTATCACCCGATCAGCCAGGGCACGCTGCTCGGCGAGCTCGTCCGCCGTATCACCGGGGCGACGATCGGAGAGTTCTTCGCGACCGAAGTCGCCCACGTGCTCGACGCCGACTTCTACATCGGACTGCCCGAGTCTGAAGAGCCTCGCGTGAGCGTGGTCGTCGCCTCCCCCGACCTCGAAACCCTCCCGATCGATCGCGCGTCGCTTCGCTACCACGCCCTTAGCTCACCAGAGATCGATCCCCTCGCGCCCGCGCAGCGCTGGTGGCGAGCAGCGGAGATTCCTGCCGCCAACGGTCACGGCAACGCTCGTTCCGTGGCGCGCATTCAACAGATCATCGCCAACAGCGGCCACGCCGAAGGCACGCGCTTTCTCAGTGAGGAAACGCTCGCTCGCGTGTTTCAGCCCTCGGTCAGTGGTGTCGATCAGGTGCTCGACTTCGACGTCACGTTTGGTCTCGGCTACGGACTCGCGAGCAGCGCGATCCCGATCGGCCCGCGCGCCTGCTACTGGGGCGGCTACGGAGGTTCGATCGTCTTCATGGATCAAGACCTTGAGATCACCGTCGCCTACGACATGAACAAGATGAACGTCGGACTGGTGGGCGACACGCGCGGTACCACCTTCGTCCTCGCCGCGGTGCTCGCGGCACTCGCCTAGCTGCAATTCCTAGGACAGCTTCTTCTTCGACGCTGGCGTCGCGCGGCGCTTGCGGTTCTTTGAGGGCGCACTCGCGCCCAGTTCGCGCAGTCGATCGGCGGCGTCGTACGCGTCGGGCTCGGCGAGCACGATGCGCGAGAAGAGCTCCCTCGCCGACGCGACGTCGCCCGCCCGATCGAAGACGTCAGCGAGGGCGTACCAGAGTCGAATGTGTCGATACGAGGGATTGCGAAGGTTCTTCGCGCCACCCGCGCGTGTCAAGAGCTCGATCGCCTCTTCGTAGCGACGCTGGTCGGCCCAGGTCGCCGCGAGCACGATGCGCCCCTCGGCCAAGACCTCGGGCGTCGGCTCGTGTTCGGTCAGCTCGTTGAAAGTCTTCTCGACGGCCCGGTAGCGGTGGTTCGCGCGATCGGCGTCCATGACGAGCGGCAGGTGCTCGGGGTCGCTCGTGATCGTGAAGTACGCGCGCAGATGGACCTTCGCCATTGCCCAGCGATCGGCGCGGTACGCCGCGAGTCCGGTGAGCTCGCGTACGGGCGCGACGCCCGGTGTGGCGTCGGCGACGATGCGCCCGAGTCGCAGGGCCTCCTCGTAGCGGTGGCGGTCATAGGCTTCGGCGGCGCGAGTGAGCGTGTAGACCATCTTCTCTCGCATGTACGCCGTACCGATGAAGGCCTTGCGGACATCGGCTGCGACGTCGCCCGGCAGCGCGTAGGGCGCACGCGACTTGGTCTTGGCGGGTGTTGATGGGCGGGGGGTTCGCTCAACCTCTTGCCAGTCAGGGACCGGTTCGGGTCCACGAGTGCGGGCCTTCGGATCGCCGAGTTCGTGGCCGGTGCTCGTGATGTTGATCGCACCCTTGCGTGCGACGCCGCCCCAACCCTTCTTCTTCGCCGCTTCACCCGCGGCCTGGCGCTGGCGCTGTTCGGGCGTCAGCGGCGCGGGTGCACGCTCTTTCGTGCGTGACGATGGTCTCATCGCTCGACCACCAGGAGCCGCTCGACGAGTGGCGTCCGTTTTCTTGTACGGTCGAGCTGGTCGAGCACCACGGGGGTCGTCGTCACGTGCGGGCCGAGCAGACGAGGAACGAGCCCGCCGTGGGGCTCCAGTTCCTGAACCCGTCTCGGTACGACGTCGCGAACGGTCGTAGGGGGCCTTGGCGAAGCTCGGACGTTCACCACGGGGGTCCTCGGCACGGGCGGGTCGAGCGGACGTGGGACGAGCCCGCCGTGGCGCGCCAGTTCCTGAATCCGTCTCGGTACGACGTCGCGAACGGTCGTAGGGGGCGCTCGGTCGCTCCTTATGGCTCGAGCCCCGTTCGGCGCCCGTCGAGCGGTTCGCAGATCGTTCCTGACGCGAGGCGCTATTTTGCCCGCGGTTGGGCCGTTCGTCACTCGACGAACGTCGAGTCGCGCCAGCCGGTGGTCGAGGACGCGGGCTTCGGCGAGAAGGAGGAGTCGAAGCGGCCACGCGCCAGTCTATCTGTCGCCAAAAATCGCCCGATCGTCCCGCGTGCTGCAGCATCGTCGGTTTCTCGCACGAGGCAATGGTGCCATTGCACGACTTCATCTCGTGGGGTCACGTCGCGCGTCACGACTCGATAACCGAGCCCGTACGAGTGCGAACCGCGCGCAGAATGTAGCCGGCCGTTGTCGTTCGGCAGACGAAGGAACTGTCGGGCGGCGACCACGACGACGCTAAGTTGGGCGGGAAATGCGCAAGAAGCCCGAGCCCCTGCCCCTCACGAAGCGTCCCGCGTGGGCCGCTCTGCAGAGTCGGGCCGAGGACTTGCAGCACCGCCAGCTTCGCGATCTCTTTGACGCCGACCCGCGGCGCGGTGAGACGTTTCACCTCGAGGCCGAAGGGTTCTACTTCGACTATTCGAAGCACCTCATCGACGCCGCGACGATGGCGTTCCTCGCCCAGCTCGCCCGCGAGTCAGGTGTCGAAGAGCGCCGCGACGCGATGTTCGCCGGTGCGCACATCAATATCTCGGAGAACCGCGCGGTGCTGCACACCGCGCTGCGGCTCCCGAGGGACGCCACACTGGTCGTTGACGGTGTCGACGTCGTCGCCGAGGTGCATCGTGTCCTCACCCAAATGACCGACTTCTCCGACCGGATTCGCGGGGGCGCGTGGCGCGGCCACACCGGCAAGGTCATTCGCAACGTCGTGAACATCGGCATTGGTGGGTCGGACCTCGGACCAGTGATGGCCTACGAGGCCCTTCGCCACTACGCCACTCGCGAGCTCAACTTTCGATTCGTCTCCAACGTCGACGGCACCGACTTCGCAGAAGCCGTCCGCGATCTCGAGGCGGACGAGACGCTCTTCATCATCTCGTCAAAGACGTTCGGCACCATGGAGACCCTCACCAACGCCAACTCGGCGCGCCGCTGGCTCGTTGACCGCCTCGGTGACGACCGAGCCGTCGCCAAGCACTTCGTGGCCGTCTCGACCAACGCGGAGAGAGTCGCGGCCTTCGGAATCGACGTCGCGAACATGTTCGAGTTCTGGGACTGGGTCGGCGGTCGCTATTCGATGGAGAGCGCGATCGGCCTGTCAACCATGATCGCGATCGGTCCGGAGCTGTTTGCTGAGCTGCTCGCCGGTTCCCACGCCATCGACCGGCATTTTCAAACCAGTCCCATTGAGTCGAATCTTGCGATGCTGCTCGGTCTGCTCGCCGTCTGGAACCGCGATTTTCTTGGCTTTCCAACGGTCGGGGTCATGCCCTACGACCAGTACCTCCACCGTTTGCCGGCCTACCTCCAACAGCTCACAATGGAGTCAAACGGCAAGCACGTCACCGAAAGCGGTCACCACGTCGACTACGCGACCGGACCGATCTACTGGGGCGAGCCGGGCACGAACGGCCAGCACAGCTTCTACCAGCTGATCCACCAGGGCACGACCGTCATTCCCGTTGACTTCATCGGTTTTGCCCGCAGCCTCAATCCGCTCGAGGACCACCACGACATTTTGATGTCGAACGTCTTCGCCCAGGCCGAGGCGCTGGCCTTTGGCAAGACCGCTAGCGAGCTGCGCGCCGAAGGCGTCGACGAGGCGGTCATCCCCCACCGGGTGATGGAGGGGAACCGACCCTCGACCGTGCTCCTCGCACGCGAGCTCACCCCGCGCGTCCTGGGCGCCCTCGTCGCGCTCTACGAGCACTCGGTCTTCGTCCAGGGCACGATCTGGGACATTGACTCCTTCGATCAGTGGGGCGTCGAGCTCGGCAAGCAGCTCGCGGT
>JBAUSF010000315.1:0-4511 GCA_049581565.1 Acidimicrobiales bacterium
GGAAGGATTGTCGATGCCCTTTAGATCACGCGAGCGCCGTGTTTAGCTCCCAGGGGTGGCCGAAAACCATCGGAATGGCTGGCCGGAATCAATCGGAATGGGTGGCCGGAAACTGTCGGAATCCGCAATCGGCATAAGCGATGAAGTGTCCCGCGCAGCCCGAGCTATCGGTCTGCGTTGCGATTGGGGACTAATGGCCCTACCGCGGGATTCGGTCGGCTTGCCAGGCTGGACGAGTCAGGTCCGCTCCATCTTTCCGGGAGGCGACGCAGCGATGCACGTTCACTTCAACGATACTCAGTTCGACTTTCAGACGCTTCGGCTGCTCGGCTCGACAGCCTCGGGCGACGCAGAAGTCGGGGAGGTTCTCTCGACTTCGTACCGCGTCCAAGAGGGCGACTTCGAAAGCTGGAGTGCCGAATGGCTGAAGACCGCGAAGCGCGTGCAGGAGATGGCCGAGCGAAGCTTGGAGCGCGGCCATAAGGTCAGCGCCCGGGAGGCCTTCTTCCGAGCCTCCAACTATCATCGCGCGGCCGAGTTTTACCTGCACGGCGACCCGAGCGATCCTCGCATCGTTGACTATTCCCGCAACGCACGGGCCTGCTTCAAACAGGCACTCGATTTGACCTCCGTGGCCGTCGAGCAAGTGGCTATCCCGTACGAGGACACAACGCTTCCTGGCTACTTCTACCGCGCGGACGAGGCAGGGGAGAGGGTCCGCACGCTTATCGTGCACACTGGGTATGACGGGACCCAGGAGGAGCTTCGAGCCAACGCGATGGCCGCCACCACCCGCGGCTTCAACTGCCTGACGTTTGAGGGACCCGGGCAGGGTGCAGTGATCCGCGAGCAAGGTCTCGGATTCCGCCCGGACTGGGAGGCGATCGTGACGCCGGTCGTCGACTTCGTGCTGGACCTCTCCACCGTCGATCCAGAGCGCGTCGCCCTCTTGGGCATTAGCTTCGGCGGGTACCTGGCTCCCCGGGCCGCGGCATTCGAGCACCGCCTCGCGGCGTGCATCGCCAATGGAGGCGTCTTTGACTTCATGGCGCCCAGGATGCCGAGCGGCATGTCACGCCAGGCCGCCATCGAGGGGATACGTAGCGATCCCGCTGGTACCAACGAAATGATGAAGGCGTTGATGGAGGCGAGCACTGACACCAGGTGGGGCATAGAGAACGGTATCTTTACCTTCCGGGCCTCTTCTCCGGCCGATTACTTCCTCAAGGCCCTCGATTACACGCTGGCGGGAATCGCCGAGAAGATCACCTGCCCGACGCTCGTGATCGACTCCGAGGGCGACCAGTGGTACTCGGGGCAAGCAAAGCAGCTGTTCGACGCGCTCACGTGCGACAAGACATTCCTCCTCTTTACGGCTGAGGAAGGTGCTGAGGACCACTGCCAGATCGGCTCGCCTCTTCTGTCCTCAGAGCGAATGCTTGACTGGCTCGAGGAGACTTTTAGCCGAGTACCCTCCGCCGATACTGTCTGAGCGCAGTCGGAAGTTCGATAGCTCGCCCGTGCAATGACCGGATTTCGCGAATTTTCCGCGCACCCCTGGGCGAAGTCAGTTGGAACACTTTGCGATCGTGGATGGCGGCAATTGAAGAACTCAAGCTTCACCCGCGGAACGACTAGCGACCGAGACCGGTGTCCCGGTCGCGAGAACGTTCCTCGGGGAAGAGCTCTTGGAGGAGGAATTGAGCCCGAGCGGGTATGACTCGAGAAGGGTAGTACGACTGCAACAGGTCCGCACCCTCTTCCGCCGTCGTAAGGCCGCACAGTTGGTACAGCAATTTGATGTCGTCGATGTCTCTATCGGTTCTTGACGCCAGTAATTTCATAGCTAATAGATATCTTGGCGAGGCCACCGCCACGCTGAGAAATTGCCCTTCAAAGACTGGTGTCTGCTCTGGGTCGTCGCCCGGAGCAAAGCCCTTGGCCCCGTCGTTGAGCCACTCAGGATCCAAATCGAGCTGTTCAGCGACCGCCTTTGATGACTCGCGAACAACATCCGAGGGCACGAAGATCGCATCGACGTCCGTCGTCGTGCGCCGCGCGTCATACGCGATCGCCATCGCGGCTCCCCCGACGACGAAGAGGTCGGCCCTGACGCCGCGTCGCGCCAGTTCTTCATCAAGTCTCTCAAAGGCATCGACGAGATCGCTCTTACCGAATGAGGAGGTCATGCGTACGTGAGGGATTCTCTGTTAAGGAAGATTGATCGGCGCGAGTATGAAATCGGGCTGTGCGCCATTGCGTCAGCCTCGAGCGACTCAATCCCCGAAACGAACCAGAACTGGTCAAGAAAGTACTCGGGCTCATTGACCCAGGCTGGAGGAGTGATGCGATGGGTCGCGCACGCAAATTCGACGGTGGCCGCCAGCATGGCGTCGAGTTTCGTACTACCCGTTGAATCGGGACGCGCGTTAACCATTCGAGAGCGGTCAGCCCAGTCTGCTCGGTCGTAGTGCTCAATGAATCGAAAGATCAATCGGCGTGCGAGTGCTTCGTCTCCAGAGGCGAGACATTGCGAGACGTCGCTCGCGACTTCCTGAGCACTAGGTGCTTTCCACATAACTCAATGCTAGGTCTGGCCTCCAAGATCAGGGTTCCTTCCCCTTCGATCAGCCCCAAAAAATGTTGGTTCGGTCGCGTTCGATCTCCTTGAGTATCTTGTCAATCGATCCAGGCGAGGTGAGGTCGAAGATATGCCAGCGCCCGTTACTGTCAGACCAGTAGAGCGTCCATTTCGAGCTCTGGCTGTCGAATTTCATCACTCGCCACGCCCAGTCGAGTCCACTCGGGGTCGATGTCCTCGCGCCATGGCGGTCGACATTCTAAGATCGTTACGGTTTTTCCCCGTAAGTCGACTTCCATCCTGATCTGATTCTGAAAATTCGGCGGGACGACCTCCGCCGCGTATTCTTGGATTTTTCGTAGGTCGAGTTCGGGCACGCCAGCCAGGTCGCGACACTAGATGAACGTCATCGCAAGCGCTTAGCGTGGACCGACGAATGGGGTTCAGGTCAATTCGCACCCCACAGGGGTTGTAGTTCAAACTCCCGTAAACGAGTGGCTTCGGTGGCTCGAAACTCTTGGGGAGTTCCTGAATCGACGTGCGACTCGGCGATATTCACAATAAAGGGGCGATTTGCACGTCCTCCCCGCGGGGATTAGAACGCAGAGATGGAAAACGGTCGGTCCTCATTCCGCAACGTCATTGGGTGAGGAAGCGGTGGATGGCCTCGTTGGCGTGGTCCTGAAACGACGGGTTGGCCAAGTCGGGGAAGATGTTCGCTTGGTCGACCATGGGACCTTTCAACTTGCCAGCCGCGCTGGCGTAGAACACGCCACTCGAAAGCTTCGGGTCGGTGACACCGTCGACGAGTCGCTTGGCGCCCACGTCAAGTTCGTGAGAGACACCGAGGTGGGGCATGATGTGTTTGGCCGCAAAGCGTAGCGGTGGCGCCGCGCCGGCGGCGGCTTCGGTGCCCGTGGTGTTGCCGGGGCTCACAGTGATAAAGCGGAGGTCGGGGTATTGGCGCGCCAGGTGGGCCATCCATAAGGCCCCGATGTACTTGACCTGACCGAAGGCGAGGTTCGAATTGTATTTTCTGTGAGCGAAGTAGCTGCCGTCGACGACGGTAGTGAGTTCATCGGTAGAGGTTGAGACGAAGGTTGGCCGTTTGAACCCCAGCTTCGGAATTCCTCGGGCTGCTTCACTTCCGGCGAATACTGCAACCTCGCCAAGTCGGTTCTCGGTCAGTAGCCCTTCGAGAAGAACGACGTGACCAAGAACGTCCGTTGCGAACAGGGTGGTGACTCCGTCAGCAGTCAAGTTCATCAACTTCTTGTCGCCGATTACACCGGCGTTCATGACAAGCGCATCAATGGATCCGTCGATGGCCGCAAGACCGGCGTGAACTGAGCCCAGATCGGCAACGTCCATGAGAGTGATGTCAAAGATGCGCCGGTCGGTCGCGGCTTCAAGTTCAGCCTTTGCCGTTGTCGCCCGATCTTGGTTTCGGCACGCCAGGTAGATCCGCGCGAACTCAGGACGTAATGCCAGTTGCCGGGCCACTTCCTTGCCGATCCCAACGTTGGCGCCCGTGATGAGTACCGTCTTCCCCGGGGGTGTGCTCATTGGTATTTCCTCTCACTCTCTATAGGTCTGGTTAGGTAGGTCAGCTCTTGCTCGTTGCGTCGGTCGCTGCTCGCCGGTTGCTAAACCCATAGCGAGTTGACGAACTCTTCGAGAATGCGCGATCTGGAGGTCGATCAGCTAGGGGGGCCGTCGAGCAAACTGAAGCGGGCATCCATTGAGACACTTCGGACTTCGATCAACTGTTGATATTTAGGGGAGTTGTACCACCCGAGGGCCGTCTCATGGTCGGCAAACCGCACGAGTGCTCCTGCAGTGAGAGAGCCATTGCCGTGCAGGATCTCCCACTTACCGGCGGCGAGAACCTCACCTCCGTGCTCTTTGGCTGTCTGCCCAGCGATGGGGG
>JBAUSF010000316.1:0-5304 GCA_049581565.1 Acidimicrobiales bacterium
GACGTCACGCTCCTGTCGGCGACGGCCGTCGCGATGTCGGCAAAATTGATCCACCAGGCCCCGGCGTCGGTGCGTTCGACGATCGTGGCGGGGTTCGCGAACTGTAGGACGACCCCGCTCGTCGCCCCGCCGAGCTCGGCTCCTCCAGTACCGATCGTGAGGAGGGTCCCGTCACCCTGGACGAGCACGGTGAGGGCCGCATCGATAGAGGTCAGGGTCGTGGCGGCGCGGCAGAACCGCTCGGCGGTGGTGTGGAGCGAATCGCCTCGGCGAACCTCCTGCATGATGTCGAGGATCGCGAGGCGGTCTCGCTGCTCGCGTGACCGGTTCGTCTCCAGACGTCGCTCGATCGTAAGGTCGCGCTTCACGGCGACGTAGGCGACGAGTCGGCCCTCGTTGTCGTGGATGGGAGAGATGGTCGAGTCTTCTTCGTAGAGCTCGCCGCTCTTCCTGCGGTTGATGATCGTGCCGTGCCACGGCTGCGCGCCCAAGAGCTGGGCCCACATGGACTGGTAGAAGGCGGTGTCGTGGAGGTCGCTTTGGAACATGCGGGGATTGTGGCCGACCAGCTCTTCAATGCTGTAGCCGCTCGTGCGCGCCGCCGAGGGATTCGCGTAGAGGATATCCGCCGAGGGGTCGGTGACGATGATGGACTCGCTCGCCTGGTCGATCGCCTTCGAGAGGAGCGTCTGGTCCTTTAGCGACTGGAGCAGCTGCTGGTACTCACGAAGTCGCTTGATCCCAAAGCCGAGCTCGCTCGCTATCTCTTTCATCACGTCGGCCACCTCGCCCACGAAGGCATTGGGTTCGCCCGAGTAGACCTGGAGGCTGCCGTCTAGCTTGCCGTCAATAATGACGGGCAGGGCAATGCACGAGCGAAAGCCGTGGATGGTTGCTTCATCCAGCCATGGCTTGAAGCTCACGTCCGCCGCCATCTCGTTGTATATAACGGGCTGGCCGGTGCGGATGGCGGTCCCGGTCGGGCCGCTCCCGTATGGACCGGTGCTCCAGTCGACAGTGATCGTCGCCACGTAGTCGGCGTGCTTGCTGCTCGTCGCGACCTTGTCGACGACACACTCAGGGCCCTCGACGCGGCGCCCATACCACGCGAGCTCGTAGCCGCCTTCGTCGACCGCCGCTTGGCACATCTGGACTAGAAGGTCCGCCTCGTTCTCGGAACGAACGAGCACTTGGCTGCCGGCCGTCAGCGTGTTGGCGGCACGTTGCGCCGCCACTTCGCTTTGACAGTCTCTCAGTGCGACAACGCTGCCAACGACGCGGTCGGAAGATCCGCGCGTCGGCTGTGCCCGTACGGCCATCCAGCGAAACTCACCGCTCGCCGTGCGCAGGCGCATCTGCGCACGGCCAACTTTCCTCCCCGAGAGCACGAGCTGGTGACGCTCGACCAGATTGGAGAAGTCGTCCTTCGACACGAGGTCGACCGCTCGCGAGCCGACCAGGTCGTCCGGTAGCCAGCCGAGCACCTGGTGCACCGACGGCGAGATCCAATGGATCACGCCGTCAACGTCAGTTTCGTAGAGCACGTCGGAGGAGTTCTCGGCGACGAGGCGAAAGTGCTCCTCGGATTTTGCGAGCGAAAGTCTTGTCGCGACTTCGGTATCGATGCTGCGCAGTCCGACGACGAGGGCCTGGACGTCGCCGTCACTCCCGTGGAGTGGCTTCAGCGAGACCGACATCCAGCGAACGTCGCCACTCTTTGTGCGAAAGCGGGCCTCGAGGCGCGCACTCGACGCGCCCTTTTGCACACGATCTCGCACGAGCAATGTCTTGGCCTGGTCGTCTACGAGGATGAGGTCAAAGATCGACGTGCCGAGTAGCTCGTCTTGATCCCAGCCGAGCGTTCGGGTCGATGGCGACATCCACTTGATCTCGCCACCCATGTCGGTCTCATAGACGATGTCCGTCGCGTTCTCGGCGAGAAGTCGGAACTTCTCGATGAGTTGCACGCGCTCGGTTACGTCGCGCCAGGTGTAGCTCAACCCGTCGCCGACCTTGAGAGCACGCACGTCGCAGTGGCGCTCTGACTGGAGGACCTCGTTGTAGTACACGGAGTCGTCGAGCACCATCGGTTCGCCGGACTCGACGGCGTGCACGTAGCTTGCGAACACGCCGGAGTTCTTGTGGCCCGGAAGGATGTCGAGCAGGCGCGCGCCAATCATCTCTTTACGAGTCGAGTGGTTGTACGCAATCGCCGCGTCATTCGCGTCACTGAAGACGAAGTCGACGATGCGTCCGCGCTCGTCACGGACCGCCTCGAAGATGACGTGGGGATCCATCAATGAATCGAGCGTTGCCGCAAGTCGGGCTCGCTCTTTCGCAAGCTGATTGATCAATTCGTCACTCGACGCGAGTGGTTGACGCCGCCAGTCCGTGACCTGAGGGGCGGGGACTAGATCGTTCAGTGATCGATGCCTCAGTGCCATAGGGCCCCACTTCAAATCAGTTGTGCCCCTGCCGTGATGCGATCACGCAATACTGCTACGGCCAAATCCTACGCGTGGCGCTATGGAAACCACAAGGGACGTTGTTCCCTGATGTCGGCTTTTGCCGTCATCATGCGCGCATACAGCGTCGTCATCACAACGTTGTCACACCTCGAACCCAACACACTGTCGGGACTCTCCGGACGATTCGTCTAGGTCCTGAGTCGCCAGCAGCGACTGCGAGACGTCGTGATGAAGCTACGAGCCAGCCGGGCTGATCGCGCTCGCGTTCGCGACCACGGGCTCGAGACGTCCCGCGGGACCCTGTCCAAACACGCGCAAGATGTTGTTCGTGATCTTGGTGATCGTCGGTGCCGCACAGGCACTCGAACCAAGGGTGCACGCGCGAAGGTCACCGATCCACACGTTGTTGCCGGTATCGATCACGCCCGCGCCGCTTGGGTTCGTGAAGTAGATCATGTCGGAGTAGCTGACGCCGCCCCAGACCGAACCACTCACCGTCGCGCTCGACGTGGGAATCGGCGAGTGCGCGAGGAACTGCAGGTTCGTTGGAGAGCCTGCGACGACGTGGTCGAAGTCCGATGCGATGACGCCCTGTAACGACGAGCCGTCTTGCAGCCCCGTTCCCTGAAAGACCCACGAGGACGCGTCGGTGATCACCATCGGGGCGTAGCTGCCCGGCGCGAGATAGCCGCTGTACTCTTCGCCGATCTGGCCGAGCGGCGACCAGTCCGCGGGTGGGCTCTCCCACGTGTTGCCGGTGACCTCCGTCGGGCTTCCCACACCGTTCGCGGGATCCTCATACGCGTCGCGGTAGTCGACCTCTTCGCGATCTGATCCGAGCGGTGACGCCTCGAGCCGTGCGTGGCGCACCATTGCAGCGGCGCCGAAGTAGACGACGTTGACACCGTGCGTCACCGCGCTCTGCACCGCCACGCGCTCGTCGTACGTCCACGTCTCATCGTGATCGAGCGAGAGCAAGACCCGGTGGTGCGCGAGTAGGTTCGGGTACTGGCTGAGCGTGACGTCAGAGATATATGTGACGTCCAGACCTTCCTTTTCCATGAGTCGCAGCAGCGGGTACTCGTTGGTGAGAAAGTCCGACGAGCCGTCTCCTGTGTTGTAGGGACGGTCAAAGGAGACGACGCGGGCGCGATTGCACGGCGGATAAGAGCTCTGATCGAGGATGCACGGACCCTCACCCGCATAGTACGAGTAGCCACCGTAGGTGTTCCAGCCTTGCTCGACCATCGAGCGATTCATGACCACGTAGGTCGCAGTGCTCGAAGGGTTCCACACCGTGAGCAGGATGTAGCTCGCGGCCTTCGGTCCCGCGATGAGCTTGATCAGATAGTCGCCGGGATAGAACGACGACGTGATGGGCATGTCGAGGGACTGCTGCCAGGTGGCACAGCTCACCATGTTGGTCGTCGACGCCACCGTGCACGCCGGTTGCGTGACGCCCGGCTCGACGGGAGATGACCAGACCTCGTGCGCTCCGTGTCCTTGGTAGTAACCCATGCGGTAGGCGATCGCGCGGAACGGTAGTCCGTTCGAATCGACGTAGAGACCGACGTTCTGACCGGCCTTGGCGTAGATGAGATTCGCAAATCCTTGTACTGCGGTCGTCGACGTATTGGCACCAATCTGCCAGCTGCTCGTCCCCGGCAGGCGATTCTGCGTGATGATCGCGGAGGACGTCACGCCGTTTGGACCAAGTGACGTCGTCGGTGGCAGCGACGTCGTGGTACTGCCGGTCGCGCTCGTCGTCGTTGTCGATGACGTCGTCGCTGTCGTCGTGGTCGTCGTGGTCGTCGTGGTCGATGACGTGGTCGAGGAACTCGCGGCAGCGATGGTCGGCACCGCGATCAGCACGGCGACAACGGCACCTGTCAAGGTGAGCCACCGGCGGCGCGAGCGCGATACTCCTCGAATGTTGATCACTGTGCCCCCGCGGTGCGTGTCTCGTCAGAGTGTACTGAGTACCAGTGAGGTAGAAAGTGCGTGAAGATGCAATGGCGGTGGCGACATCGGCTACCCGCACCCCTCACTTTCTAAGTTGGCACCATGAGAAATGGCTGTATTTTCGCCGCGCTCACCACGCGTGAGATTTGACCAGGAAACACAAGGTATAGAAATCCCGCCACAAGTTGCGACGGCACGCTGCCCTGTTGTTCGCCGCAGACTCGGCGTTTACGCTTGAGGTGACCCTCTCATGACACTCATCGCTGAAACTCTCGGCGGACATTATCGTCTCGTTCGTCTGATTGGCCGGGGCGGCATGTCCGATGTCTACGAGGCCCTTGACGTCCGTACGGGGGTCTCCGTCGCCATCAAGGTCGTGCGCACGAATGATCCGGAGTTCGTGCAACGCCTCTCCCACGAGGCCCGCGCCCTGGAGCGCTTCGCTCACCCCGGGCTGGTGCGACTCTTTGACACGGGACTCGCGGGCGACCAGGCGTACCTCGTCATGGAGTACGTAGACGGGATCACCCTCGCCGACGTGCTGCGCAGTGGGCCCCTCAGTCCGGCCGACACCGCCGCCCTCGGCGCAATGCTCGCCGACGCCCTCGCCTACGTCCACGAACGCGGCATCGTGCATCGTGACGTGAAGCCGTCCAACATCTTGCGTACGTCAAGCGGCGCGACGATGCTCGGTGACTTTGGCATCGCGCAGCTGCGCGACGCGGCGACACTGACGATCACGGGAACCATGCTCGGCACCGTGTCGTACATGGCGCCCGAGCAGCTCGAGGACAATCAGGTCGGCCCGAGCGCGGACATCTGGTCGCTCGGTATCGTCCTCCTCGAATGCTTGACGGGACGACGAGCGTACGAG
>JBAUSF010000317.1:0-1697 GCA_049581565.1 Acidimicrobiales bacterium
GTTCGAGCACGTTCGGGTTGATGACGTCACGACGGAGATTGGCGACTTCGTATCCAAAGAAGGCGGCGAGTGCGTGCGCGAGCGACTGCTCACTCAGTGCCCCGAGGCTGACGAGGACTTCACCGAGACGGCCGCCGGCGTCACGCTGCATGGCGAGCGCCTGCTCCAGCTGTTCTTCGGTAATAAGGTGCGAGCCAATGAGCTGCTCGCCGAGTCGGCCCTGGCGGACCTCAGACGCGGGAGAGTCGGGCGCGCCAGGCCTCGGTCCGTTCCCGTTGTTCCCGTTCAAGTCTGAAGTTGTACTTGAATGTTGAGACTTCTTGAACGCGGATTTCTGCTCGCGCTGACTAGCAACGGTTGCCACGCCGGATGACTCCTGAGGGGTGGAGTCATCCTCGTTGCGGTTTTTCTTCTTAAAGGCCACAACTCCCCCGCCCTACTTGTGCAGTACAACGTGTACCGCATAATCTATCTTTGATATTGAAAAATTGACGGTTAACGACCGTTAATAAGGTTGCGGTGACTGAGGGGCCTGACTCACCGTCGTGTTGAAGTTCCCTTGTCATTGCCGACCCAACATTTGCCCTCATCATCCTACTTCTCCACGGCATGATTACCGTTATTAACCAGAAATACATTGAAAACCGTCGCACGACGGCATTTCCCGGCATCGAACCCGGAAAAGATGAAGCCTTCAGTTCACATAATTCCTGATAACGCGGTAGTGGTCTCGTGATGTCGAATCCCCGACATCCGCACTCATGTCCGAGACCCGGTTTTTGCTACAACGGACGGGGCCGGCCGAACAGGAAACCCTGACCGAGCATGCCCCCCTCGCCGAGCGGCACCCCGAGTTCGCGCAGCATCTGGGCCTCCGATTCGGTCTCGATACCTTCTGCGATCAGGGTCGTTCCGCTCTGGACGGCGAAGTGGCACATACCCGCGATCATGGCCTGACGGGCTGGATTCGTGTCAATGTCGCGCACGAGCGAGATGTCGAGTTTCACAAAGTTGGGGTGCAGCTCGAGAATGTGGCTCAAGCTTGTATAGCCCGCTCCCGCGTCGTCGACGGCGAGCTGGCAGCCGATCTCTTCCAGTGCTCGCCTGATCGCGACGTAGTTCTTGATCTGGGCGTGCTCGGTGACCTCGACCACGAGCAGACGGTCCACACCGTTCACGACCTTCGCCGCGTGACCGTCGAGCAGGGCCGCGGGCGAGAAATTGAGGCTTAACCACACGTCCGGGCTGACGTCCACTGCGGCGTCGAGTGCCGACTGGGCACAGAGTGCCTCGAGCTCGCTGCCGAGGCCGACGGAGTGCGCCTGCATGAAGTGCTGATCAGGTGATTCACCGTCGTCGAAGCGGGTAAGCGCCTCATAGCCAACGACCCGTCCCGAATCCAGCTCCACGAAGGGCTGGAAAACCGGCGAGAACCGTCGTTCGCGCATCAGGTCAAGAACACCGGAGCGCAGGGACTCTCGCTTCGCGTAGACGTCAGCCTCGGCTCCGAAGAGGGCGCCCGCATAGGAACCGAGCTCTTCGAACACCGGCAGTCGTGTGCCCATCCATTCCGGACCGTCTTCATCCTTGGTAGCGAGCGCCAGGATCCCAACGAGCTGGCCCTCCCAGCGGACCGGCACGTTGCCAATGGCGGTAAAGCCCTCCTCGATCATGCGCGACGTCACGCTCCTGTCGGC
>JBAUSF010000318.1:0-11093 GCA_049581565.1 Acidimicrobiales bacterium
TTCTCCGCCACGAGCTCCACGTTTGCGTGCACGTACACACGTTCTTTCACCAGGTTCATCAGGTCAAACACATCGCTCGCGAGCCCGTTGGGGTCGGCCTGAATGAAGTTTGCGTGCTTCTCACTCACCTGGGCCGACCGCAGGCGAAGACCCTTGCAGCCCGCCGCTTCGATGAGGCGGGCCGCGAAGTCACCGGGAGGATTGCGGAACACGCTGCCGGCATTGGGCCCGCCGGGCTGGTGCTCACGTCGCCAGCGAACGATCTCTTGCACGCGCGCTGTCGCCTCCGCGGCGTCGCCGCGGCGAAGCGAGAGGCTCGCGTTGACGACGATGTCGCCCGCTGCAATGGCGCTCGTGCGATAGCCAAGTTCGAGTCGATCTTTCGACCACGTCGTCGTCGCACCCTCACGCCAGACGTCGGCGCACTCGATCGACCCGGCAAGGTCGTCTCCGTGGCCACCGGCGTTCATCGCGACGGCGCCGCCGAGCGTGCCCGGCACGCCGACGGCCCACTCGAAACCGACCACACCCTCTCGCGCGAGCCGTCTCGCGGCGACCGGCAGGTCGAGACCAGCACCCGCCACGACCACGACCCGCGCGCCGTCGTCGTGCCATGCCAGTTGCGCGAGCTCGCCCTCGAGGTGCACCGCGAGCAGTTCGTGCTCTCCCTCATTGATGAGCAGATTCGACCCGTTGCCAATGCTGAGCAGCTCGAGTCCCGTCGACTGCATCAGCGGACCGAGTTCGTCGAGATCGTCGAGTGTGGTGAGACTCACGAAGAGACGAGCGCTCCCGCCGACTCGATAGGTCGTGCGCGGACCGATCGGCTCGTGCTCGCGCACGCGAACGCCGCCGACGGAGACGAGCTCGTCCAGGGCGCTCACGAGAGCTCCCCGTGGAGGGACTCGATAATCGAGTCGACGTCGCCCGCTCCGAGCACGAGCACGACGTCGCTATCGTCCCTCAAGTGCTCGAGGAGTTCGGGCACGAGCGCGAGATCGGGGCAGTAGAGCGTATCCATGCTGGGATCGAAACGCCGCAGGGCGCTCGCGATCAGCTCGCCCGTCACGCCACCGGGGTTCGGCTCGCCCGCCGTGTAGATATCGGTGACGATCACGTGGCGCGCGCCCTCGAAGGCCGGGGCGAACTGATCGGCGAGCGCGAGCGTCCGCGTCACGCGGTGGGGCTGGAAGACCACGGTCACGCGCTCGTATCCGGCGGCGTGGGTCGCAGCGAGCATCGCCGCGATCTCTCCGGGCAGGTGCGCGTAGTCGTCGTACACGTCGATGCCGCGCCAGGACCCGCGGTACTGGTAGCGCCGCGGTGCACCCACGAAGTTCGACAGTCCCCGGACGATCGCGTCCGCCGGCACGCCGATCGAACTCGCGAGCGCCGCCACGACCGCCGCGTTCGACACGTTGTGCGCGCCCGTGACTCGCAAGGTCACGTCGAAGGAACCGCCGGGCCCGTCGAGATGAAACTCCGCGCCGCGTCGTTCGAGCCGGACAGAACTGACACGCCACGTGTCGTCGGGTGACGTGCCGACCAGGACAACGTCGTCACGTCGTGCCGTAACCCGACGCGCTCCCGCGTCGTCACTCCAGGCGGCGACCGGTCCGCTCGTGCGCGTGACGAGGTCACCGAAGGCCGCTTCGAGCGCTTCGAGGCTCCCGTAGAAATCGAGGTGATCGGCCTCGACGCTCAACAGGCCCAGCGCGTAGGGGCTCAGTTCAGCGAACGTGCCGAAGCTTTCGTCGACTTCGACGATGAGATCGCCGTCGCCCCAGTGACCTTGAGCACCGACGCCCAGCACCGGGGCACCGACGAGCCATCCGTCGTCGCGACCGGCGGCGAGTGAGACCTGCACCATCATCGAGGTTGCCGTTGTCTTGCCGTGGGTACCGGTGATGCCGATTACCCGTTTCATCGAAGCGAGTTCGCTGAAGGCCCGGGCGCGCGACATCAACTCGGCGCCGGCCTCGCGCGCGGCGGCGAGTTCGACATTGTTCTCACCGACGGCGGGCGACCAGAGCACGATCTCAGCCCCCGCCACGTGTGCGGCGTCGTGGCCAACGAAGGTGCTCACGTGGCGCGCCCGCAGCTCTTCGAGGATCGGCACGTCGCGGGCGTCGCTCCCGCTCACGACCGCCCCCATCTCGGCAAGCAGCATCGCCAGGCCGCTCATGCCCGCGCCGGCGACGCCGACGACGTGAACGCGCACGCCCGGTGCGAAGGCGCTCATGACTCAGTCCGAACGCCGAGGACGACCGCGGCGATCGCTTGAGCCGCCCGGGGGTGTGCGAGCGAGGCAGCTCCCACTTCCATGGCGACCCTCGTCACTGGGTCCACTACCTCATCGAGCAGGCGCGCGAGCGCCTCGGCGGTGCACTCCTTGTCGGCGAGCATCCGGGCCCCGCCGGCCGCGACGACGGCGAGCGCGTTCTTCGTCTGGTGATCGTTCGGTGCGCCCGGGAGCGGCACCAGAATCGAGGGGACGGCCAGCACCGTGAGCTCGGCCACGGTGATGGCGCCCGCCCGGCACACCGCCACGTCGGCGACCCCCCAGAGCTCGACCATGTCGGCGAAGGCACTGACGCGATAGTCGAGCCCGCTCGCCATGGGACTCGTTGCGAGAAACTTCTCGTAGTCGCGCCGGCCCGTGACGTGCAGCAGTGTCCTGTCCTCACGGTCGGACCACAGACGAGCGAGCTCTCGAACGGCGAGGTTTACTCGGGTAGCCCCGAGGGAGCCGGTCATGACGACCACCACGTCGCGGTTCGTGTCGATGGGAGGCGTGAACGCCTTCTTCGCTCGTGCGCGGGCTGCACTCGAGCGGTCCACCGTTTCGATCGAGCGGCGCAGCGGCGCACCGGTGACGACGACGTTGTCACCATCTTCGACGAACGCACAGCACCTCATGCGCGCGTAGCGTTGAAAGAGGCGGTGCGCGGCACCCGGCGTGGCGTCGAACTCCACGAGCACGAGCGGAGCACGCCAGAACACGGCCGCGAGCGACACGGCGAACGAGGCGTAGCCGCCGACCGACACGACGACCGACGGACGCCAGCGCCGCACGAGGACGAGCGCCATCGCCACCGCCGCCACCAGCCCGACCACCGCACCGAAATTGATGACGATGTCGCGTGGACGCACTGAACGCCGAATACCGCGACCCGGGAGCAGCGTCAAGGCAACGTCACCGCGCAACAGCTGTGCCTCCTGGCCGCGGCGACTGCCCACGTAGCGCAGGTCGCGCGCTTCCAGCCCGTCCTGGCGCAACGCTTCCGCCACTGCCTGCATGGGAAAGACGTGGCCTCCGGTTCCGCCTCCAGTGATGACGACGGGACCGGGCACTAGTAGTCCTGAGGATGGCGCGCGACGCGACGACGGTCGACATGATTCATTGGCCGACGAGGAGCGCGGGGTCGATCGGGCACGGGTCCGCTCGACGGGCGAAGCCCGCCGATGGTGACGTCGGGGCCGCGTGAGCGATCATGGGCGATGTTGTACAAGAGACCGACGGCGGCGAGCTCGGTGATGAGCGCAGTCCCTCCGTAGGAGAAGAAGGGTAAGGGCACGCCCGTGACGGCCCACCACCCGACCACGGAGGCGATATTGATCAGGGCTTCCACGATTATCCAGGTCGTGATACCTACCGCCATTAATCGGAGCACCTGATTCGAACAACGTTGAGCAATCCTCGTGGCCACCATGAGAAACGCAATGAACAGTGCAATGACGGCGAGGGCCCCGACGACGCCGAGCTCTTCGCCCACGATCGTGAAAATGAAGTCGGTGTGCGGATTAGGCAGCAGTCCCCACTTCTCTCGGCTGTGCCCGAGTCCGAGGCCGGTCACCCCGCCGGCTCCGAGGCCGATCTTTGACTGCATCAGCTGGTAACCGCTGCCGAGCAGGTTCGCGTTGGGATGCAGGAAGGAGAAGAATCGCTTAGCCGAATAGGGCTTGAACATCAGATAGCCCGCAATCGAGGCACCCGCCAGAGCGACGACACCGACGAGCAGGTGACGGGCGAGCCCCGCGACCGCGAGCATCGCCACCGCGATCACGAGCACCACTGAGGCCGTGCCAATGTCGGGTTCAAGCACGATAAAGCCGCATCCGATCCAGACGGGCGCCGTCCAGAGGAAGAGCTGCTTCCAGTTGTTCAGCTCGTCATGGTGGTGAAGCACGAGCCACGCGACGAAGACCACGACACAGAGCTTGAAGAGCTCTGAGGGCTGAAGGTTGATCACGCGCAGATTGAGCCAACGCTTTCCGCCGTTGGTGGTTGCCCCGACCGCCTTCACGGCGAGCAGCATCAAGAGGCCCCCGGCAACGATCATCGGGGCACTCTTGACGAGCCGCTCCACGCGCACTCGGGCGCCCAGGTAGAGCGCGAACACCCCGAGGCACAGGTAGGCGATGTCGTGGATCATGATCGAAAAGGTGCTGCCGCCGTCAGCGGCCGACTGTCCCTCACTCGCCGACGCCACGAAGATCGTGCCGAAGACGACCAGGGCCGTCGTCACGGCGAGCAGCATGCGACCGAGCGTGTCGCCCCGCGGCAGCGGATGAAAGAGACCGCGGCTTTGGGTGCTCTGCGTGCGAGCTTCTTCACGCGTTGCCATCACACCACCTTCGCGATCTTGAGAAAGTCGCCGTAGAAGATGCCCAGTCCCAACATCGCGAGCAGGCCCGCGAGGATCCAGAAACGAATGATGACGGTCGTCTCGGGCCATCCGCGTAACTCGAAGTGGTGGTGGAACGGGGCCATTCGAAAGATACGTCGACCGAAGAGACGAAAGCTCAGCACCTGCAGGATCACTGACATGGTCTCGGCGACGAAGAGGCCCCCAATGATCGGTAGCAAGAGGTCGAGGTTCATCAGCAGACACAACGCGCCGAGACCAGTGCCGACCGCCAATGATCCGGTGTCACCCATGATGATCCGAGCGGGCGCCGCGTTCCACCAGAGAAACCCGAGACACGCACCGACGAGACCCACGGCGACGAGTCCCAGGTCGAGCGACGAGTGCAAATGGTAGATCGCGAAGTGGCGAAACTGCCAGTAGCCAATGATGGAAAGGACACCGAAGCAAAAGGTGCCCGACCCGGCTGCCAGACCGTCGAGGCCGTCGGTCAGGTTGACCGCGTTAGACGTGGCGATGATCACGAATGCGGCGAGAAAGAACCAGCCAGTGGAGGTTAGGTTCCAGCCGGGCAGGGAGAACCGGGTGAAGGACAGGTCGGTTGAGGTGTGCACCCAGGTGAGTGCCAGCAGCGCGAAGACCCCCGCAATCACCAGTTGACCAACGAGCTTGCCCCGCTTGTTGAGCCCGAGATTTCGTGCGTTGCGGATCGCGAGATAGTCATCGATGAAACCGAGCAGCCCCGAGGCCACGATCACGAGGACGGCGAGTATGCCCGCACGCGAGAATGAGATCGACGTGCCCACGTGCCCCATGACGTAGCCGAGCACCGCGGCAAAGACGATGATCACGCCGCCCATCGTGGGCGTGCCCGCCTTGTGCTGGTGGGTGGCCGGGCCGTCCTCGCGAATCTGTTGGCCAAAGGAGTGGGCCCGAAGGTAGCGAATCCAAAGCGGCGTCAACAAGAGCGCGCAGAGGAAGCCGACTCCGCCCGACTCCATGAGACTCAGCACGGGGCGCTCCCCAACAGTTCCTTGGCGATGACGCGATCGTCCAGCGGTATCACCTGATCCCCCACCGTCTGGGTCGATTCGTGCCCCTTGCCCGCGAGCACCACCACGTCACCTTCGCTGGCACTCTCGATGGCGAGGGCAATCGCCTCACGCCGGTCGCTGTTGCGAACGACCTGCGCTTGCGGTCCGACACCCGACATCACGGCATCAATGATGGCATCTGGCATCTCGGACCGAGGGTTATCCGACGTAATAATTGTAAGATCTGATGCCCGCGACGCGGCGCGACCCATTTCGGGGCGCTTCGATCGGTCCCGGTCACCACCCGCACCAAAGACCGTGATGAGACGACCCTCGGGCTGGAGGTTGCGCACGTCATCGAGCAGCCGCTCGAGCCCTTCGGGTGTGTGGGCGTAATCCACGATGACGGTGATGCCCCGTCCGTAGAGGACGTCAAAACGACCCGGCACGGAGGTAACGTCAGCCATCGAGGACGCGATCGCGGCGTCGTCCGCGCCGAGACAGCTCATGATGGCCATCGCCACGAGGGCGTTGTCGACGTTGTAGCCGCCGACGAGCGGAGAGTTCACGAGGTGCCCGCGCCAGAAGAAGGTCGAGCCACGAAGCGAGCTCACGACCTCACTCGCGTCACGTCGCGCCACGCGGGTGACGGGCAGGTCGGTCATCTCGGCCAAGCGTTCACCGTAGGGATCGTCAACCCAGATAACGGCGTGCTTCGCATATTCGGACTCAAAGAGGCGCGCCTTCGTCAAGAAGTACTCCTCCATCGTGCCGTGATAGTCAAGGTGATCGTGGCTGAGATTGGTGAACGCAGCGACGCAGAACCGCAGTCCTTCGGTGCGACGTTGCGCAATGGCGTGGCTCGATACTTCGAGGGCCACGACCGACCTCGAGCGTTCGGCGTCGAAGTTCTCGACAAGGTGCGCCAACGTTCGATAGAGCTCCGGACCCGCGGGTGTCGTGCGTTCGTTGGTGAGGGTGCCGATGCTCGCCGCATTCCAGCCCATCGCCGACGCGAGCGAAGCGAGAATCGTCGTGGCACTCGTCTTGCCGTTCGTGCCCGTGACACCAACGAGCTTCGCCTTCGTCTCTGGGTGACCCACAATGGTGGCACTCGCGTGTGCGAGCAAGGCAGGCAGCTGCGTCGCGGGCACGACGACCAGCGGCGCGTCGAGATCAACCTTGACGTCCCCGACGACACATTCGGCACCGAGCGCGACCGCTTCACGAGCGAACGCCGCACCGTGCTGGCTCTTTCCCGGCATGGCAAAGAAGAGCACGCCGGGCCCACAGAGGCGCGAGTCGATTTCGACGCGGGAGATTTCAAGACTGCTCGTCGCAACGTCGAGCGGGAGGTCGTCGAGTATGTCCCCGAGCTGCATCACGTTACGTCCGAGGAGATAGCCGCCGCCCCCGTCAAGGGCTTCTGTACCGCACCGTTCGACGGAATCCCGTAGTGATGCAACGCGTAGGACATGATCGACTGAAACACCGGTGCCGAGACGCTGCCGCCATAGATGTCGTTGAGGGGACGCTCGATAACGACGATCATCGAGAGCGTCGGATTGTTTGCGGGGGCAAAGCCCACGAAGCTCGCGTTGTAGTAGTCAGTGAGCCGGTCCTTGCCCGGGAAGGGAATGGTCGCCGTACCCGTCTTGCCCGCAACCTCGTAGCCGGGAATGATGGCGTTGGTCCCCGTACCTGCTAAGACAACCTGTTCGAGCATCTTCACCATCGTGGCGTCCACGGTGGGCGAAAGGACTTCGTGGGTGGCACTCGGCGGCGTCGCCTTCATCGACCCATTGGTGTCGACCTCGGCGCGCACCAACTTCGGTTCAATGAAGACCCCGTTATTGGCAATGGTGTTGTACGCGTCGAGGACCTGGATCGCCGGCACCGCGTCCACCTGACCGATCGGCAGCGCGGCCTGATCGCTCCCGTACCAGGTCGCCGCGTTCACGAGAAGGCCGTCGGTCTCGCCGGGAATATCGACCGATGTCTGCTGTCCAAATCCCAGACGCTGGACCTGAGCGAGGATGCCCGCCTCTCCGACACGCTCACCGATTTCGTACGTGCCAATGTTCGACGACTGGGCGAGAACCTGGGTCGCGGTGAGATGCTCGAGGCCGTGGTTCTCCGCGTCGTGAAAGAGGCGCCCACCCACCATGACCGAGTTGGGCACCGTGAGAACGGTACTTGGCGTAATGAGGCCCGCCTGAAGTGCCGCGGAGAACGTGACCACCTTGAAGACCGATCCCGGTTCGTACGCCTGAGAGAAGGCAAGATTGTTAATTGTCTGTTGAATACCGGCGTAGCCCACATTCTTACCCCATGACGGGATCTTGCCGAACGGCGCGCTAGGTGTCTTTGTGTTGACCAGTGACGCGTCGGCGAGAATTTGGCCGGTCTTCACGTCCATGACGACCGCGAGCCCGGTGAGCGCATCTTCGGCCTTCATCTGGCGAGCCAAGTCCCGCTCAGCCACGTACTGCAGCGACGAATCAAGGGTCAGCTCGAGGCTCACCCCGGGCTTCGCCTTCTTAATCACTGTCGCGGTCGACGCGGGCAGCGCAACCCCCGTCGAGGACACGTATTCGCGAGTGATGCCGGTCTGTCCCGCGAGCAGCTTTTGATACTGGTATTCGAGCCCAGCCGATCCCGTACCGCTCCCGTTCACCCCGCCGAGCAATGACGTGGCGAGCGTGCCGTCGGGGTACGTGCGCATCGACGAGTTCTGCACCACGACGCCCGGAAACGCCAGCGCGGACAGGCGACGCCCGTCAGTCAGATCGAGGTCGTCGTTGACGACTACGTATCCGCTGCGCTCAGAAAGCAGAGTCGTGAGCTTCGCCACCGGTACGTCCACGAGAGGCGACATGGCTTGTGCCTCGCGCGCGGGATGTTTGATCTGAAAGTCGTCTGCGATGACCAGTGACGTGGGTCGAGAGACGGCGAGGGTCTGGCCGTAGCGATCATAGATACCACCGCGCAGGGCCGTCGTCGTGAGATCCTCACGCACCTGCTCGACGGAGAGCTTGACGTAGTGAGCGTGGTCGACGACCTGCAAGAAGACGAGCCGCGCTCCGAGCGCCAGGAATGCAAACGCCATGATGGCGCGCAAGAGCAGCAGCCGGCGAGGTCCGGCCGACTTTACCCGGGGAGCCTCGCGCGAAACGCGCGTACGGGTGTGGGTGGAGGTCTGGTGGACGCTCACCGCGACGTCCTTGATGTAGCCGGTGCGTAACCCGAGAACTTCGGAAGCGGCAGTGGCGCATCAAGTGACGTGGACGGTATTTGCGTGACCGACATGGGGTCTACGAGATGAAGAGCCCCGGCCTTGGTCGCGATCTGACTTGGCGCCGAAAGGTTGGAAAGCGAACCCACTTGAACGGCGTAGGTCGACTGATCTTGAAGGAGCTGGCTTTGCAACGTATGAATCTCGATCTGACGGTTCGCTTCGACCATCGAACCACCGAGGGCGAGCGCGAGCGCGAGGACGACAACGATCGCCGCCTTGCGCGACGATGGGGTCCGTGTCCATCGACGAGTCGCCGCAGCGCGTCGGGGTGCATCAGCACGATGAGTTTGCGGACGGGCGGGGGCTGACGGGCGGGCGGGCGCACTCGGGCGCACTGGCACCCGGCGCGTGTCGTCGACTCGACGCGGAAAGCTTATGACACTCACGGCGATACCTTTCGAGCAATACGCAACCGGGCCGACCGTGCGCGAGGGTTCTGAGCGATCTCTCGCGCGCTCGCCAATTGAGCACTTGCCTTATAGACGTGGACCCTTGAGATTGCGCCGCAGACGCACCCCAACTCGGGCGCACATCGACAGCCGCCGCTCTCCTGCTCGGCGAGAAACGCCTTCACGGTGCGGTCTTCTCCCGAGTGGTAGGAGATGACGGCGAGCAGTCCCCCGACGGTCAGCGCGTCGAGAGCGGCGACGAGCCCTTCGTCCAACTGCCCCTCTTCGCCGTTGACCGCGACTCGAAGCGCCTGAAATACACGGGTGGCGACGTGACCCCGACGGCGAGCAGCTTTTGGAACGGCTCGCTCGACGGCCTCGCTGAGCTGATTGGTCGTGCGGGGCTGGCGCTCGCTGATCGACTTCGCAATGGACCCAGCGAATCGGCCCTCACCATGAGCACGCAAGAGCCGGGCGAGCTCGTGCTGATCAAGACGGGCGAGCAGTTCCGCCGCAGTTTCGCCGCTCGTCGGATCCATGCGCATATCGAGGGGGGCGTCGGCTCTGAAGGAGAATCCCCGACCGGTTTCGTCCAGCTGGTGCGACGACACCCCGAGGTCCATCAGCACACCGACGACACCGTCGGCTCCGACAAACTCCGCGTGGCGACGGAGCACGTCACCGAGCTCACCGAACGTGGCCTTCTCGATGAGGGCACGGTCACCAAACGCCTCGAGTCGCGCTCGAGCTTCACTCAGCGCAGCGGGATCACGGTCGATGCCCAGCACGCGCAGTTGAGGCGCCGCAGCGAGCAGCGCCTGCGCGTGGCCGGCGCCGCCCAACGTGGCGTCAACGACCACGCCAGCCGGCTGGCTGGCGAACAACTCGACGATCTCTGTCGCGAGCACCGGTTCGTGAAAACGCTCCTGGGCCATCCGCAGCCTTTCAATCGCGACAACGGGCGAGAGGGCGGAGGAGGTAACCCGCCACGTTGTCGCGATTGCCAGGCTGCGCGTGGTCCGCGGCCGATAACGCTCTGCTGCTCCGTTCACTAGTCACTGCCCTGCTTAAACATCTCCTCGGCGGCGTCGACCTTCTCCGCGTACGTCGCGGGGTTCCACAACTCAACGTGGTCGATGGCCCCGACGATCAGCACGTCGCCTGACAGCTGTCCGTACTCACGAATTGCGGCCGGTAGTGCGAATCGCCCTTGCTTGTCGAACTCCACGCTCGACGAGTTCGACGCCCAGTAGCGCATCTGCTGGCGGGCGGGCGCCCCACCAAGGCGACTCAGCTGTAGCCACTCTTCGGTCTGGCGCGAGAACTCACCGGGCGTCCACAGTGCGACGCACCCTTCAGTCGCGGGGCTGAGGTGACCGCCTCGCTCATACTCCGCGCGGAACTTCGAGGGCAGGATCAGTCGACCTTTGACGTCCAGCATGTGCTGGAACTGGCCGACGAAACCGAGCATTTCTATCCTCCCGCGGGCTCACCACTCTCCCCCACTTCGTGACACATTACACCACTTCACGCCACTGTCCTCCAAAATCGATCCGGTTTTGAGCAAATTGAGATGCGTATCTTCCACGCCGAAAGAGGCGATCAATTGTTCGTAGTAGGTGGCGTGTGCGGCCCGGAGCGCACAGCCGGCGAGATTCGATCGAAGAGTGGTCGCCTAGTTGGTGGAGAGGGTATCGATGACGCGTTCGACGTGGCGCGAAGG
>JBAUSF010000319.1:0-18986 GCA_049581565.1 Acidimicrobiales bacterium
GAAGAGCAGGGAGCCGGTCCGGTGTCGAGCGTTCCCGTCGAGCGACTTGTCGATTTCTTGTGTTATGCCCGTATGGTGTTCGGTGCAAGTTCAAGCCAAATGAGGTGACCATGCCCGCCGTTACGCCTGAGAAGTGGACCGACTTAGTACACGTTTCCGCTGTTGATTACACGACGAGCGCTGAACGTCCCGTGAAGTCCGTGACGACCGCCCCCCAAGGACTCGAAGGCGAAGGCTTTCCGGTCCGACGCGCGTTCGCTGGCCTGTCGATGGGTGATCTCGACCCCTTTGTCCACATGGATCAGATGGGCGAGGTGGACTACGCGCCCGGTGAGCCGAAGGGAACTCCGTGGCACCCTCACCGGGGATTCGAGACCGTGACGTACATGATCGACGGCACCTTCCAGCACCAGGACTCCCACGGCGGAGGTGGCGTGATTGAAAACGGTGCGACCCAGTGGATGACCGCGGGCAAGGGAATACTGCACATCGAAACGCCGCCCGAGCATCTGGTCGTTTCGGGCGGGCTCTTTCACGGCATACAACTGTGGGTGAACCTGCCAAAGAAGGACAAGATGATCCCGCCCGCATACCAGGGGCTCGAAGCGAACGACGTCGTCTTCGTCTCTTCGCCCGACGGCGAGTCGCTCGTGCGAGTGATCGCGGGCAACATCGCGGGTCAGCGCGGACCGGGCTCGACCCACACGCCCATGGCCATGACCCACGTGTCGATCGCGCCGGGCGCACAGCTGGACCTTCCCTGGGATCCGACGTTCAACGCGCTCGTCTACGTCCTCGCCGGTGCGGGCTTCGTCGGCAGCGGGCGTCGCCCGCTCGCGATGGGTCAGCTCGCCGCGTTCGGTCCCGGCGACTGGCTGAGGGTCGGTGCGAACGAACGGCAAGACTCGCGCACCGTCAACATGGAGCTGCTCGTGCTCGGTGGCCAGCCGATCGGCGAGCACGTCGAACACTACGGGCCCTTCGTCATGAACACCCGTTCGGAGATCGTCCAAGCCCTTGAGGATTTTGAAGCAGGACGCCTCGGCGTCATACCTCCGAACGCGCTGATGCCCCACGTTCCTGACCCCAATCCGGTTCGCGTCGAGCACACGGGAATATAGGGTCGCGACGGGTAAACCCTTCCTCGGTCGTCGTCGCCTTGCGGCGGTGCGAGGAATATAAGGTGTTCGACACAGGAACGAAGAAAGGAAGACGCGTGGACGACGAAACGATTCTCGAACTAATCGAACGACTCTCTAACGAAGAGCAGGCGCTCGAAGAGTCCCACCGCGGGCGACCCCTCTCGAAGGACCAACACGATCGACTCCGTGCCGTTGAGGTTCAGCTCGACCAGGCCTACGATCTTCTTCGCCAGCGCCGCGCACGTCGAACGGCGGGACAGGATCCTGACGAGGCCACCATCCGTCCTGAGGGAGTGGTCGAGAACTACCTGCAGTGACCGCACTGAACTAAGCAGTCGGTGAGTGAAGCCTTATTTGTAGGCTGACGCCATGGACCTCGAACTGCGCGCGAAGACGTACCTCATCACCGGTGGAACGGACGGACTGGGGCTCGCCCTCGCGCAACGCCTCGTTGAGGAGGGCGCGCACGTGGCGATCTGTGGACGCGACGAAGAGCGCTTGCAGCGCGCGCGACACGTGCTCGGCGCCGACGCGCTCTGTCAACGTGCTGACGTCACGATCGAAGCTGAGCTCGACTCGTTCATCGACGCAGCGCTCGGGCGATTCGGTCGCCTCGACGGCGCCGTCAACAACGCGGGCAAGTCCTCCAGTTCATCCGTGGCCGAGTCGACGGACGATCTCTGGCGCACGGACTACGAGCTGAAGGTGATCTCGGCGCTGCGCGTGTGTCGTCGGGTGCTGCCGTCGCTCGAGGCAACTGGTGGCGCGATCGTGAACGTCCTCGCCATCATGGCGCGCACCCCCGGCGCCAACTCGGCCCCGACGACCGCCTCGCGCGCCGCGGGACTCGCGCTCACGAAGGCGCTCGCCAACGAGGCGGCGCCACGGGGCGTTCGCGTGAACGCCATCCTCATCGGACTCATCGAGTCCGGCCAGTGGGTGCGCCGGGCGAGGGAGACGAACGTCGATCTTGCGTCGTTGTACGCGGAGATGGCGAGGAACGAGGGCATCCCGCTTGGACGCATTGGTCGCGCCGAGGAGTTCGCGGACCTCGCGTCGTTCCTGCTCTCACCACGCGCGAGCTATATCACCGGTGTCGGCGTGAGCCTCGACGGGGGACTTTCTCCCGTCATCTGATCAGCCGTCCCGGTTAGGCGGGGAGGCTACCCACGAGTTCGGCGAGTGACATCGCCACTTCCGACGCGTGGGCGTAGGGGGCGAGTCGGGCTCCGGCTCGACCGTGCAAGTAGGCGGCGAGTGCAGTGCCGTGGAACGGCTCGTGCCCGCGGGCGAGCGTCGCCGCGATGAACCCGGCGAGCACGTCGCCGGTTCCGGCGGTGGCGAGTGCGTCCGTGCCAGAGGTCACGACGCGAAGGTGTCCTTCGGGGGAGCTCACGACTGTGGTTGGTCCCTTGAGCAGGACGACGCATCCAGTCTCGCGGGCGAGGTTGCGCACATCGCTCAATCGATCGAGGCCAACCTCGTGACCGGCGAGCCGCGCGAACTCACCGGCGTGCGGGGTCAGCACCCATGAGCCGTCCTTTGGAGAAACCTCGTCGATGAAGGCTCGGTCGAGTCCGTCGGCGTCGAGCACGAGGGGACACGTGAGGCCCTTCAGCCCCTCGCGCAGCCAACCCGGCGCGTCGGGTCCGAGCCCGGGTCCCGCGACGACGGCCTTGGATCTCGAATCAACCGCTCCCGATTGGACGTGCACAACTTCGGCCGGCACATCGACCTGCGAAGCGACGTCTCCGCGACTGAGGAGTCGAATCATGGAGGCCCCGCCGGCGAGCGCGCCGCGCAGCACGAGCTCCGCTGCACCGGGCATGAGCGTGGAGCCGACGAACGCCTGGATCGCGTGATTCCACTTGTGATCATCTGCGCTCGCGCGGATGAATGCAGCGAGGTCGCTGTCGACGATGAGACCGTCGTTGAAGGATATGACGATACCAAGTCCCGCGAAGTGCAACTCGCCAACGATGTCCGCCGAGGGTCCGGTGAGGTGTGCGGGCTTGAGGGCCCCAAGGGCGAGCGTGGCGCTCGCGATCATCGGTTCACCGAGTAGCGCCCCGGTGTCGGTGTCGACCCCCGACGGGAGATCGACCGCCAGGACGAGCGTGTCCGGCGCAACTTTGGGCGCCACGTAGGGACGCGAACACCCAGTCCCGAACGCGGCGTCAATGATGAGGTCGAAGCCCACGAGGAGAGCCGGCGCCTCATTCCAGTTGAAGACCTCGACGAGAGCTCCCCGGTCTCGCAGCCACGCGGCTGCCACTCGGCCGTCGCCACCGTTGTGACCTGGACCCGCGACGACCGCGATACGTGCGCCGTAGCAGCCGCGCAACATGTTTCGCGCGGTGGTGGCGACCGCGGTTCCGGCGGCGTGTACGAGGGCGTCTTGACCTCTTCGCTCGACGGCCACACGGTCGGCTTCGCGCATGTCGCTCAAAGAAAGTATGGGAATCATCAGCCTCCCGCGGATAGCCGCTCGATCTGCATGTTAGGGCGCACCGGGCAGCGGTCTCGGAGAACAGCACGAAGCCGCCACCCTGGGTGGCGGCTTCGTGCTGTTGACGATGACGAGCTACTGGGTTACTGCAGCCAGCTCGGAACCGGCGTGATCGTCAAGCTGCTGTTCTGCTTGAGCGGCGTCGAGGCAGCGTTATTGGACGTGAACACCGTCGAGTTGATGAGGTTGGCCAAGACCGGCGGATTCGGTCCGTTCGGCGCGATCTTTGCGATCACGCCACCCTCGAGGCCCTGGTGGTTCGACGCCGAGTACTGCAGCGGCGTGTTGGCCGGGTCAGACAGCTTGACCGACTCGAGCGTCTTCACGAAGCCAGCGCGCGTCACGTTACGGCCCTCGGCCTTCAGCGTCTCGGCGAAGGCGACTGCGTAGCCGACTCCGTAGAACTCGTTGCCGGTGAGGACCGACGAGGACGTAAAGGTCGGGAAGTCAGCCTTGTCGGCGAGCAGCACCTTGCGGATCCAGGGGACCCACGGGTCGCCGGTGTCAGTCGCGGCGGGGAAGTAGTCGAGCGTGATGGCGCTCGCCTCGCCCGCGTTGTTGACCAGCGTCGGGTCGGCACCCACGCTCGAGATGACCCACGTGGGCGAGTACCCGAGGGCGTGGGCAACTTCCAAGATGCCGTTCGTGAAACCGGGCACGGCATCAAGGACGACGACCTGGACGTGATTCGCCGCGAGCGCGCCGACGTCGGCCTGGATGTCGCTTGAGGAACCCGTGATCGCGTCGGCCGCGTTGTAGCTCAGGTGGTTGGCGCTGTCGATCTTGAGCCCGGCGTCTTCAAGTCCGAGGTAGCCGTCCGCCCCGAAGTCATCGTTCTGGCCAATGAAGCCGTACGTCTCGTTCGGGTAGTGGCCCTCGATGTAGCGAGCGAAGACCTTGCCTTCAACGACGTAGCTCGTCTGGTATCCAAAGAGGTCTGGGTACTTCGACGGCTCGTCCCAGGCGATGGAACCGGAGTTGACGAACAACTGGGGTACACCGTTTTGCTTCAGGTAGCTCTCGACGCTCTCCTCGGCAGCGGTGCCGAGTGATCCCACCGTCGCAAAGACGTGGTCTTGGGCGACGAGCACCTGGTTCTGGCTGAGCGTCGTCGTGCTGGCGCCCGCGGTGCAGCCGAGCCCGTACGCGGCGAGGTCGTAGCAGTCGTCCAAGCGGATGTACTTGACCTTGCGCCCGTTGATTCCGCCGTGCGCATTTATCCACTTGAAGACAGCGTTCGCAGCTGCCGATACTGGCGCGTAACTGGCGGCGACTCCCGACAGCGGCACGGTTGCCCCGATAGTGATGCTGTTCGACGTAACACCCGGCGTCGAACCGGCCGCGCTTGCGTTACTCGCTAGTAAGGCGGTGCTGAACCCCGCCAGAGCGAGTGCCGACGCGCTAAGAAGCGTCAGCGGACGACGTAGTCGTGTGAACATTTATTCCCCCTAGTTGAAATGTTTGGAAACTACTTGGAATTAATGTACTTCACCCGTACCGGCAACCCGGTGTCGGGTACGAAAAAGTCGCTTAAGTGGGTTTTTCATCGAAACCAGGCCTCGGGGCACGAAGAGCATGGTCAAGATGAGCAGGGCGCCAAAGATGATTCCTTGCATGTTGGCGCCGAGGTTCGACGTTGGGTTGACGCCGGTCAGCGAGTTGACGTGGGCGACGAGGTTGGCGCTGAATGAGTAGATGATCCCGCCAATGACTGCCCCGCTCAAGGTGCCGATTCCGCCGAGCACCATGAGCGTGAGGAGCGTGATGGACAAGGTGAGCGGGAACGTCTCTGGGCGAACGGAAGCCTGGAGCAGCGAGTAGAGCGCTCCACCGAGCCCCGCGTACGCGGCCGCGATCATGAAGGCCGTTGAGCGGGTACGCGAAAGGTTGACGCCCATGAGCTCGGCGGCGACGTCGTTGTCACGAACGAGACGCATGGCTCGTCCCGTACGCGAGTGGAAGAGATTGGCCATGAAGAAGAAGCTCACGCCCGCCACCACGACCGCGAGGTCGGCGGTCCACTGCGCGTTCGCATTGATAGCGGCGTTAGGCCCGCTAAAGAAGTGCCCGAACCAGCCCGGGGTCGCGAGCGAGTTCAAGAAGAGGCCGCCCTCGCCACCGGTGACCGACGTGAAGTTCTGGGCGAGGGGCGTGACGGCCGCGGAGAACGCGAGCGTCATGCCCGCAAGGTAGGGCCCGCGCAGTCGCGTGGAGGGAACGGCGATGATGAGGCCGCTCACGGCGCCCGCCACGATGGCGAGCACGAACGTGAACACAAGTGGCGTCGTGGTGTGGTGATGAGCCCAGATGCCCGCCGCGTAGGCGCCCACCGCCATGAAGCCGGAGTTGCCGAGCGAGATCTGTCCGCTCCAGCCGATCAGCCAGCTGAGGCCCAAGATGACGATCGCGATCGCGGCACCACCGGCGAGCTCGGAGTCCGCCACGGGAGGGAGGGCGAACGTGACAGCGAGCGTGAGCGCGGTGAGCAGAAGAACGCCCACGAAGCGCGACAGCGTCGTCTCTTGTCGAAAGAACTGGCGAACCATCAGACCCTCCGACCTGCGGTCTTCGTGAAGAGTCCCTGCGGGCGAATCATCAAGACAACCACGAGGAGAATGATGCCGCCGAGTGGCGCGACGTCGGGGGTCCAGTAGGCGAGGATGAACTGTTCGGCGAGACCGATCAAGAGACCTCCGGCGACGGCGCCCATCGGCGACTCGAGACCGCCGACGGCGGCCGCGATGAAACCCGCGACGAAGATGCCGTCCATGTTGGTCGGAAACAGTCCGAAGCTTCCCGATGCCTGGATCACGGCCGCAATCGCGCCGACCCCGGCAGAGAGGATCCACCCGATGGTGAGCATTCGCGAGACGCGAATGCCGAGCAGCCGCGACACTTCTGGCGCGAGCGCCGAAGCGCGAAGCTGTAGGCCGAGCTTGGTGAAGCGAAAGAGCGCCGCGACGAGCAGCATGATGCCCATGGCGAGGATGACCTGGTAGATGATGAAGGGCGAGAGGTAGACGAGGTTGCCGTGGTCGTGGTAGAAGATCTGGGAGAATGGCTCAGTGATGTTGCGCGTCGTACTCGTCCAGATAGCCGCGGCGAGCGCCTCGATGACGCCGAGGAAGCCCACCATGACCACAATCGGATTGATCTCGGGCTTGCCGTACAGCGGACGTATCAACACCCGTTCAGTGAGGCCACCGAGGAGCATGCCGACCGCGACCGAAATGATGACGCACCACCAGTAGCCGACGCCTCGGTCGATCTCGGTCATGCCGATGTAGGTTGCGAACATCGCCATCGCGCCCTGGGCGAAGTTGAGCACGTGCGTGGACTGCCAGATGATGACGAGACTGAGTGCGACGAGCGAGTACACGACACCCTGGGCCAGGCCGCCGAAGATGTTGTGCATGAACGCGGAGGTGAGAAAGCCACTCATTCGACGACGACTCCGAGGTAGTAGCGGCGCAGATCCTCATCCGCTGCGACGCTCGCCGCGTCACCACTCGCAACCGCCGTACCGAGGTGCAACACGACGGCTTGGTGGGCGATGCGCAGTGCGCTCTTCGCGTTCTGCTCGACGAGAATGACGGTGAGGTGTTCGCTCTCACAGAGTTCGTGGATGGTCTTCATGAGCTGTGCTGTCACCTGGGGCGCGAGTCCCAGTGACGGCTCGTCGAGCAGGAGCACGCGCGGCTTTGCGATCAGCGCCCGTGCCATCGCGAGCATCTGGCGCTCACCGCCCGACAGCGTCGCGCAGAGCTTCTTTCGCCGATCGCCGAGAGCGGGAAACCGCGCGTACTGTTCGGCGAGGCCGCTTGGGAGATCGACGTTTCGCGAGAACCCTCCGAGACGAAGGTTTTCTTCGACGGTCAACTCCTCGATCACGCCACGGCCTTCGGGAACGTGGCCGACACCGAGTCGCGCGATGTTCTCCGTGGCGAGACCGACGAGCGGCTTCTCGTCGAGATGGATCGTGCCGCTCTTCGGCGTGACGAGGCCGGAGAAGGTTCTCAACAGCGTGGTCTTTCCGGCGCCGTTCGCCCCGAGGACGGCCGTGATCTGGCCCGTCGGTGCGTCGAAAGACACATCCTTGAGCGCGCGGACCGCGCCGTAGTTGACCGAAAGGTTCTTGACGACGATCATTCGTCGATACCGAGATAGGCGGCGAGGACGTCAGGGTTGCGACTGATCTCGCTCGGCGTACCGCGCGCGATGACCTGACCGAAGTTCAAGACGACGAGAACGTCGACGAGCTGCATGACAAAGTCCATGTTGTGCTCGACGAGGAGCACGCTCATTGACTCGCGCAGCTCCACGATCAGCTGGATGAACGCCTCGAGCTCTCTTTCGTCGAGCCCCGACGCCGGTTCGTCGAGCATCAACAAGGTGGGCTTGGTCATCAGGGCTCGGGCGATCGAAACCTTCTTGGCAATGCCGTAGGGGATGCCGCTCGGGAGCGCGGCGGCGTAGCGCGCGACACCAAGACGCTCGAGCTGGACCATCGCCTCGTCGCGGATCGCGCGCTCGTGGTGCAGGCCCATCGGCAGTCCGAGCAGCGAGGTCCAGACGCCCCCACCAGGACGAGACTGGGCACCCGCCATGACGTTTTCGATCACGCTCATGTGATGAAACAGGCCCACTCCCTGCAGCGTCCGCGCGACACCGGCCTTCGCGAGCTGGGCGGGGTGCAGGCTGTGACGCGCCAGGTGCGGAAAGTGCACGGCACCAGAAGAGGGGCGCTGGAAACCACACGCCACGTTGAACGCGGTCGTCTTGCCGGCGCCGTTCGGGCCGATGAGTCCGACGATTTCGCGCTCGGCGACTTCGAAGCTGACGTCATTCAGCGCGAGCAGTCCACCAAATCGCACTGATACGTGCTCGAATGCGAGAGTGAGAGGTCGAGACGCGGAGTCGGTCACAGCGCTCCAAACTACACGTAACGACGCGGCCCGAAGATGACTCAGTCTTTGGGCGCATTCGTCAGACGGCAGCGGTCAGCCGACGATGCTCGCGCAGTGGAGGCATTTGGTCGCTGCCGCCGGTAGGTCGCTGCTGAGGCACTGGGGACAGGTTTTCGTGGGCGCCGGCGGAGCGGGCGCCGTGAAGACGCTGACGCCCTGCTTGGCCATGTAGCGGCGGTAGGGCACGACGAGCAAGAAGTACACGACGAACATGAAGACGACGAAGTAGATGACCGCACCGATGAACGTGCCCAGCGCGATGAACTGGCCGTGGACCGTCCATCCGAGGCCGAGGTTCCGTGACGACGTGCCGGCGAGCGCGTTGATGAGTGGAGTGATGATCGACGTGGTGAAGGCAGAGACGAGCGTGCTGAACGCGAGCGCAATCACGAGGCCCACCGCGATGACCACCAAATCCCCCCGCATGAGGAAGTTCTTGAAACCTTTGAGCATGACCTCTCCCTTCGATTGAACACGACTTTAACCAGGGTCGCGTGCGCACGCGAGGGGAAGTGAACCTAGGTGGGGAGTGATGCGACGGCTGAGACCGTGCGCACGATGTCTTCCGCGCTCGACCCCGGACCAAAGACGGCGGCGACGCCCGCCGCGCGAAGTTCGCCCTCGTCTTGTGGCGGGACGATGCCACCGAGCACCACGGGAATGTCCGAGCCCCGCTCGCGCAATGCCGTCACGACGAGCGGCGCCAAGGTGAGGTGCGCGCCCGACAGCATCGACAGTCCCACCACGTCGACGTCTTCTTGGATGGCGGCTGAGGCTACCGTCTCGGGCGTTTGGAAGAGCCCGGTGTAGACCACTTCCATTCCCGCGTCGCGAAGGAGACGGGCGACAACCTTGATGCCACGATCGTGCCCGTCGAGGCCGACCTTGGCGACCAGCACGCGAACGCTCACAGCGTGGGGACCTCCACGTAGCGTCCGAACACGTCGAGCATCGTCGACATCATTTCTCCGACGGTGGCGTAGGCCTTGGACGCCTCAATCAGTGCCGGCATCAGGTTGATTTCGGGGTCGGCCGCCTCGTCACGCAGGCGGGTGAGCGAGTGATCGACTCGGGCCTGGTCGCGAGTCGATCGAACTTCGCGCAGTCGGTCGATCTGTTTGCGCTCGTCTTCATTAGTGATGCGCATGGTAGCGAGGTCGTCGTCATCGTTGCCCTCGAGGAACCCATTGACCCCGACGACGATTCGTTCACCGGTGTTGAAGGATCGTTCGAGCTCGTACGCCGAATCTGCGATACGTCCCTGGAACCAGTTCTCTTCGATGCCGCGGATGCACCCTTCGAGCATGGACCCCTCGCCGAGCTTGGTGATGTGGGCGAAGAGCAGATCAGCTTCCCGCTCCATCTCGTCGGTGAGCTCCTCGATGAACCACGAGCCCCCAAGGGGGTCGGCGACATTGGCGACGTTGGTCTCGTGCGCAATGATCTGCTGTGTGCGCAGCGCGATGCGGGCCGCCTTCTCGGAAGGGAGAGCGAGAGCCTCGTCCATGGAGTTCGTGTGCAGCGACTGGGTACCCCCGAGCACGCCGGCGAGCGCTTCGATCGCGGTGCGAGCGATATTGATTTCGGGTTGCTGGGCCGTCAGCGACACCCCCGCAGTTTGGGTGTGAAAACGCAGTTGGAGCGATCGCTCGTCGGTCGCGCCGTAGTGCTCGTTCATCCACTTTGCCCACAGACGACGGGCCGCGCGATATTTTGCGATCTCTTCGAAGAAGTCGATGTGCGCGTTGAAGAAGAACGAGAGCCGCGGTGCAACGTCATCGACACCAAGTCCGGCGGTGCGCGCGAGCTCCACGTAGGCGAATCCATTGGCGAGCGTGAAGGCGAGCTCTTCGGCGGCCGTCGAGCCCGCTTCGCGGATGTGATAACCCGACACCGAGATCGAGTTCCACTTCGGCATCTGGGCGGCGGTGAAGGCAATGGTGTCGCGTACGAGCCGCATCGACTGGCGCGGCGGGAAGACGAACTCCTTTTGAGCCTGGTACTCCTTCAAGATGTCGTTCTGAAGGGTACCGCCGAGGCGTGAACGCTCGACGCCAGACTCTTCAGCCTGAGCGACGAAGAGCGCCAACATCACCGCGGCCGGGGAGTTGATGGTCATCGAGGTGGTGATGTTCGAGAGGTCGATGCCCGCAAAGAGATCCCTCACGTCGGCGAGGGAGTCGATCGCCACGCCGCAACGCCCCACTTCGCCGATCGACATGGGATCGTCACTGTCCAGTCCGAGCAGCGTGGGCATATCGAAGGCGGTCGATAGTCCCGTGCCGCCGGAGCGGATGATCTCGCGGAAGCGCTCGTTGGTGTCAACGGCGGTGCCAAATCCCGCGAACATGCGCATCGTCCAGAGCTTCGTGCGATACATCGAGGCGTGGACCCCTCGGGTGTAGGGGTAGAGCCCCGGATACTCGGCGTCGGGCGGTCCGTAGACCGGGGCGAGCGGGATGCCCGACATGGTTTCGAAGTCGTTCGAGCGAAGCGGTGACTTCTCGTAGAGACGCCGCCAGCGCTCGCGCGCAGATTCTTCGTCCACGGCGCCTCCTTGGTCACTCTGATATCAACGTCGAGCATAGGTCGAAGTCCCCTCGCTCCCAGGGGCGAGGAAGGGAGTTACGCGTCAGCGATAGCGAGTGCGAGCAGCGGCGCGGACGCCTTGTTGAGGCACTCGCGAAACTCGCGGTCACCCTGGCTGTCGGCGACGACACCCCCGCCCGCCTGCACGGTGGCGACGCCATCGCGAAGGGAAAGTGTTCGGATCGTAATGGCGAAGTCGGCGTTGCCCGACAGCGAGAAGTAGCCAACCGCGCCGCCGTAGGGTCCGCGGTAGACGGGCTCGAACTCGTCGATGAGCTCCATCGCGCGGACCTTCGGTGCCCCGGTGAGGGTGCCCGCAGGAAAGAGGGCGTTGAAGGCGTCAAAGGCGTCGAGTCCCTCTCGCAGCTCTCCGTCCACGTGACTGACGAGGTGCATGAGGTGAGAGAAGCGTTCGACGTGGGCGAGTCGCTCGACGTGCACGCTGCCCGGGGTCGCCACTCGGCCAACGTCATTGCGGCCAAGGTCGACGAGCATGACGTGCTCGGCGATCTCCTTCTCGTCGACGAGCATCTCGGCCTCGAGCGCGAGGTCTTCCGCGTCACTGTCGCCGCGTGGACGAGTGCCGGCGATCGGTCGGGTGCTCACGACGCCGTCGTGCACGCGCATCAGCATTTCGGGCGACGCCCCGACGATCTGATGCTCGCCCGAGTCGAGCAGATACATGTACGGCGAGGGGTTGAGCGCGCGCAGCACGCGATAGAGGGTGAGCGGGTTGACGGTGCTCGCGCGACGAAACTGCTGGCTCGGGACGACTTGGAAGATGTCGCCCGCGACGATGTACTTCTTCGCGCGTTCGACGACGTCACTGTAGGCGGCGAGCGAGAAGTTTGACAGCTCCTCGGCGAGTGCGAGCACGTCAATCGTTTCGCGCTGTTGCGGCGCGGTCGCGACGAGCCGCTCGGTAATGGGGTCGCCGTGGGGAGGCGGTCCGAGCAGAAGCGCGACGAGCTCGTTCAGCCGTTCGATCGCTCGGTGGTACACCATCGGCGGATTGTCATCTTCGGCGATGGCGAGCACGACCACTGTCGTGGAGTGACGAAGGTGATCGCAAATCAGCACGGCGTCGGGAAAGGAAAAGTCGACGTCGGGCCAGGTGGGCTCGCTCTCGCGCCCGGGGAGGCGTTCCAGGCGGCGCACGTAGTCGTAGGTCACAAAGCCAACGGCGCCGCCGATGAAGTCGGGCAGCTCGCCCGACACGTACGTTCGGTAGCTCGCGAGCAGTCGACGGAGCTCGACGAGCGGAGAGAGCTCGCTCTCGCGCTCAGTCGCACCCTCGACGATCGTGGTCGCGTCTCTCGTCGTCAGGCGCCACCGACGATCGAGGCCGATGAAGGAGTAGCGACCCGTCGCCTCGCCGAGCGCGGCGCTCTCGAGCAGGAAGATCGCTCGGTCCTGCACGCGCTGATACAGCGAGACCGGCGTCTCGCGGTCGAGTTGCAACGTGACGTGCAGCGGCACCACGTTAAAGCCCTCGTCGACAAGGTCGAGGAACGTATCGAGTGCGAGGGGTTCCATAGCGAAAGGTTATCGACAGGCCCCGTAAGATACGAACCATGTCCGGTGGCCCCACCATTCTCGTGGTCGACAACTACGACTCCTTCGTCTACAACTTGGTCCAGTACCTCGGAGAGCTTGGCGCAACGGTCATCGTGCGTCGAAACGACGACGTGAGCGCGCGCGACGTCGCGGCGCTCTCGGTCGACGGGGTCCTGATCTCACCGGGACCCGGTCACCCCCGCGCCGCCGGCAACTGCCTCGAACTCGTTCGCTACTGCGCGGAGGACGAGCTCACGATGCTCGGAGTCTGCCTCGGCCACCAGGCTCTCGGCGAGGCGTTCGGCGCAGTGGTCTCGGCCGCGCCCGAACTGCTGCACGGGCGGGCGAGCATCGTCACCCACGACAACACCGGCGTCTTTCGCGGCGTCTCGAATCCCCTGATCGTGGGCCGCTACCACTCGCTCGTGGTGCTCGACGAGGGGCTTCCTCGCGAGCTCGAGGTCACGGCGCGTTCCAACGGTCTGATCATGGGAATCCGTCATCGTTCCTTCGATCTCGAGGGCGTTCAGTTCCACCCCGAGTCAGTCCTGACCCAAGACGGCTATCTCATGCTCGCGAACTGGCTCGAACGCTGCGGCGCCGAGGGCGTGGTGGAACTCGCCGCCACGTTGAGCCGTCGCGCGGACGACGTGCGCGCAGCGCTTCCTCAACCGCAGCGTTAACGAACGCCGTCGACGCGCTGGGGAATAGCGAGCGGGTTGTCGTCGCGCAGCGCTTCAGGCAGAAGGTCCGCGGGAACGCCCTGGAACGTCACCGGCCTCATCCAGCGGTCGATACTCGCGGCACCGACCGACGTTGCCGACGGTGACGTCGTCGACGGCCACGGACCACCGTGTTGCATCGACCAGCTCACCCCGACGCCGGTAGGAAACGCGTTCACGACGACGCGGCCGGCCTTGGCTTGGGCGACCTCGATGAGCCAGGCGGCATCCTCGTCGCCCGTCGTGCAAAAGACGCTGAAGGTGAGGGCCGGCTCGGTGACCGACAGTGCAGTCGCAAGCTCGTCGTCGTTCGCATAGCGAATCACGACCGCAACAGGTCCGAAGCACTCGTCACGCAGCCCTCGCGACGACGGATCCGCGTAGAGCGTCGCGCCCACTTCAAAGAGGTGCGCACTCACGAGGGCGTCCTCGCCCGGTTCGGGCGTGTCAAGGAGGCGATGATTGCCGCCGACGCCCGCGATCGAGACCACGCCTGAGCGGAAGTGGGACGCGATGCTGGCGCTCAACATCGTCATCGACGACAGCTTTTCGAGCGAGTTGACGAGGGAGCGAACGAGCTCGTCACCGGCGTTGTCCTGCGGTACGAAGAGTAGACCCGGTTTCGTGCAGAACTGGCCGACGCCGAGCGTGATAGAGCCCGCAATGCCCTCACCAATCTCGCCCGCTCGCTCCCGTGCCGCTCCTCGCGTGACGACGAGGGGATTAGCCGAGCCGAGCTCACCGAAGAACGGAATCGGGGTCGCACGGGCATTGGCGCGAGCCCAGAGCGCCCGTCCCGCGGGGACCGAACCCGTGAAACCGACCGCGCAGATCGCGGGCGCCTCCACCAGCGCCACGCCCGCGTCAAAGCCAAAGACGAGGGCCACGAGGCCGTCATCGAAGTCGAACGAGCGCGCGGCCCGCGAGAGTGCGCCGAAGGTCGCGAGGCTCGTCTCGGGGTGGGCGGGGTGGGCTTTGATGACGACCGGACAGCCCGCCGCGAGCGCGGAAGCGGTGTCGCCGCCGGGCACGGAAAAGGCGAAGGGGAAGTTCGAGCTGCCAAACACGGCGACCGGACCAAGTGGCACGCGCACGCGGCGCAGGTCGGGAAGTGGCCCCATCGGCGAGTCGGTCGGATGGTCGATCGAGGCGTGCAGGAACGCTCCTTCAACAACGACGTCCGCAAAGAACCGGAACTGGAATGCCGTGCGACGGAGCTCGCCCTCGAGGCGGGGTCGGGTGAGAGCCGTTTCACGAAGCGCGACCTCTACGAGGGGGACCGCGTTCGCTTCCAGCTCGTCGGCCATGGCGCGAAGCAGTCTCGCCCGCCAGGCGAGCGGACGGCTCGCGTAGTCCGCCGCGACCTCGGCTGCGCGCCCGGCGAGGTGCCACACCTCCTCGGGGGTTGTCTCGTTGACGTCGAGGGTGCGCTCTTCGCCGCTCGCGGGATTGACGCTGACGACGGGGATTGGGTGGGTGGGGTGGTCGTGCGGCATTGTCATCGGTTTCGTCGCAGCGTCGCTCCCGATTCTGCGTCAAAGAAGTGTACGTGGTCGGGCGAGATCTGCACCGAGACCACGTCGCCAGCCGTCACCTTCACGCGGGGACCCATCTTGGCGATGAGCGTCGCTCGCCGGGCGATTGCTTGGCGCAGACGCTCACCCGCGCTGAGCGTGTCGTCGAGCACGTCGGTATGAGAGAGATGTACGAGGATCTCCGATCCGAGGGCTTCGGAACGCTCCACGCGCGTCTTGATGGTGTTCGAGCTCGAGGGGTCAGTGACGACGACGTCCTCGGGGCGTATACCGAGCACGACGTCCGCGCCACTGCTCGGCAGGTTATGTGTGGCCGCGTAGCTGAACGGCAGCTCGACCACTTGATCGCCGAGGACCACGTCGACGCGGTCCGCGCTGGCGCGTACCTGGCAGTGCAGAAGGTTCATCGGCGGAGAGCCCATGAAGCCCGCGACGAACTCGTTGACGGGGTGATCGTAGAGGTCTTGTGGGGTGTCGACCTGCTGGAGCTTGCCGTCGCGCATGACGGCCACGCGGTCGCCCATGGTCATCGCCTCAACCTGATCGTGGGTAACGTAGACCGTTGCGACGTTGAGGAGGCGCTGGATGCGCGCGATCTCGAGGCGCATCTCGACGCGCAGCTTGGCGTCCAAGTTCGAGAGCGGTTCGTCCATCAAGAAGGCCTGGGGGTTGCGCACGATGGCCCGACCCATCGCGACGCGCTGGCGTTGGCCTCCCGAGAGCGCCTTCGGGCGCCGGTCGAGGTAGTTCTCGAGTCGCAAGATCGACGCCGCCTCGGTGACCTTGCGCTTGATCTCGGCCTTCGAATCTCCGCGGATCTTGAGGGCAAACCCGATGTTCTTTTCGACCGACATGTGCGGGTAGAGCGCGTAGTTCTGGAACACCATGGCGACGTCGCGGTCCTTCGGCAACGTGTTGTTCACCACCGCGTCGCCGATCTTGAGCGTGCCCGAGGTGATCTCCTCCAAGCCTGCGAGCATCCGAAGAGCCGTTGTCTTGCCGCACCCCGATGGTCCGACGAGCACCATGAACTCGCCGTCGTTCACGTGCAGCGACAGTCGGTCGACCGCCGGGGGCCCGTCACCGAAGACCTTCGTGACGCCGTCGAAGTCAATCTCAGCCATGGGGTGATTCTCCTTTATGCGGGCCCGGTCGAAGGGTCATCGGTCGATGCCCATCGTGAGGCCCTTAACGAGGTAGCGCTGGAAGATGAGGTAGACCACCATCGCGGGCAGCGCGCTGATGAGTGATCCCGCCATGAGCTCGGGGATCGACGTGGTTCGTCCGGCGGCGAGTACGGCGAGGCCGACCGTGATGGGCCGTTCGGACGTGTTCTGGATGAAGAGCAGTCCGACGAGCAGGTCGTCCCAGATCTGGATGAACTGCAAGACCGTGACCGTCGCGATGGCGGGAATGGCGATGGGCACAACGAGGCGCCAGAGTGCGCCAAAGTATCCGAGGCCGTCGACGATGCCCGCCTCGATGAGCTCGTCGGGCACTCCGCGAAAGTACGTCGTGAAGAGGAAGACCGAGAACGGAGTGCCGAGGGACGCGTAGACGAGGATGGCTCCGAAGTAACCGCCCGTGAGCCCGAGCTTGGTGACGTTCACGAACTCGGGCATGAGGATCGCCTGCAGGGGGACCATCATGGCGCTCACGATGACGAGAAAGACGACCGTCGAGGCACGAAAGCGCAGCTTCGAGAAGGCGAATCCGGCGGGCAGCCCCACGAGCAGGATGACGAGGATCGACGCGGAACACACGATCGTCGAGCTCAGCACCTCTTGGAGGACGGGAATGGTTGACGAGAGGTCCTTCCAACTGAGCCAGGAGAACCCGCCCCCGGCGAGGAACTGGTTCTCGGACTTGAGGCTGGTCACGATCATCACCCAGAACGGATAGAGCATGACGATCGCGATGCCGATCATCACGACAAAGAGAATCCACCGCCCGAGCTTCGGGCGCTTGGGGTGCGGTGGGGGGATCGGTTCTTCGGGGGTGTCGGGTACGGTCGGCGGAGAAGAGAGCACGGTCATTCGTTCGATCCGATCAGGCGAAGTTGGACGATTCCCACGATCGCCGTCAAGACGAAGAGGATGAGGCCGTAGAGGGCGGCGGTGCCGAAGGCACCTTGGTCAAATCCGGTCTGGTAGATGAGAAATTCCATGGTCGTGGTGGCATATCCGGGACCGCCGCCGGTCATGACGAAGATGAGGCTGAAGAGCGCGGAGAACAGCGCGATGACCGTCATGACGAAGGCCAGTTGGATGAAGCGGGCGAGATGGGGGAGCGTGATGCTGCGAAAGATGCGCCAGCGTCCCGCCCCGTCGATGCGCGCAGCCTCTTCGAGGCTCGGGTCGAGCGTCGCGAGGCCCGTGAGAAACAGCATCGTGTTCGTGCCGATCATCGTGAAGACGAAGGTGATGCCGAGCGCGCTGAGGGCCGTCGACTCGTAGCCGAGCATGTTCGTGTTGACGTGGGAGAAGCCGAAGAAGTGGATGATCGAGTTGAGCGATCCCTGGTAGGCGAAGAAGCGCTCGGCGACGAGTCCGAGCACGACCCACGAGATCGCGGTGGGCAAGAAGTAGATCGACCGGAAGATCTTCCATCCGGCAACCCGCTGGTGCAAGAGAACGGCGATGCAGAGCGGCAGTCCGAGCGCGAAGGGCACCGCGAGCAGCAGCATTGCGTTATTTTGCAGTGCCGTCCAGAGGTTGGAGTTGTGAAACGCCTGGGTCCAGGCCGACGTGCCGATCCAGGTGGACGTGATGCCGTTCCAGGTGGTGAACGAGTAGTACACGGCCTGGCCGATCGGCACGCCGATGAAACCGATCACGAGAGCCATCGCGGGGAGGGCGAAGAAGAAGCCCGCCACCTGGCGACGCCGACGGAGCGTCATGCGACGGGCTCGTGGCGGGGTAGAGAGGGTTGCGCTCATGCGGGTACGTCGTTCACTGGGGTTCCATTCAGATTAAATGGCCGCCCCCACCCGGTTCGGGGTCGAACCGGGTGGGGGCGGCACACGCGGCTATCCCGCGAAGTCCTTCTTGCTGCGTTGAGCGGCCGGGAGCTGCTGCCAGGCCTGGGCCATGTTCTGCAACGCGGCGAGCGCCTTCTCCTGGTTCCCGAGCACGGCCGGCAGGACCTTGTCGGCAGCGTTGCCGACGTTCACCTGGACGTAGTTGTCCATCATCGGGTACGGCGTCATGTGTTGGACGTTCACGAAGTTCAACATCTCCTGGTTCACCGGGTTGGTCGTGGTCATGCCCGAGATGTCAGGGATGAGGCCCGCCTGGTTGATGATGTTGCCCGCTTGCGTCGTCGTCAAGAAGTCGAGGAACTGGAAGTCCTCGGTCTTGTGCTTGGACCACTTCATGACCGAGAAGCCGTCACCCGGGTACTCGACCACGCCGTTGATCGGAGTGTTGGAGTACGGCGGAACGAAGGCAGCCACGTTCGTGCCCATCGTGCTCGTGTACTGGGCGGTGTCCCACGTGCCGTCCACGAGCATCGCCGCCTTGCCCTTTTCGAACTGCTGGATGTTGGCGGTGTTCGTCAAGACGTCGTTGTTCGTGTAGCCATCCTTTTGGAGTTCCGCCCACTTCTCGAGTTGGGCGACGTTCGTCGCCGAGGTCCAGGGCATCGCGCCGTCGTAGAGATCCTTCCAACTCGCCAAGGGGTGGGCGCCGATCATCAGGTAGCTCATGTCGTACCACGGGTAGAACTCGGTGCTGATGGCCTGTCCGCCGTTGCCGTAGACGAGGGGCTGGATCCCCTTGGCTTTGAGGAGCTTGCAGTCCGCGAACAGCTGTGCCCAGTCCGTGGGCACGCTCGTGATGCCGGCCTCTTTGAAGAGTTTCTTGTTGTAGAAGCCGATATAGAACTGCGTCTCGAGGGGCATCACATAGGCGCCGAGTGACGTATCGAAGTTGGGCGCCTCCCACTGCAGGCCATCCATCTTCGAA